>DASXQQ010000256.1:0-14116 GCA_036507085.1 Piscinibacter sp. | reverse complement strand
TCCCCACTGCTGCCTCCCGTAGGAGTCTGGGCCGTGTCTCAGTCCCAGTGTGGCTGGTCGTCCTCTCAGACCAGCTACAGATCGTCGGCTTGGTAGGCTTTTACCCCACCAACTACCTAATCTGACATCGGCCGCTCCAATTGCGCGAGGTCTTGCGATCCCCCGCTTTCACCCGTAGGTCGTATGCGGTATTAATCCGGCTTTCGCCGGGCTATCCCCCACAACTGGGCACGTTCCGATGTATTACTCACCCGTTCGCCACTCGCCACCAGGATTGCTCCCGTGCTGCCGTTCGACTTGCATGTGTAAGGCATGCCGCCAGCGTTCAATCTGAGCCAGGATCAAACTCTTCAGTTCGATCTTGAATGTTTGCTCAAAGAATTGAAGTGAACTTCACTTCAGTGAGCGTTTAAGGTCCAAGAGACCTCGAGTCTTGCGACTCTTGGCACTCGCCTTCAAACGCCCACGCTTATCGGCTGTTAGTTTTTAAAGAGCTTGTCTTGCCGCGCCGGCCTTCGCCTTGCGCTGTTTCGACATCTGCTGATCAACTTGCAGTTATCAGCTGAGAGAGCGATTCTGACATGTTTTTCTAATCCCTGTCAAACACTCGACTTTCTCGCGCCTCGCTGATCGGTGCCCGAACCCGGTTGGTTCCGGCAACAGGCTGTGTTCAGCGAAGTCCGCCACTATAGCAGACTTTTCTGGCGGCTCCGCCAGAAGCCGATCAAACTGAAACCGAGACCGCTGCAGCCGGTGTCGCCGTCGGGGCATTTGCGAGCGCCCGTTTCACCTCGAGGCAAGCCGACATCGGATCCTCGGCGTTCAGGACCTGCTCCAGGCGCGCTGCCCAACGATGGGTGTCGGCGCGCAGCACGCGCTGCTTGATCGAGGCGATTTGCGAAGGATGCATCGAAAAGCTGCGCAGACCCATCGCCAGCAGCAGCTCGGTAAACGCTGGGTCGCCGGCCATTTCGCCGCAAACGCTGACATCCTTGCCGGCAGCACGCGCCTCGGCAATCGTTCGCGCGATGAGTTGCAGCACCGCCGGGTGCCACGGGTCGTACAGGTACGCGACGGCCTCGTCGGCGCGATCGATCGCCAGCGTGTACTGGATGAGGTCGTTGGTGCCGATAGAGACGTAGTCGAACAGGCGCAGGAAACTTCCGAGCATGAGCGCGGCGGCGGGTACCTCGACCATCGCGCCGACCTCGACATCGGTGAACGGCTTGCCGGCTTCGGTCAATTGCTGCTTGGCGCGCGCCAGCGCTTCGAGCGTCAGTCGCGCTTCGCTCACGTGCGCCACCATCGGGATCAGCAGGCGAACCTTCCCGTAGGCGCTGGCGCGAAGAATGGCGCGCAGTTGCTGGCGAAACATGCCCGGCTCGGACAGGCTCCAGCGAATCGCCCGCAGGCCTAGCGCGGGGTTCAGCGCGTGCTCATGGCGAAGTTCGTTCACTGACATGCGCTCGAGCGGCTTGTCGGCGCCGATGTCGACGGTGCGGATGGTCACCGGCAACCCCTTCATGGCCTCGACGGCGGCGCGGTAGGCCTCGAATTGTTCGTCTTCACCGGGCAGCTCGCCACCACGGTTCATGAACAGAAACTCGCTGCGGAACAGTCCAACGCCGACCGCTCCGGCCTCGAGTGCCCCGGGCGCGTCACCCGGCAGCTCGATGTTCGCCAGCAACTCCACCCGTTCGCCGTCGAGCGTCACCGCGGGCGTGTGGCGCAGCCTCGACAGCCGAGCACGCTCGAGCTCGCTCTGGCGCTGCCGGAAACGGTACTCCTCGAGCACGATCGGCGAGGGATTGACGATGACGATCCCGGCGTCGCCGTCGATCACGACCCAGTCGTCCTGCCGGATGATGCGGCTGGCCTCGCGCGCGCCCACGACCGCCGGGATGTCGAGGCTTCGCGCAACGATGGCCGTGTGCGACGTCTTCCCGCCGACGTCGGTGATGAAGCCGGTGAACACGCTGCGCTTGAACTGCAGTATGTCGGCCGGCGCGATGTCGTTGGCGATCAGCACCAGCGGGTCCTCGCCGGCAAAGTCGCGCGGGTCCGGCGTGGCGCCGCGCGCCGGGGTGAACGAGGTCGACGGCCCACGCGCCATCGCGCGCAGCAAGCGTTCGACGACCTGCTCGAGATCGGCCTTGCGCTCGCGCAGGTAGTCGTCCTCCATTTCGTCGAATTGGCGCGCAAGGACTTCCAGTTGCGCCGACAGCGCCCATTCGGCGTTGTAGTGGCGATCTCGAATCCACTGTTTGGTGGCACCGGTCAGCGCTTCGTCGTACAGCAGCATCAGGTGCACATCGAGCAATGCCGGCAACTCGGCGGGCGCTTCGGCCGGCAAGTCGCGCTTCAACGCGGTCAGTTCGCCCGCGACGGCGTCGCGGGCGGCGCGCATCCGTGCGATTTCACTCTCGACACGGGACTCGTCGATGAAGTAGTGCGCAACGTCAACGCGGCTGGACGCGACCAGAACCGCGCGGCCGATCGCCACACCACGGGACACGGGCAAACCGAAGACCTGGAAGCTCATGGGTCGATGCTAGCAGCGCGCCGGGCCCGCGGCATCGGTTTTGTCGCGACAAGCCGATCACGTGTCACGAGCCTGTCACTCGCAATTCACGCCCGCGTCACGCCCGCCGATGACGATGCACCCGTTTGCCACGGAGAACGCCATGAGGGATTTGCCCCTGCCGACGATGCCGCTGTCCGATTTGCGCCCCGCGGCGCCACGGAGGTCACTTCACCCACGCTCATCGCCTGCCGAGCCTGCCGGCCATGACAAAGCTCGGTTTGAAGTGGTTTGGGCTCGCGATGACGACGAGGTTCGGCAAGCCCAGCAACTGAGGTATGTCGTCTTCGCCGACGAGATGGGCGCCCGGCTGAGCGTGCCCCGTGGCTCGCCGCCGGGACACGACATCGATATGTTCGACGCGTACTGCGAGCACCTGCTGGTGCGCGCTGCCGGAACGGCCGACCAAGCGGGTCCGGTGATTGGCACCTATCGCGTGCTTACGCCCGCCGCCGCCAGGCGCGTGGGCGGCCTGTACAGCGAAACCGAATTCGACCTCACGCGGCTGCGTCCGCTGCGCGCCAAGATGGTGGAGCTGGGACGCTCCTGCGTCCACCCCGAATGGCGATCCGGTGGCGCGATCCTCGCGTTGTGGGGGGCGTTGGCCGAGTTCATGGTGCGCAACGAGTTGGACACGATGATCGGCTGCGCCAGTGTCAGCATGCGCGACGGCGGCCACGTCGCGGCGAGCCTTTGGGAGCAGCTGCGCCAGACGCATCTGGCGCCGATCGAACGGCAAGTGCGGCCACGCCTGCCGCTGCCGGTCGAAGAGTTACGGCGCGACCTGAACGTCGAGGCTCCTGCGCTGATCAAGGGCTATTTGCGCTGCGGCGCCAAGGTGCTGGGGCCGCCGGCGTGGGACCCCGACTTCAATACCGCAGACCTGCCGATGCTGATGCGCATCGCCGACCTGCCGTCGCGCTACCGCAAGCACTTCCTCGGTCTGTGACGCGCGCGCCGCGCGGCGCTCATTCGCCTTCGCCGAACTTGTCGTTGATGAGCGCGGCGATCGCGGCCAGCGCCGCCTGTTCGTCGTCGCCGTTGACTTCGATTTCCACCTCGGCGCCGAGGCCGGCGGCAAGCATCATCACGCCCATGATGCTCTTGGCGTTGACGCGCCGGTCGTTGCGGCTCATGAAGATGTCACTGCGGAACGTTCCGGTCAGCTTGGTCAGCTTGGCCGAGGCGCGGGCGTGCAGCCCCAGCCTATTGCTGATGGTGATGTTGGTCTTGATCATTCGCACCGGGTTTGAAAGCCTGATTCTGTGGGCGTGACGTGGCCACCTGCATCACCCCCTGCGTGGCGCCGGCCACGGCGCGCGCGACCAGCATGTCAAGCGCCTCGTCGGCATAGCACAGCGAACGCCACAGCATCGGCACGTTGACGCCGGCGACGACCTTGACCTGCGCGCCCTCGACGCTGCTGGCCAGCCGCTGCGCCACGTTGCAAGGCGTGGCGCCGAACACGTCGGTGAAGATCAGGGCCTCGGGGTTGCGCACGCGGGCCAGCAGCTCGCGCGCATGGGCCTCGATCTCCTCGACCGGCATGTCGGGAGGCACATCCAGGGCCTCGAGCACCGTGGCGCACTCGGGAAAGGTGTGCGCCGCCACGGCTTTCAGCGATGAGGCGAGCGGCGCATGGGCGATGATGAGAAGTCCCGGCATGGTTCTCGATTATCGGCAGTTCGCGTTTGGGGGTTCAGGCGCTGCCGCCTCGGCCGCGGCGGCGCGACGCAAAAACCACACAGTGTGGCACCTCGTCTCCAACGCGAAATCGCCGGCCACGGACGACACGGCCGGCGTCACGTCGCCAGCTTGAGGCCGGTGAAGAAAGTGTCGGCGGCATCCGGGTCGATGCTCGCGCCGACCATCGTCGCCTGGTAGACGCGCATGCCCCGGGCAAAGAACCCGGCCTGTTCGTGCAGCGGGGTTCCATCGGCGCGCCGACCGTCGATCCGCCATCGCTGTGCGGCCGGATTCGGCGTCATGCCCGCCACAGACATCGCTCCGATCACGCTGGCGTCGCCGCCGATGTTGCCGGCTGCCGCCGCGCGCAGTTCGGCGAGCGCGGTCGCGACCCGCGCCGGGTCGGGCAGGTCGGCATGGCTCAACGCATAGGTCACGCCGCCGGCGGAACACGACGCGAGGACCATCGACACCTGGGCCCCGGCGAGCGTCACGGTGCGCGCATAGCGGTCCGGCTTGCAGGGAAACAACGCCACCGCGCCGCTGTCGGGAGATCGCACCTCGCGCCAGTCCAGCGCCGGCGTGCAGCCAAGCATCGCCAGCGCGACCAGGGCGCTGCAGATCTCGTCGGTGCGCATGCGCCGATTATGTTGGCTGCTTCACAATCGGCGCATGACCTCCGCTGCAGATTCGAGCCCCGTTCAGCCCTTGTCCGGCGTTCGCGTGCTGGACCTTTCGCGCGTGCTCGCCGGACCGTGGTGCACGCAGACGCTTGCCGACCTGGGTGCCGATGTCATCAAGGTCGAGCGCCCCGGCAGTGGCGACGACACGCGCGGCTGGGGCCCCCCCTTTCTGAAGGATCGCGAGGGTCACGACACGGCCGAGGCCGCTTATTACCTCGGTACCAACCGCAACAAACGCTCGATCACCGTGGACATCGCCCAGCCGGCCGGGCAGGCGCTGATTCGCGACCTTGCCGCGCACTGCGACGTGTTCGTCGAGAACTTCAAGGTCGGCGACATGGCGCGCTACGGCCTCGACGCCGCGGCGCTGTGTGCGCTCAACCCGGCCCTGGTGTATTGCTCGATCACCGGATTCGGCCAAACCGGCCCGTACCGCGAGCGCGCGGGCTACGACTACGCGATCCAAGGCATCGGCGGCCTGATGAGCGTGACCGGCGAACGCGACGACCTGCCGGGCGGCGGGCCGCAGAAGGTCGGGGTCGCGGTGGCCGACCTGTTTACCGGCATGTACGCAACGGTCGCGCTCCTCGCAGCGCTGCGCCACCGCGAACGCACCGGCGTTGGCCAGGTGGTCGACATGGCGCTGCTCGACGCGCAGGTCGCGATGTTGGCCAACCTTGGCGCCAACTACCTCGCCACGGGCGTCGCGCCGGCGCGGGCCGGTAACGCGCACCAGAACATCGTGCCCTACCAGGTGTTCGAGGTCGCCGACGGGCACCTCATCCTCGCCGTCGGCAACGACAGCCAGTTCGCCAAATTCTGCGAGGTCGCCGGCACGGCCGAGTTGGCGAGCGATCCGCGATTCGCACGCAACCAGGGGCGGGTGCGTCATCGCCAGACACTGGTCCCGTTGCTCGCGACGGTGATGAAGCAACGGACGAAGGGCGACTGGCTGAGCGCGCTCGAAGCCGCCAAGGTGCCCTGCGGGGCGATCAACAACCTCGCCGAGGTCTTCGCCGATCCGCAGGTGAACGCGCGCGACATGACCGTGGACGTGGCGCACCCCCTCGCCGGCTCGCTGCGGCTGGTGGCGAGCCCGATGAAGCTGTCGGCCACACCGGTGCGATACCGGCGCGCGCCGCCACTGCTGGGTGAGCACACCGACGAGGTGCTGCGCGAATTCGGCTGGACCGATGCGCAATGCGCCGCGCTGCGCGCGCAAGGCGCGATCGGCTGAGCGCGTCGCGCGGGCGTGATTTTTTCACTCCCTCAGTCCGGTGGAATTTGCAATCCCGCGCTGGATTAACCTGCCGCGCCGCCCAACACTCGGTCCATGACCGCGCGGCGGCGATCCGGCGCACCCCGCGTCGACACATCCGCCGCCGATCGCAGGGAAGCGACATGGATATGTCTGACATCAAGCCCGGCGCCTCGACTCCGATGCCCGCCCCTCAGGAGGACAAGTCCGGAGGCGAGCGCTGGCATGAGCTCGTGGGCGCGATCGGCGCCGAGATCGCCATGCCCTTGACCACCGCACTCGAGCGCGTCCACGCCCTGACCAGCAGCGGGCAGATCGATCGGGCGGGCTTGCGCGCCTTGCGCGAAGAGGTCGAGAGCGCGCGTCGCGCCGGCATGATCGCGCAGCAGCTGGCCCGCTTTGCATCGGGTCGCCTGCGCCAGTCACACGAGCGCCTGTCTCTGGCCGAGACGCTGAAGACGGTGCTCAACCATCGCCGCCGCGAGATCGAAGCGCGCGGTATCCATCTCGAGCCGCAACTCAAGCCGGCCGAGGTGATCGTCGACGCTTCGCTGCTGTTCAGCCTGCTCAACACCGTGCTCGACTGGGCGCTCAGCCATGCGCGCTCGCAGATCGAATTCGGCATCGACTTGAAGACCTGGCCCGCCCATGCGCACCTGGTGTGCAGCTTCGCGCATCGGCCGGCCGACGAGCTCGACGAGGGTGCGGCGGCGGAACCGGCCCCCGACCTCGATTCGCTCACCTGGCGCCTGATCGAGCAAACCGCCTGGGCGATGGGGCTGCCGCTGGCGCGCGCCGTCGATGCCGGCCACATCACCCTCGGGCTCGAGTTTCCGCGCACCGTCCATGACGACATGGAAGGGCTGAGCACGATCGAGCTCGACGAGGGCCCCGCCGCGTCGGTCAACTCCAAGCCCCTGGCCGGCAGCCAGGTGTTGGTGGTGGCGTCGCGGCGCGAGATGCGCGTGCGCCTGCGCGACGCAATCCGCCACATGGGGCTGATCGTCGACCTGGTCGCGTCAGTCGAGGAAGCCGCCGATTTCTGTCGCGAGGGGCTGCCACACGCGATCGTCGTCGAATCCATCCTGCGCGGTGAGCGACTGAAGGCCTTGCGGGCCGAAATCGGCACCGAAGTGCCCGAGCTGCCGTTCATCGAAATCACCGAGGAAGGCGGCGGCTTCGAGATGTCGGGGTTCGGCGGCACGTCGATGGCCCGGGTCGGTCGCGACGCGATCGAAAGCGCTCTCCCCTCGGTGCTGATGTTCGAGCTGTCGAAGGCCCTTTGACGCAACGAGGAAAATCGCACTCGCGTAAACTGGAGTGCTTGCCGGAACGCCCCCAATGAACGCCGTACGCCCTGCTGCCGCCCTCGCCGCCCTGGCCCTGGCAATCGGCGCCTATCTGGCCTTTGACCGGGTCACCTCGCACGAGAGCGCGCCCTCGGTCGGCTACACCCTGCTTGACGGCACGAAGTCGAACACCGCGCAACTGCGCGGCAAGGTGGTGCTGGTGAATTTCTGGGCGACGAGCTGTACGACCTGCGTTCACGAAATGCCGCAGATCGTCGCGACCCACCAGAAGTACAAGGATCGGGGCTACGACACCCTGGCCGTGGCGATGAGCTACGACCCGCCGGCGTACGTGATCAACTACGCCGAGACGCGCAAGCTACCGTTCGGCGTGGCCATCGACAACACCGGTGGCATCGCGAAGAGCTTCGGCAACGTGCAGCTCACGCCCACCAGCGTGCTCATCAACAGGCGCGGCGAAATCGTCAAGCGCTTCGTCGGCGAGCCGGACTTCGCGGCGCTGCACCAGCTGGTGGAAAAGCTGCTGGCCGAAGCCTGAGCCGCGGCTTCGCGCCGCACGCGTCCGTCAGCGCTCGATCGCGTCGGCCACGCCGGCGGCGTGCGCCTGCTGGTCGGCGTGATAGCTCGAGCGCACCAGTGCGCCGACCGCGGCGTGGGTGAATCCCATCTTGGCCGCCTCGGCCTCGAACATCCTGAACGTGTCCGGGTGCACGTAGCGGCGCACCGGCAGGTGGTGGCCGCTCGGCGCGAGGTATTGGCCGATGGTCAGCATGTCGATGCCGTGCTCGCGCATGTCGCGCATCACCTGCAGGATTTCGTCGTCGGTCTCGCCCAGTCCCACCATCAGGCCGCTCTTGGTCGGCACGCCCGGCGCGAATTCCTTGAAGCGCTTCAGCAGGTTCAGCGAGTAGGCGTAGTCGGAGCCCGGGCGCGCTTGTTTGTACAGGCGCGGCGCGGTCTCGAGGTTGTGGTTCATCACGTCGGGCGGCGCGGCCTTGAGGATCTCCAGCGCGCGATCCATCCGGCCGCGAAAGTCGGGCGTGAGGATCTCGATGCGGGTGGCCGGGCTCAGCGCGCGCACCTGGCGGATGCACTCGACGAAATGCGCCGCGCCGCCGTCGCGCAGGTCGTCGCGGTCGACGCTGGTGATCACCACGTACTTGAGCTTGAGCGCCGCGATCGTCTTGGCGAGGTTGGCCGGCTCGTCGGCGTCGAGCGGGTCGGGGCGGCCGTGCCCGACATCGCAGAACGGGCAGCGGCGGGTGCACTTGTCGCCCATGATCATGAAGGTCGCCGTGCCCTTGCCGAAGCATTCGCCGATGTTCGGGCACGAGGCTTCCTCGCAGACGGTGTGCAGCTTGTGCTCGCGCAGGATCTGCTTGATCTCGTAGAAGCGCGTCGTCGGCGAGCCGGCTTTGACGCGAATCCAGTCCGGCTTCTTCAGCGTCTCGGCGGCCACGACCTTGATCGGGATGCGCGCGGTCTTGGCCTGAGCCTTTTGCTTGGCGGTCGCGTCGTAGGCGGCGGCGTCGGGCGAGGAATGGAGGGCGTTGTCGGTCGACATCGGCTGCTTTCTGAACGCGTCACGGACTCAAGTGCGCAGCCAACCGGTCTCCCAGGCGCTGCGCCACCGTGGCCCAATCAGTGAAAACCCCAAGTGTAACCAAGTCGACCGTTTTCAGCCCTGCATAACCGCACGGATCGATGCCGTCGAAGGGGCTCAGGTCCATCGCGACGTTCAGCGCCACGCCGTGGTAGGTGCAGTGGCGGCTGACCTTGATGCCGAGCGCGGCGATCTTTCCGAGGCCGGCGAAGCGGTCGCCGGCGGGTGGGTCGATCGCCGCATGGCCGAACGGATCGGCCAGCCGCACGTAGATGCCGGGCGCACCGGCGACCCGGTGCCCGGTCACGCCGACGCTCTCCAACGTCTTGATGACGCAGTGTTCCAGCCGGTAGACGTATTCCTTGACGTAGATGCCCAGACGCTTGAGGTCGATCAGCGGGTAGGCGACCACCTGGCCCGGGCCGTGGTACGTCACCTGGCCGCCCCGGGTCGTCGCGACCACGGGGATGCTGCCGGGGTCGAGCACGTGGTCGGCGCGCCCGGCGACACCCTGGGTGTAGACCGGCGGGTGTTCACACAGCCAGATCTCGTCGGCGGTGTCGGGCCCGCGCGCTTCGGTGAAGGCGCGCATCGCGTCGAGCGTCGGCGCGTAGTCCACGCGGCCGAGATGGCAGACGCGCGGCCCCGTCACAGGACGATCTTCACCATCGGATGGGTCGACAGCGTGCGGTACAGCTCGTCGAGCTGCTCGCGGCTGGTGGCCGTGACGGTGATGGTGACGCCGAGGTAGTTGTTGCCCTTGCTCGGGCGCGTGCGCACGCTGGCCGGGTCGAAGCCGGGGTCGAACTGCAGCGCCACCTGCACGATGGCCTCGGCGAAGCCGGGCACGTTGGCACCCATGACCTTGATCGGAAACGGCGACGGGTATTCGATCAGCGACTGCTCGGGCGGGATGTCTTTCACGTTCATGCGGCAACAGATGGGGGCGAGGCGCGCCAACTCAAATCGACTGCGTCGCCTTCGCGCGCTGGTAGGCCTCGATGAGCCGTGCGTAGACCGGCCCCGGCTTGCCGCGCAGCGCGCCGTGGCCGACCGGGTCGCCGTCCAGCGTCGTCACGGCCAGCACTTCCTTGGTCGCCGAGCTCAGCATCAGCTCGTCGGCGGCCAGCACCTCGGTCTCGGGAATTGGCCGCAGGTTGTAGGCGATGCCTTCTTCTTCGCACAACTCACGCAGCAGCTCGTAGCGAATGCCTTCGAGCACATGCTCGCTCTTCGGCGGCCCGAGCAACGCGCCCTCGTGGACCACCCAGACATTGCTGGCCGACGCCTCGGTCAGGAAGCCGTCGCGAAACATTACCGTTTCGAGCGCACCATGGTCGGCCGACATCTGGCGCGCCAGCACATTGCCGAGCAGCGACACCGACTTGATGTCGGCGCGCTCCCAGCGAAAGTCGCGCGCGGTCACGCAGGCGACGCCGTGGTGACGCTGCTCGGCGGTGGGCGGCTTCATCGGCGTGGCCATCATGAACACGGTGGGCTCGATGTCGGCGGGCATCACATGGTCGCGCCAGGCCACGCCGCGGGTGATCTGCAGGTAGACGAGCTGGTCTTCGGCGGCTTGCGCCGCGACCAGCCGGCGAGCAAGCGCCAGCCACTCGCTGCGCGCATGCGGGTTGCCGATGCGAACCTTGCCCAGACTGCGGTCGAGCCGGGCCAGGTGCTCGTCGAAGCGGAACAGCTTGCGCCCGTACACCGGCACCACTTCGTAGACGCCGTCACCGAAGATGAAGCCGCGGTCGAGCACCGAGACCTTCGCCTGGTTCAGCGGCATGAACTCGCCGTTCAGATAGCACAGGATGCCCGGGATCGTCTGCATGGAAACCTCCGCAGAGACGTCAAGCCTCAGCTTACTTGATCCACAGCCGAATGGCGTCCCAGGCGCGGCCGAAGATGCCGGCCTGCTCGACCCCTTCCAGCACCACCAGCGGCACCTGCGTCACCGGCGCGCCGGCCGCGGTGCTGACCTTGAGCGTGCCCACGCGCTGGCCCTGGGCGAGCGGCGCGACCAGCGGGTCGGTGCGTTCGATGCGCGTTTGCAGCTTGCCGGCCTCGCCGCGCGGAACGCTGACGAACACCGCCGCCGCCGCTCCAAGCTTGGCCTCCTTCGTTTTGCCCTTCCAGACCGCGGCGTTGACCATCGGCTTGCGGTCGTCGAACAGGCGGATCGCGTCGAAGGCCTGGAAGCCCCAGTTCAGCAGCTTCTGGCTTTCGTTGGCGCGCGCCTCGAGCGACGTGGTGTTCAGCACCACGCTCAGGAGCCGGCGCTTGCCGTTGGGAAAGTCGCGCTGCGCGCTGGCGACGAGACAGTAGCCTGCGGACTCGGTGTGGCCGGTCTTCATGCCGTCGACCGTCGGATCACGGCGCAGCAGCAGGTTGCGGTTGGGCTGCCCGATGTTGTTGTACTTGTAGTCCTTGATCGAGTAGTAGCTGTAGAAGTCAGGGAAGTCGCGGATGATGTGGCCCGCGATCACCGCCACGTCGCGCGCGGTGCTGCGGTGGCCGGGCTCGGTCAGACCCGTGACGTTCTTGAAGCTGGTGTTCTTCAGACCCCAGGCCTGCGCCTGGCGGTTCATCATCGCGACGAACTGCTCCAGCGTCCCGCCCACCGCCTCGGCCAGCGCCACCGACGCGTCGTTGCCGCTTTGCACGATCATGCCGCGCAGCAGCTCGTCGACCTTCGGCGTCATCGTCGTGTCGATGAACATCAGCGAGGCGCCGCCCTTGCGCTCGTCCCAGGCGCGCTTGGACACCGGCAAGCTCTGATCCAGCGCCAGCCGCTTTTCCTTGATCGCGTTGAAGACCACGTAGGCGGTCATCAGCTTGGTCAGCGACGCCGGGTCGGATGGCGCGTCGGCCTCGCGCTCGGCCAGCGTCTGGTCGCTGGTGAGATCGAGCAGGATGTAGCTCTTGGCCGCGACCTCCGGCGGCTGCGGTGCCTGCGCCAGCGACGCGCCCGCGAACGCGAGCGAAAGAACCCATGCGAACAGTCGTTTCATCGAGAGGCCCGTAAGAGAGGAAGAAGTGTCGGAGCCGAGCGGCGGCCGAGGGTTCAGACTTTCGGTCGCTGCAATTGCTGCACGACCACGTTCTTGAGCAGCGAAAGCTGCCCGTGGAAGAAATGGCCGACGCCGGGGAACACGATGACCGGCAGCGCCTGCGGCCGCGCCCAGGCGAGCGTGGCCGCGAGCGGCACCACCTCGTCGGTTTCGCCGTGGATCACGATCGTGTCGGCCGGCACCGTGGCCATCGCCTGCTTCTGCGTCGACGGCCCCACCAGCACCATTCGCTGCGGCTTGCCATCGTCAGGCAATGTCGCCGCCGCCTGGGATGCGACGTAAGCGCCGAACGAAAAGCCGGCGAGCAGCAACGGGCGGTCCGCGTCGCGCTGCTGCGCGATCACCGCCAGTGCATCGTCGACTTCGCCGCGGCCGTCGTCCCACGCGCCCTGCGAGGCCCCGACACCGCGAAAGTTGAAGCGCACCGCACGAAAGCCGAGCTGCACGAACGCGCGCGCCAGCGTCTGCACGACCTTGTTGTCCATCGTGCCGCCGTGCTGCGGGTGCGGATGGCAGATCACCGCGGTGCCGACGTTCGGCGAGCTCGGCGCATCGATGGCGCCTTCGATCGCACCGGCCGGGCCGGCCAGCATCTGCCGAACCGTGTGGGCGTTCACGCCGTCAGCGCCCGACGCCGGGCGGCAGCAGCAAGCGCTCGACCACCTGGCCGTTCTTCAGGTGCGAGTCGACGATCTCGTCGATGTCGTGCGCGTCGACGTAGGTGTACCAGACGGCGTCCGGGTAGACGACCGCCACCGGTCCGCCGGCGCAGCGGTCCAGGCAGCCTGCCCGGTTGACACGCACACCGCCAGGCCCTGCGAGTTTCTCGGCTTTGACGCGCGCCTTGCAATGGTCGAACCCGGCTTGGGCGTTGTGGTCGGCGCAGCAGTTTTCACCGTTGTCGCGCTGGTTCAGGCAGAAGAAGATGTGCCGCTCGTAGTAACTGCTCATCCCGCCATTCTAGGGACTAGGGCCTGTTCACACTCAATGCGTGCCCACGCCGGTACCTGGCAGGCCACAGGGCTAGGCGGGGGCGAGGCAGTGTGCCTGCGGCACACAACGAGTCCGCAACGACGCCCTGTGGCCTGCCAGGCACCGGCCCTTCGGGTGATCTCAGGAAACGCTCTCCCTCCGCGTTGCAAATGCTCGACGTGGGAGTTACCACGTCTGCGCTTTGCGCCTCGATGGAGAGCGTTTCCTGAGTCACGTGGACACGCGTTTAGTGTGAACAGGCCCTAGCACGCTATCGAAAATCGCGGCTGCGGCTGACGAGCCCGTGCAGCAGATGTGAGTGGTCGATGAGCTTGCTCGCGAGCAAGTGCATCACGTCGCCCTCGCGCTGCCACTGGCCGTAGACGGTGAGCAGCGTGGCGCCGAGCAGCGGCGGGCGCTGCGCTTCGGCGACGGCCGGCCAGACGATGACGTTGACCGCGCCGGTCTCGTCTTCGAGCGTGACGAAGACCGTGCCCTTGGCGGTTTCGGGCCGCTGGCGATGGGTGACGAGGCCGCTCGCGCGCGCCAGGCGGCCGCTCGGATAGGTGCGCAGCACGGCGGCGGGCTGGACCTTGAAGGCGCCGAGCTGATCGCGCAGCAGCGCGACCGGATGGCGGTTCAGCGTGAGGCCGAGCGCGCGGTAGTCGGCCAGCATGTCCTCGCCCTCGCTGGGCGCGGCGAGCTGCGCCGGGGTTTCGTGCAGGCGGGTCGCGCGCAGCATCTCGGTCGGGCGGGTGTCGACACCGGCGACCGCCCAGGCGGCCTGGTGGCGATGGCCGCTCACGCCGCGCAGCGCATCGGCCTCGGCGAGCACGCGCAGGTCGTGCGCGTTCAACTCGGCACGGCGGGTCAGGTCTTCGACGTTCGTGAAGGCGCCTTGCGCGCGGGCGGCGACGATGCGTTGCGCGGCGTCTTCGGACAGGCC
>DASXQQ010000255.1:0-10128 GCA_036507085.1 Piscinibacter sp. | reverse complement strand
TGAGCCTTCACACGATCGGCGCGAACGCCTAACCCTTCCATCGAGCGGACACGCAGCGGCATGCCACGCATGGCCTTCATTTCATTCTGGGCCATGCGCGTCCTGCCGCTGCGGGCCGCTCATGTCAAACGTTAGACCTCGGCAGACCCCCACACTTCAGGAGAACTATGTTTGACCACGTCAAATTCGGCGTCAGCGACTATGCAGCGAGCAAGGCGTTCTTCCTCAAGGCACTCGAACCGCTCGGCGTAACTGTTGTCTCGGAGTGGCCGCCGAACGGCGTCGAGCTTAGCCAACCAAAGGGTAAGGTTTCATTGTGCCTGTATCAAACCGAGGAGAAGCCGGCGCATCTTCACTTGGCGTTCGTGGCCGAGAATCGCCAGCAAGTCGAAGCTTTCTATCGTGCGGCGCTGGAGGCGGGTGCCAAAGACAATGGTGCGCCTGGTCTGCGTCCGCGCTACCACGCGAACTACTATGCAGCTTTCGTCATTGGTCCAGACGGGCACAACATCGAAGCGGTTTGCCACGAACCCGAGGCCTAACCCTTCCATCGAGGGGACGTCCACAAGCGGGCTTCGCCCACTTGCGGCCGCCCCTCATGTCAAACGTTAGGCCCCGGAACCCCAGCGCGAGAACCTCGAGTGCCGGTTGGCTGCAACGAGCGTGGCACACTGGTTGGTCGCAGGAGGTTCTTGTATGCCGAACGCAGTCTCGCCAAGGGCAATCGCTTCCAGTCTCACAGAGCTCTGGTCGCCACGCGTCGTGGCAGAGCTCGATGACTCGTACGTCAAGGTAGCCAAGGTTCACGGAACGCTCACCTGGCACAGCCACGACAACGAGGACGAACTGTTCTACATCCTCAAGGGCAAATTGCGCATAGAGATGGAGGCTGGAGCAGTCGAACTCACGGAAGGCGAAGCCTTTGTAGTTCCCAAGGGTGTTCGCCACAATCCCGTCGCCGAGGAAGAGTGTCACGTCATGCTCATTGAGCGGAAGAGCACGCTGCACACCGGGACCGAAACCACGTCCAAGACACGCAGCGTGGAAGAGCAATTGCGTCCGCTATGAGCGCCTTGAGCGAACCGGGGCTTGAGTTCAACTCCCTCCTGGGGCTTTGGTGGTCGTCGGCTCTGTTCACCATTGCGCACCTCCAAACCGCAAAGCTCACGTCCGCCTGATCTCAGAAGCTTGTCTATCTGGTGGGTGTGTTCGGCGCCAGCGTCGCGTTGGGCCTGGTGTTTCAGCACATCGGTTTGCTTGCTGCCATCCTGGTTCACGCGACCATCGACATCGCGGGCCTGTACACACTGCGAAGCACAATCAGGCGTCTCCATGTTGCCGCATCAGCCTGACCCTTGCGTCGAGGGGACACACCAACGGCGGGGACACCTGCGCTCTCAAACATAATCGGCTATTCGGGAGGGAGGAAACATGCCATTTGTCGGTCTCGGCCTGCACGTGCTGGTCGCTCTGTTCTTCGCCATTCACGCTGTCCGCTCCGGTCAGCAGATGTACTGGCTCATCATCCTGTTCTCGTTTCCGCTGCTTGGAAGCGTCGTCTACTTCCTGGTGATCTATCTGCCGAATTCGAGGCTCGAGCACGGTGCGAGGAAGGCGGTTGCCGCGGCAGCCAGATCACTCGACCCAACACGGGAACTTCGCGAGGCACGCGCGGCGTTCGAGTACACGCCGACCGCGCAGAACCAGATGCGCCTCGCATTGGCGTTGTTGGAGGCCGGCGCCGCGGATGAAGCGGCCACGAACTACGAAGCCTGCCTCAAAGGCCCTTTTGCCTCCGACCGCGAGATCAAATTCTGTGCCGCGCGCGCCTTCGTGGAGAGTGGCCGCTATGCGCGTGCCATCGTGCACCTCGAGGAAATTCGCGCGACGGACTCGAACTTCAGAGCAGAGCAGGTCAGTCTCCTCATTGCCCGTGCGCTTGCCGGCACCGGACGCAATCAAGAAGCGAAGGCTGAGTTCGAGGCGGCCGTGAGCCGATTCGGCAGCTTCGAGGCTCATGCCGAATACGCCGTGTGGGCCGTCACCTCGGGCGATGGCGCTGCGGCCGCACGCGTGCAAGCCGAAATCGATCAGATCATGAAGCGCTGGAACCGCCATACGCGCGTGCTCAACATGCATCTTGTTCGGCGCTTGGCCGCAGCAAACGAAGTCGCGAGCAAGCGCCCCTGACCTGCGTCGAGCGGAGGAGCCTCTCCACGCACTTGGAGCTCCGACCCTCTCACGACCCGCATCCACCTTCCTTCGCAGGCCCCATGTCATCACGTTCGAACCTTCGCCGCGACGCCGCCCGCCTGGTCTGCTGCATGCTGGGTGCCGCGGTGGGTATCGCGCTCGCCCTGTCACTCGCCGGCCCGCCGGTGTCGCCCTTCCTGCTCGCCTCGTTGGGCGGGTCCGCGGTGTTTCTGTTCGGTCTCACCCGCGCGCCCGCTGCACAGCCGCGCGCGCTCGTCGGCGGGCATGTGGGCGCCGCGCTCATCGGCATCACCTGCTACACCAGTGCTTCGGCGAATCGCCGTGGGTCTACGCCCTCGCTCAGGTCCTCACCCTGGGCTACATGCTGCTGACCCAGACGGTCCGCCCGCCGGCCGGGGCGAACCCGCTCATCATGGTGTACAGCCATGCGGGCTTTGCGGCGCTGTGGCAGCCGGTGCTGGTCGGCGTTGCGAGCCTCGCCGTGGTCGCGTTCATCTGGAGTCGCCTCGTTCACGGGCTGGTCCACTATCCGGTCGTCTGGCTCGACAAATCGCCTCCGTCCGTCCTGAGGGGAGGGTGGAGTGAGTAGACGTGCGGATCGCCGCACGCACGAGTTGCTCGCCAGGTTCGAAGACGCTCCGCGCCCATTGATCGCGCTTCTCGCCGCGGTCATCGTCGCAAGAGTCGGCCTTGCCCTGTTGATATCGGGGCCGTTGATCTTTCCGGTGCTGCAAATTGCCTTTGTTGCGTTCATGGCATGGCGCGCGCTCGCGGGCCGCAAGCGCTCGGCGGCGTACATCCTTGGCGGCCTGTTCCTTCTGGGCGGGTTGGCCGCGGTCTTCCAGGCGATCGAACTGGCCCGGTTGTCCGCCGTCGCCGTTATCATTTTCGGGACCTGGGGGCTGCTGCTGCTTGCAACCGCAGCGTACATATTCCTCAGCCCGGTGGTCCGGAAGTTCTATGGAGAGTGACGATGTCTGCCCGACCCACTCCTGCTTTCGAAGGCCGCTGCACCTGCGGCGCGGTGCGCTACCGCATGACCAGCGAGCCGCTGTTCGTTCACTGCTGTCATTGCCGCTGGTGCCAGCGCGAAACGGGTGCGTCGTTCGCGTTGAACGCGTTGATCGAAGCCGACCGCGTGGTTCTGCTCGAGGGCAAACCTGGGCTCGTTCACACGCCGTCGAACAGCGGCCTCGGGCAGAAGATCGCGCGCTGTCTCGTCTGCCGCATCGCGCTGTGGAGCAACTACGGCGGCGCCGGCGACGCGGTGCGCTTCGTGCGTGTGGGCACGCTCGACGAGCCCGATCGACTGCCGCCGGACATCCACATCTTCACCGCGTCCAAACAGCCCTGGGTCGTGCTCCCCGCCGGCACACCGGCCGTCGCGGAGTACTACGATCGCGCGGCCTACTGGCCGCCGGCGAGCCTTGCGCGGCGCGACGCCTTGTTGGCCAGGCTGAACCCATGACACTCGCCACACCACCGGGAGCTCACCATGCTTGAACTGCGGCCCAGTTACGAATGCTGCGACACCGATCTTCCGCCGCAGTCGGCCGACGCGCGCATTTGCTCGTTCGAATGCACCTTCTGCGCCGCCTGTGCCGACACGGTGCTGCTCGGCAAGTGCCCCAACTGCGGTGGTGAACTCGTCGCGCGGCCGCGGCGGCCGGCGGCAAGCCTCGCCAAGCATCCGGCATCGACGCGGCGCATCGTCAAGCCGGGCGGTTGCGCGAAGGCTGCGTGAGCGCTGGCCCTCATCCCGCTGCGAGGGGCGAGCGATGATCCACGGCTCATGCCTGTGCGGTGGCGTCGCCTACCAGCTCGACGGGCCGCTGCAGTTCATCAACCACTGCCATTGCTCGATGTGCCGCAAGGCGCACGGCGCCGCGTTCGCAAGCTTCCTGCACGCCGATGCCGGCGGCTTTCGCTGGTTGCGCGGCCGCGAGCTGGTGCACAGCTACGCCTCGTCGCCCGGCAACTTGCGCTGCTTCTGCCGCGTCTGCGGCTCGAACATGCCGGTGCTCGAAGACGAAGACAGCCACGTCATCATCCCGGCGGGCACGCTCGACAACGACCCAGGCTTGAAGCCGACCGTTCACATCTTCTGCGCCTCGAAGGCGCCGTGGTTCGAGATCACCGACGCGCTGCCGCGCTTCGACGAGTTTCCACCGGACGACTTCTGAGCGCCGCCAACCTGCCGCTTCGCGTCAGGCCCCCAAGGGGGCCAAGGAAACTTGGGAGCGGCCCGGCGTTTCCTTGAGAGCGCCCCCAAACCTGCCGCTTCGCGTCAGGCCCCCCAAGGGGCGGCCCGGCGTTTCCTTGAGGGACGCCTGAGTCAGGCCGGCTGGCGCCGGCGTCCGCGCCACGCGCCGACGAGCGCGATCACACCGGGCAGCAGAATCATCGTCCAGATGATCTTGTCCAGGTGCTGCTGCACCCACGGGATGTTGCCGAACAGGTAGCCCGCAAGTGTGATGCTCGCCACCCACAGGCTGCCGCCGCTCACGTCGTAGAACGTGAACTTGCGCCGCGTCATCTGCGCGACGCCGGCAACGAAGGGCGCGAAGGTGCGCAGGAAGGGCATGAAGCGCGCGAGGACGATGGTGATGCCGCCGTATTTCTCGTAGAACGCATGCGCCTGCTCGAACGCATGCTTGTTGAAGAAGCGCGAGTGTTCCCACTTGAACACCTTCGGTCCGAAGTGCCGGCCGATCGTGTAGTTGCTCTGGTTGCCGGCCACTGCCGCGGCGATCAGCAGGCCGATCGACAAGGGCAGGTTCATCAGGCCGGTGCCGCACAGCGTGCCGACGACGAACAGCAGCGAGTCGCCGGGCAGGAAGGGCATCACCACGACACCCGTCTCGACGAAGATGATCGCGAAGAGCAAGGCGTACACCCACACGCCGTGGAGCGCGACGAAGTTGGCCAGGTGCACGTCGACGTGCAGGAGGAAGTCCAGAAGGGTGGCGAGCAGTTCCATGAGGCCGCATTATCCAGCCCTCTCCCGATAGCGGCGGCTCCTACAATGAACCCATGAATGCCGTGCTCTTGGCGACCGCGCGCCGCCCGATCCGCGAACTGAGCGACGAACTGGTCAGCCAGATCGCCGCCGGCGAGGTGGTCGAGCGCCCGGCGTCGGTGGTGCGCGAGCTCGTCGACAATGCGCTCGACGCCGGTGCCGCCGAGATCACCGTCAAGCTCGTGGGCGGCGGCATCCGCGCGATCGTGGTCGAGGACGACGGCCACGGCATCCCGAGCGAGGAGTTGCCGCTCGCGCTGCGCCGCCATGCGACCAGCAAGATCGGCTCGCTGACCGACCTGGAGAGCGTGGCGACGATGGGCTTTCGCGGCGAGGCGCTGGCGGCCATCGCGTCGGTGGCCGAGCTCACGCTCGCCAGCCGCACCACCGCTGCGCCGCACGCGCAGCGGCTCGACGCGCGCTCCGGCGAGCTCGCGCCGGCGGCGCGCGGCGTGGGCACCAGCGTCGAGGTGCGCGAGTTGTTCTTCAGCACGCCGGCGCGCCGCAAGTTCCTCAAGACCGAGGCCACCGAACTCGCGCATTGCGTCGACGCGCTGCGCCGCCACGCGCTGGCCCGCCCCGACGTGGGCTTCGCGCTGTGGCACGAGGGCAAGCTCGCGCAGCAGTGGCGGCGCGCAACGCCCGAGGTCCGGATGCGCGACGTGCTGGGCAGCGAGTTCATCGAGCACAGCCGGGAGCTCGCGCTCGACCTCGGCGTGCTGCGCATCGCCGGGCGCGCCGGCACGCCCGAGTCGGCGCGTGCGCGCGCCGACTTGCAGTATGTGTACGTCAACGGCCGCTTCGTTCGCGACAAGCTGATCGCGCACGGCGTGCGCTCGGCCTACGAAGACGTGCTGCACGGTGCGCGCCAGCCGGCCTACGCGCTGTTCATCGAGATCGCGCCGGACCGGGTGGATGTGAACGTGCACCCGACGAAGATCGAGGTGCGCTTTCGCGATGCGCGCGAAGTGCACCAGGCGGTGCGGCGGGCGGTGGAGAAGGCGCTGGCGGCGCCGCGGGCGGGTGAAACAGCTGCGGTTGTGGCGCCGGCCCTCACCCCTGCCCTCTCCCCGGAGGGGAGAGGGGGTTTCTTGGATCGCCGGCAGCCGAGCGTGCAAGGATCGCTCGCGCTTCAACAGGCGGCGGTGCTGTATGCGCAGGAGCCTGCGGCGGCCTGGGCCGCCCCATCCGCGCGCGTCGATCCGCCGATGCCCAGCGCGGACGCGTGGCCGCTCGGCCGCGCCATTGCGCAGATCGCCGGCATCTATGTGCTGGCCGAAAACGCCCACGGTCTGGTCATCGTCGACATGCATGCAGCGCACGAGCGCATCGTCTACGAGCGGCTGAAAACGAACCTCGAGGGCGCCCGCATCGAGACCCAGCCGCTGCTGATCCCGGCCACCTTCTCCGCCACGGTGCAGGAGATCGCCACCGCCGAAGCGCAGGCAGTCAACCTGCAGCGCCTCGGTCTCGACATCTCGCCGCTGTCCGCGAGCGTGCTCGCGGTTCGCTCGCGGCCGGCCGCGCTCGCCGGGGGCGATGTGGTCGAGCTCGCACGCAGCGTGCTCGCCGAGCTCGCGCAATACGACGCCAGCAGCGTGATCCAGCGCGCGCAGCACGAGATCCTGTCGACGATGGCCTGCCACGGCGCGGTTCGCGCGAACCGCCAGCTCACGCTCGACGAGATGAACGCCCTGCTGCGCGACATGGAACGCACCGAACGCGCCGACCAATGCAACCACGGCCGCCCGACCTGGCGCCAGCTCAGCGTGCGCGAACTCGACGCGCTGTTCTGGCGCGGCCGCTGAACCGGAACCCCTCGCATGGCCACGCTCAAGCTCAAGAAGACCCCCGCGAGCAAGGAGCCGCGCGAGTCGCGCCCTCCGCTGCGCGGCGCGGGCTCGGCCCCGCGCAAGCGGCCGACGCTGTCCGAGGCGCAAGCCCAGCGCGCCGAGCGCGAAGCGCGCTACCAGGAGCAGTTGCGGCAGCGTTTCGGCGACAAGCCGCCGGCGGCGTTCACACGTCGCGACGCGTCCCCTGCCGCGCCGGCCGCGCGCCCGCGTGCGCGCCCGCCTCACCCGCCGCGACCCGCGGTCGAACGGCACCACCCGCCGACCACAGCGAACCCGCACGCCGAAATCCCCGGCAGCCTGCGCCTGTCCAAGCGCATGAGCGAGCTCGGCATCGCGTCGCGCCGCGAGGCCGACGAATGGATCGCCAAGGGCTGGGTCCGCGTCGACGACCAGGTCGTCAGTGAGCTCGGTTCACGGGTGCTTCCGCAGCAGCGCATCACCGTCGACGCGAAGGCCAAGTTCCAGCAGGCGCAGAAGGTGACGGTGCTGCTCAACAAGCCGGTGGGCTTCGTCAGCGGCCAGGCCGAGGACGGCTACGAACCGGCGGTGGTGCTGGTCACGCCGCCCAACCAGTGGCGCGACGACCACTCCGGCACGCGCTTCCTGCGCGAGCACCTGCGCGGCCTCGCGCCCGCGGGGCGGCTGGACATCGATTCGGTCGGCCTGCTCGTGCTCACGCAGGACGGTCGCATCGCGCGCCAGCTGATCGGTGAAGACAGCGAGATCGAAAAGGAATACCTGGTGCGGGTGCAGACCGTGGACGGCAGCGCGCTGCCGGCGAGCGGCCTCGCGCTGCTCAACCACGGCCTCGAACTCGACGGCGAGGCGCTGCGCCCGGCGCAGGTCGAATGGGTCAACGACGACCAGCTGCGCTTCGTGCTGAAGGAAGGCAAGAAGCGGCAGATCCGCCGCATGTGCGAGGCGGTCGGGCTGAAGGTGCTGGGCCTGAAGCGGGTGCGCATCGGCCGCGTGATGCTCGGCGAGCTGCCGAGTGGGCAATGGCGCTACCTGCGCGCCGACGAGCGCTTCGGCTGAGCCTGTCGAAGGCGCCGATCATCCTGAGCCTGTCGAAGGAGTGAGCCGCCAGCGCGCTCACGAGGGCAACACCGCCACGCACTCGACCTCGACCCGCCCGCCCAGCGCCAGCGCATTCGCGCCGAACGCGCTGCGCGCCGGGTAGCGGCCCTCGTCGAAGAACGTCCGGTAGACCTCGTTGAACGCGGTCCAGTCGGAGATGTCGGCCAGCATCACGGTGCACTTGACGATGTCGCGCATCGTCGCGCCATGGGCCTCGAGCGTGGTCTTGATGTTCTCCATCGTCTGCCGCGTCTGCTCGCGAATGCCGCCGTGCACCGGACGCATCGAGCCCGGCTCGATACCCATCTGCCCCGACAGGTAGAGCGTTTGGCCGACGCGAACCGCTTCGCTGAACGGCAGGTTCGGCGGCATCACCTTGCCCGACTCGAGGAACTCGATATCGATGGGGTTCATGGGCTTGGCTCCTCTTTCAGGTGGCCAATGTAGACCAGCGCCTGATGAACGCGCACCGACGGCACGTCGCCTTCGCGCATGTGAAGGATGTCGGCCGGGCTGATCCAGCGCGGGTCGGCGTCGGTGATCGGCAGGCCCGCCTGCGCATAGGCCTCGAGCACGAACTGCGAGCAGAAGAAGCGGTCGTTGCTGTTGCCGGCGCCGAGCTGCACCGTCGCGATGCCGCGGATGCAGAAGTCGCGCACCCCCTCGGGCACAAGCGGCAATTCGCAGGCACGGCGCTCGAGCGAGAACGGCGCCATCAGCATCACGCCCACATGGTTGTAGCCGCCGCCGACCTTGGACTGCGCGAACTCGCGAATCCGCTGGCCCTGCGCGTCGGCCAGGCCCGGGTGGCGAAACGCCACCACCACCGACTCCTCGGCCAGCACCTCGTCCAACGGGCGCAGCAGGATGCCCTGCCCCACCGCTTCGGCGACGCGCTGCTCGCCGACGTACAGCGCCGCATGGCTCACCGGCGCGAGCGTCAGCAGCCGGATGCCGGCGGAGGTGATGCCGTGGGTGGCCGACAGGATGATGTCGCCCGCGCGCAGCGCCTCGACGCGCACCAGCTGGCCGCCGTTGCGCGGGTCGAGCGCAGGGTTCTGGAAGCTCAGCTGCTTGTGCGCCGCCCTCTGGTCGGTGGCGGCAGCGTCGTCGACGCGGGTGGCGCAGCCGGCCAGCGCGATGACCAGCAGGGCGAAACACAGACGCAGAAGGTTCATTGCCGGTTCGGTAGGTTCCTGTCGAAGAATTCAATCACATCGCGCGTGACTTGGGTGTGCACTTGCGCACGATCGACACCGTCGGGATCGCTGCAGAGGTTGCTCGCGAGCACGCGGCCGATCAGCCAGCGGCATTCGGGCACATAGGCGAAGTGCCCTACCGGGCGGACCAGCTCGCGCGCGCCGCGGATCTGCCGCGCCAGCGCGCTGGAGTTGGTCTGGCGCTCCAGCACCTCGTCGAACCGAGCGGTGTCCACGATGAACGGCGCGCTGATGGCCTGGAGCGATTCAACGCTGAAGCCCTGCGCCGGCCCGCTCGCCATGATGTAGAAGGCCTTCAGGCGCGCGTCCTTGAACGACTCGGCGGCGTCCCCAGCCGGCACCGCGGCGACGTCGTCCTTCAGCGTGCCGTCGCAATAGAAGTCCAACGGTCGCATCGTCTCGCAGGCGGCGCGTTGGCGCTGCGGGTCGAAGCGGCCACCGGCCAGGCTCACGCCGGTCCAGCCGCCGAACGAATGGCCGACAAAGCCGATGCGGTTCGCATCGATCAGCGCGGCCCAGCGCGGCGTCTTCAGGACCGCGTCGAGCGCGGCCGAGACATCGCGCGAGCGGTCCCACAGCCGATAGCGGCCGGCCACCGTCTGATCGTCGCCGGCGGTGCCCGGGTGCGTGGTCGAGAGCACCAGGTAGCCGGCGGCGACGAGCTCGGTGGCCAGCCAGCCTTGCGAAAACCGCGAGCCCCAGTTGCCGTGCGAGACGACGATCAGCGGCTGCTTGCCCGCGCCCG
>DASXQQ010000254.1:0-5754 GCA_036507085.1 Piscinibacter sp. | reverse complement strand
CCGCGGATGACCTCGATGCGGGCGATGTTCTCCAGCGGCAGCCCCGACCACTGGATGCCCCGGTCGCCGATGTAGACACTGGTGACCGGAACGCCGTTGACCAGCATCAGCACCTGCGGATTCGTCAGCGTGCCGCGCACCCCCCGGATCGTGTAGATCGGCGAATAGGCGATCGACGAGCGCGACACGTGCAGCCCGGGCACCGTCTCGAGCACCTCGTCGAGGTCGGTGGCACCCAGCGCCTTGATGTCTTCCGCGGTGATGACCGTGGCCACCGAGGGCGCGCGCGACACCGGCAGCTGCGTTCCGGTGGCGATGCTGACGACGGACTTCTCGCCGAAGCCCAGCGCCAGTTCCTCTTCTTCGCTGAGCTCGGCCGACCATGCGCTGCCGCAGCCCCCGACGAGGGTGAATGCCGCGCAGAGCGCCGTGAGCCGCATGGCTTCCTGAGCCTCAGTCCGCCTCGGCGTGATAGGCGCTCAGGCGTTGCACTTCGTTCTTCGAGCCGAGCATCACGCTGACGCGCTCGTGCAGCGTCGTCGGCTGCAGCTCGAGGATGCGTTGGCGCCCGTTGGTGGCGGCGCCGCCGGCCTGCTCGACGATGAAGCTCATCGGATTGGCTTCGTACATCAGCCGCAGCTTGCCGGCCTTTTGCGGCTCGCGCCGGTCCCACGGGTACATGAACACGCCGCCGCGGGTGAGGATGCGGTGCACGTCGGCCACCATGCTGGCGATCCAGCGCATGTTGAAGTCCTTGCCGCGCGGGCCGTCGCGGCCGGCCAGGCATTCGTCGATGTAGCGCCGCACCGGGGGCGCCCAGTGCCGCAGGTTGCTCATGTTGATCGCGAACTCGCGGGTGTCGGCGGGGATCTGCACGCCGTCGTGGGTCAGCACCCACGAGCCTTCCTCGCGGTCGAGCGTGAACATCGCGACGCCGTTGCCCACGGTGAGCACGAGCATGGTTTGCGGGCCGTAGACGCAGTAGCCGGCCACGGCCTGCTGCAAGCCCGGCTGCAGGAAGTCGGATTCGCTGACGCCTTCGTCGTTGCCGGTCTTCTTCAGCACCGAGAAGATGGTGCCGATGCTGACGTTGACGTCGATGTTGCTCGAGCCGTCGAGCGGGTCGAACAGCAGCAGGTATTCGCCTTGCGGGAAGCGGTTCGGCACCACGTAGATGCCTTCCATTTCTTCCGACGCCATCGCCGCGAGGTGGCCGCCCCATTCGTTGGCCTCGATCAGCACCTCGTTGGCGATGATGTCGAGCTTCTTCTGCATTTCGCCCTGCACGTTCTCCGTCTCGGCGCTGCCGAGCACGTCGCCGAGCGCGCCCTTGTTGACGCCGATGCTGATGCGCTTGCAGGCGCGCGCCACCACCTCGATCAGCAAGCGCAACTGCGCCGGGATGCGGCCGTGCTGGCGCTGCTGCTCGATCAGGTACTGGGTGAGGCTGATTCGTTTTTTGGCCATGCTGCGTCTTGAATGGTGGGGCGACGTGGGCTGAAGCCCACCCTACGAATTCACGGGGTCATGGATGGGCAGGGTGGGCTTCAGCCCACGCGTTCGTCAAGCGCCGGCCAGTGCGCGCGTCACGATCTCGCGCACATCGTCCGACAAGTCGGCTTTCGCCGCGACGCGGCTGATCGCCTCGCGCGCGGCGCTGCGGTACGGTTCGGCGAGCTTGCTCCAGCGGTCCATCACGCGGGCGATGCGCGCGGCGAGCTGCGGGTTGACCGCATCGAGCTCGAGCACGCGGTCGGCCCAGAACACGTAGCCCGCGGCGTCGGCGCGGTGGAACGCGGCCGGGTTGCCCATGCACATCGCGGCGATCAGGCTGCGCGCGCGGTTCGGATTCTTCAGCGTGAAGTCGGGGTGCGCGAGCAGCGCCTTGACGCGCGCGAACACCCGGCCTGCGCGTTCCGGCGCGGTGGCCTGCAGCGAGAACCACTTGTCGATCACCAGCGGCTCGCCCTTGAACAGCTCATGGAAGCGCTCGAGCGCCGGCTCGGCCAGCTCCGAATGGGCGCCGACCAGCGCGGTCAACGCACCTTGCCGCTCGGTCATGTTGCCGGCGTCCTTGAAGCGCTGGTAGGCGCGGCCCGGCCAGACGGCGTCGCCGCGCGCCACCGCGTCGAGGCACAGCATCGCGAGCGCCAGGTTGGCAAGCGTTCGCTTGGCGGCCGACACGGTGTCGGCCGAATAGCCGCCGCGCACCTGGTTCGCTTCGAAGGCCGCTTCCCAATCGCTGCGCAGCGCCTGCGCGAGCTGCAGTTTCAGCGCTTCGCGCGCGTCGTGGATGCGCTGCGGGTCGACCACGTCGAGCTGCTCGGCGACGTAGATCTCGCTCGGCGGCGTGAGCAGCAGTTCCTTGAACGCCGGGTCGAGTGTCGGGTGCTGCAGCACGCGGCGCATCGCGTCGACGAAGGGCTCATCGAGCACCAGTTCGGCATCGCCCTTCACCGCCGCGAGCAGCCGCTCGAGCGCGAGGCGCTGACCGGCCTCCCAGCGGTTGAACGGGTCGGCGTCGTGTTGCAGCAGGATCAGCAGCTCGGCGTCGCCGAGCCCGTCGACGAGCGTCACCGGTGCCGAGAAGCCGCGCAGCAGCGACGGCACCGGCTCTTCGTCGAGGTTGACGAAGGTGAAGAAGTTGCGTGTCTCCGACAGCACCAGCACGCGCTCGAGCGGGCCGCTTCCCGAAGCGGGCGGTGCCTCGTCCTCGAGCTGCAGCGGCAGCGCGCGGCCGTCGCGGCCGAGCAGGCCCATCGCCATCGGGATCACATAGGACTGCTTGTCGAACTGGCCGGGCGATGCGGCGCAGTGCTGCTCGAGCAGCAGCGTGTAGCTGCGCGACGGCGCGTCGTAGCGGCCGCGGGCGGTGACGCGCGGCGTGCCGGCCTGGCTGTACCAGCGCTTGAACTGCGGCAGCAGCCGGGCGAGCTCGCTGTCGGGGTTGGCGTCGGCGATCGCTTGGGCGAAGTCGTCGCAGGTCACCGCGCTGCCATCGTGGCGCTCGAAGTACAGCGTCATGCCCTTGGCGAAGCCGTCGCGGCCGACGAGCGTCTGCATCATGCGCACGACCTCGGCGCCCTTTTCGTAGACGGTCGAGGTGTAGAAGTTGTTGATCTGCACGTAGCTGTCGGGGCGCACCGGGTGCGCCATCGGGCCGGCGTCCTCGGGGAACTGCGACTGGCGCAGCACCCGCACGTCGTCGATGCGCTTGACCGCGCGCGCCGACGCGCTGCCGGCCATGTCCATGCTGAATTCCTGGTCGCGAAAGACGGTGAGGCCTTCCTTCAGGCTGAGCTGGAACCAGTCGCGGCAGGTGATGCGGTTGCCGGTCCAGTTGTGGAAATACTCGTGGCCGACCACGCTTTCGATCGCGAAGTAGTCGGCGTCGGTGGCGGTGGCCGGGTTGGCCAGGACGAACTTGGTGTTGAAGATGTTCAACCCCTTGTTCTCCATCGCGCCCATGTTGAAGTCGCCCACCGCGACGATCATGAAGCGCTCCAGGTCGAGCGGCAGCTTGAAGCGCGCTTCGTCCCACACCACGCTCGCGATCAGCGAGTTCATCGCGTGCTCGGTCTTGTCGAGGTCGCCGCGGCGCACATAGACCTGCAGCAAGTGGTCCTTGCCGCCGCGGGTGCGGACCCATTGCTCGCGCGCCACCAGGTCGGCGGCGACCAGCGCGAACAGGTAGCTCGGCTTCGGGAACGGGTCGTGCCACTTCGCATGGTGGCGGCCGTTCTCCAGCTCGCCTTGTTCGATCAGGTTGCCGTTGGACAGCAGCACCGGGTAGTGCTGCTTGTTCGCGCGCAGCGTCACCGTGTAGACCGCCATCACGTCGGGCCGGTCGAGAAAGTAGGTGATGCGGCGGAAGCCTTCGGCCTCGCACTGGGTGAAGAAGCCGCCGTTCGAGGTGTACAGGCCCGTCAGCTGGGTGTTCTTCTCGGGCGCGCAGGTGTTGCGGATCTCGAGCGTGAACACTCCCAGCGGCACGCCTTGCAGCGAGTCGATGACGAGCATCCCGTCTTCATGCCGGAACGACACCGACTCGCCGTTGAGCAACACGCGCGTGAGGTTGAGCTCCTCGCCGTGCAGCTTCAGCGGCTGGGCCGGCACGTCGGGGTTGCGCTCCATCTGCATGCGGTTGATGACCAGCGTCTTCGCCGGGTCGAGGTCGAAAGTGAGGTCGACGCTCTTGATCCAGAACGCCGGTGCGCTGTAGTCCTCGCGGCGGATGAGGGGGGCGGTGCCTTCACGCATGACATGTCTCCAAATTCTTGTGAACGATCATTGTGGGCAGCACAAGCAAAGCGAAGTGCCCATGCGAAGCGACGTGGGGGCTCCATTCATATGCCCTGCTTGAGGCTCGCCTCGATGAACGGATCGAGGTCGCCGTCGAGCACCTTCTGGGTGTTGCTGATCTCGACGTTGGTTCGCAGGTCCTTGATGCGGCTCTGATCCAGCACGTACGAGCGGATCTGGTGGCCCCAGCCCACGTCGGTCTTGCTGTCCTCGAGCTTTTGCTGCTCGGCCATGCGTTTGCGCATCTCGTGCTCGAACAGGCGCGAGCGCAGCATCTGCCAGGCCTCGTCGCGGTTGCGGTGCTGCGAGCGGTCGTTCTGGCACTGCACGACGATGCCGGTGGGCACGTGCGTGAGGCGCACCGCGGAGTCGGTCTTGTTGATGTGCTGGCCGCCGGCGCCCGAGGCGCGGAAGGTGTCGGTGCGCACGTCGGCCGGGTTGATGTCGATCTCGATCGAGTCGTCGACCTCGGGGTAGACGAAGACGCTCGCGAACGAGGTATGGCGCCCGCCGGCCGAATCGAACGGGCTCTTGCGCACCAGGCGGTGCACGCCGGTCTCGGTGCGCAGCATGCCGAACGCATAGTCGCCCTCGACCTTGATCGTCGCGCTGCGGATGCCGGCGACGTCGCCCTCGGTCTCTTCCATCACCTCGGTCTTGAAGCCCTTGCGCTCGGCGTACTTCAGGTACTGCCGCAGCAGCATGCTGGCCCAGTCGCAGGCCTCGGTGCCGCCGGCGCCGGCCTGGATGTCGAGGAAGCAGTTGCTCGGGTCGGCCGGGTTGTTGAACATGCGGCGGAACTCGAGCCCGGCGACGATGGCTTCGAGCTGTGCCGCGTCTCGTTCGATCGACATCAGTCCCGCCAGGTCGCCGTCGGCCTTGGACATGTCGTACAGCTCGGTGTTGTCGGCCAGGTTCGAGCTCAGGTGGTCGATGGTCTCGACCACGGTCTCCAGCACCTTCTTCTCGCGCCCCAGTTCCTGGGCTCGCTTCGGCTCGCTCCAGACATTCGGGTTCTCGAGCGCGGCGTTGACCTCGTTCAGGCGCAGGGCCTTGCGATCGTAGTCAAAGATACCCCCTTAGCGCTTGGGTGCGCTGGGTCAGATCGGCGAGCGACGCGCCGATCGCGTTGATGCGTTCGATGTCCATGGACTTCCTCGTGAAGGGGGCGCATTTTCGCATGGGCATTGACAGGGCCCAACCCGATCGTGATCTTCTTCCGCAACAAGGGTTTATCCGAAGAGGACTTGCCGGAGGGCGGGTCAGGATTGTCAGGAACATGTAAGCCGAAAAAAACGAAAGTCAGGCCCGTGTCAGAAACGGTTCGTCCATGCTGTTGATCGTCTCGTCGGTGAAGCTTGTCGCGGAGATTGCGTTGATGGCACTGGCGGGCCAGTTCCTCCTCGGCCTGCTGGCCGGCGCCAAGCGAAATGACAACTTCTTCTATCGCCT
>DASXQQ010000253.1:0-10081 GCA_036507085.1 Piscinibacter sp. | reverse complement strand
TTCCACGGGTCGCGCCCGAACATGCCGGGCAGCACATAGGCCGCGCAGAACAGCAGCAGCGCGCCTCGCGGCAGCCGCTGTGCTGCGCGTTGGGTGACGAGGGCAGGGTTGGGAGAGTTCAAGTCGGCGAACGGCGTGGAGCGCGAATGATGCAGGAAATCGGCGCTGGGCAACACAGCACGGCTTCGCCGTGCTTGCGTTGTAGGCTAACTTCGCGCCAGCGAAGTTAAGGTGCGAAGCACCGGCCGACAACAAAAAAGGCAGCCGGAGCTGCCTTCATGGGGTGGCGCAATGCGCTTTACTTCTTGCCGAGATGCGCAAACTTGTTGCGGAACTTCTCGACGCGGCCGCCCAGCGAGTCGACGCTCTTTTGCGTGCCGGTGTAGAACGGGTGCGATTCGCTGGTGGTTTCCACCTTGAACAGCGGTAGCTCGCGGCCGTCTTCCATCTTGATGGTTTCGCGGGTCTGCGCGCAGGAGCGCGTCACGAACTTGAAACCGTTGGACAGGTCCACGAAGCACACTTCGCGGTAGCTGGGGTGAATGCCTTCTTTCATGGGAGAACCTCTGCGCTTGCACGCGCTTTCAATGTCGGCAGCCACGTCGAACCCTTCGACGCACTTGCCGGGAGCGGGAAACCGCGGATTATAGCCGCGTTACCCACCGCGCCGCATCATGTCGAAGAAGTCCAGATTGGTCTTCGTCGACTTCATCTTGTCGAGGATGAACTCCATCGCCTCGATCTCGTCCATCGGGTAGAGCAGCTTGCGCAGGATCCAGGTCTTTTGCAGGATCTCCGGCTTGAGCAGCAACTCCTCGCGCCGGGTGCCCGACTTGTTGAGCAGGATCGACGGGTAGACGCGCTTCTCGGCCATGCGGCGGTCGAGGTGGATTTCGCTGTTGCCGGTGCCCTTGAACTCTTCGTAGATCACTTCGTCCATGCGGCTGCCGGTGTCGACGAGCGCGGTACCGATGATGGTCAGCGAACCGCCTTCCTCGATGTTGCGCGCCGCCCCGAAGAAGCGTTTGGGCCGCTGCAAGGCGTTGGCGTCGACGCCGCCGGTCAGCACCTTGCCCGACGAGGGCAGCACGTTGTTGTAGGCACGGGCGAGCCGGGTGATCGAGTCGAGCAGGATCACCACGTCCTTCTTCATCTCGACCAGGCGCTTGGCGCGCTCGATCACCATCTCGGCCACTTGCACGTGGCGTTGGGCGGGTTCGTCGAAGGTCGAGCTGATGACCTCGCCGCGCACGGTGCGCTGCATCTCAGTCACTTCCTCGGGCCGCTCATCGACCAGCAGGACGATCAGGTAGACCTCGGGATAGTTCGCAACGATGGCATGCGCCAAGTGCTGCATCATCACCGTCTTGCCGCTCTTGGGCGCCGACACCAACAGCGCGCGCTGGCCTTTGCCGAGCGGCGCGATCAGGTCGATGATGCGGCTGGTGATGTTTTCCTCGCCCTTGATCTCGCGCTCGAGCTTGAACTGCTCTTTCGGAAAGAGCGGCGTCAAGTTCTCGAACATGATCTTGTGCTTGCTCTCCTCGGGCGTCAGGCCATTGACCTTGTCGACCTTCACGAGGGCGAAGTAGCGCTCGCCATCCTTGGGCACCCGCACCTCGCCTTCGATCGCGTCGCCGGTGTGCAGGTTGAAGCGGCGGATCTGGCTCGGGCTGAGATAGATGTCGTCGGTCGACGCCATGTAGCTCGCGTCGGGCGAGCGCAGGAAGCCGAAGCCGTCGGGCAGAACCTCGAGCACGCCGTCGCCAAACACCTGTTCGCCGCCCTTCGCGCGCTTCTTCATGATCGCGAACATCAGCTCCTGCTTGCGCATGCGAGCGACGTTCTCGATCTCCAGCGCCTCGCCCATCTGGATGAGCTCGGAGACGTGGATGGCTTTCAGTTCTGACAGATGCATGGGCACTGACCCTGGGGTGATTGGCGACCGGCTTGCCAACGGCGGTCATTCGAAGCGCTTGGCCTTGGCTCCGAGCGGCGCCGACGCTTCAACGGCGGCGGAACTTGCGATGAGAACGGGAACGCTGGAGTGGGGGCCGAATCCGCGCGCCGCCTTGCGGGTTGTGAAGCCGTTACTCGGCTTCCGGGCGGGGTGGCAAAAACTTCAGGCTTCGGGAGCGGCCCACCTTGTGGGAGGGGCGCTGGGCCCCGAAGCGATTGGACGGATTATAGATGACCGTCGAGGAAGGCCGTCAACTGGGCTTTCGAGAGGGCGCCGACCTTGGTGGCCGCGAGCTGGCCGCCCTTGAAGAGCATCAGCGTCGGGATGCCGCGGATGCCGAACTTCGCCGGCACGTCGCGGTTCTCGTCGACGTTCATCTTGGCGATCTGCAGCCGGCCATCGTAGTCCTTGGACACCTCGTCGAGGATGGGCGCGATCATCTTGCACGGACCGCACCATTCGGCCCAGTAGTCGACCAGCACCGGCTTGTCGGCTTGCAGAACGTCGCTGTCAAACGATGCGTCGGAAGTGTGCTTGATCAGTTCACTGCTCATGGTTTGTCCTCAGGCGGGCGCCGCTCGGCGTCGAGCGGCAAGGCACAATGATTCTGACACATGTACCCAGCCGCCGTCGCCCTTGGCGCCCTCCACCCCACCGCCGCCGTTTCTATGGCTTCGATAGATCGCGCGGCCCTTGAAATCCGGCTCGGCGACCCCTGGCCCGCCATTGTGCGACGGGCGTTGGCCTGGGCCGGTGAACACGGTGTGAACCTGCGCGACGCGGTGCTGCTCGTGCCGTTCGCGCAGCACCTGCCGCCGGCGCGGCGCGAATGGGCGCGCTCGGGCGGCTGGATGCCGCGCATCGAAACGACGCAGACGCTGGCGCGCAGCCTCGGCCCGGCGCAGCCGCCGGCGCCGGGGCAGATCGGCTTCGACGCCGCGATCGACCGCTTGACCGCGCGACGTCTCTTGCAGTCGCAAAGCTGGTTCCTCGCGTGGTCGCGTCGCGATCCGCGCGGCGTCGATCAGGCGGTGGCGGCGCTGGTGCAGACGGCGCATGCGCTCGCGCGTTCCGCGGCCGCGGTGCCGCCCGACGAGCGCGACGCACACTGGCTGCGCGGACGCGAGTTGCTGGCAGCGCACGGCGCCGGACCGGGCGCGACCGAACGGCTGCTCGCGCGCGTGGCATTCGAGTGGGCGGCGGCCAGCGCGACGCCGCTGACCGACGCCTTGTTCGCGCTGCGGCCGTCCGCCTGGATCGTGGTCCAGGCGGGTGGTGCAGATGCGTTGACCGAGCGCCTGCTGGCGTGCGCCGAGGCGGCGGCGCCCTGCCTGTGGATCGACACCGATGTGCCCATAGCCGAACCCTTTGGCGCCCTCGCCGGGGAGGCGGACGTGCGGCTTGCGACCTGCGCCGATTTCGAAGCCGAGGCGCAGCACACCGCGGCGCAAGTGCTCGCGCATCTCAACGAGGGCGTCGCACCGATCGCGTTGATCGCGCAGGACCGGCTGCTGACGCGGCGTGTGCGCGCCTTGCTGTCGCGCCAGCAGGTGCCCTTGCTCGACGAAACCGGCTGGAAGCTTTCGACGACGCGCGCCGCGGCCACGCTGGTCGGCTTGTTACGTGCGGCGCGTCCTCGCGCCAGCGCCGATGAGCGGCTCGACTGGCTGAAGTCGTGCGTCGGTGCCGGCGAGTGGCCGGGTCTGCCCGTGGCGCCGAGCGCGCTGCGCACGCTCGAATCGACGCTGCGACGCAAGGGCTGGGTCGCCGCAACGGCGGTCGACGCAGCGCAGTTGGCCGAGTCGGCTGCCGCGTTGTGGCGGGCCGCGGATGCGGTGGTCGCGCCGTTGAACGAGGCTCGCGCGCGCAGCCCGGGCGCTTGGTTGCGCGCATTGCGCGACGCCTTGCAAGGCTGCGGCGCCTGGTCCGCGCTGAACGTCGACGACGCCGGCCGCCAGGTGCTCGCTGCCTTGCATCTGCATGACGCACCGGAAGCGGTCGAGTTCGTCAGCGGCGTCGAGCGCATGACCCTCGACGAATTCATGACCTGGGTCGACGACGCGCTCGAAAGCGCGTCTTTCGTCCCGGCCGCGCCGGCCGGTGGCGCAGGCGGCGCGGCGGTCGTCATCACGCCCCTTGAGCGGGCGATGCTGCGTCCTTTCGCCGCGGTGGTCTTCGCGGGTGCGGATGAAAGGCGGCTCGGCGCGCCCGCGGTGCCGCATCCGCTGCTCAGCGATGGCCTGGCGCGGGAGCTCGGCCTGCCCGGCGCGACCGCGCGGCGCGACGCCGAAACGCTGGCTTTCGCGCAGGTCTTGCGCTCGCCGCGCGTGACCCTGCTGCGCCGGGTGGACGACGGCGGCGAACCGCTGGCGGCAAGTCCGCTGCTGCAACGCCTGACGCTTGCGATGGCACGCGCCGGCCGGCGCGACTCCCTCGTCGCCAGCGATCCGAGACGCGATCTCAGCGTGCCACGTCAACCGGTGCCGCGGCCCTTGCCCGCAGCGCCGGCGCTGCTGCCGGCAAGCCTGAGCGCCAGTGCCTGCGAAGCGCTGCGCGCCTGCCCCTACCGTTTCTTCGCGCTGACGCTGCTCGGCCTGCGAGAGGACGAGGAGCTCGACGACGAGATCGAGAAGCGCGACTACGGCACCTGGCTGCACGCGGTGCTGCATCGATTCCATGCGAGCCGCGGCGAAGCGTGCGACGCTGCGGCCGAAGAAGCACGCCTGCACGCGACGGCTTGGCAGATCCGCGAGGAGATGCAGCTCGACGACAGCGCGTTCCTCCCCTTCGCCGCGACCTTCAAGCGTTTCGCGCCGCGCTACATCGAATGGCTGCACGCGCGCGACCGGGCCGGCGCGCAGTGGCTCGACGGTGAACGCGAGCTGAAGGCCAGTCCCGGCGAATGGGCCGGCGTTGCGATGCGCGGCGTGATCGACCGCGTCGACAGCTCGCCCGGTGACGCGGGGCCGATCACCCAGCTCATCGATTACAAGACCGGCAGCGCGCAAATGCTGCGCTCGCTGGTCAAGCAGCCGCAGGAAGACACGCAGCTCGCGTTCTATGCCGCGCTGATGGCGCAGCAGTCGCAATCCGTTGGCGACGTCGGCGCGATCTACCTCGCGCTCGACGATGCCGACGGCATCCAGGCGATCGAGCACAAGCATGTCGAACTCACCGCGCAGCGGTTGGTCGACGGCATCGGCCGCGACCTGGCGCGCTTGCGTGCCGGCGCGGCGATGCCGGCGCTGGGCGAAGGCCGCGCCTGCGACTTCTGCCAGGCGCGGGGCCTGTGCCGGCGTGACCATTGGGCCGATGAAGGAGAGGGCGCTTGAGCGTCAACGCAGCGCCCGCCTATCGGCTCGACGGCGAAAGCGTCTCTCGCGAGCGCTTCTACGCCGCCGCCTGCGACCCGCGGCGCAGCGTCGTCGTCGAGGCCTGCGCCGGTGCCGGCAAGACCTGGATGCTGGTGTCGCGCATCCTGCGCGCACTGCTCGACGGCGCGCAGCCGCACGAGATCCTCGCGATCACCTTCACCCGCAAGGCCGCCGGCGAGATGCGCGCGCGCCTCGACGAGTGGCTCGGCACATTCGCGTCGCCGGATTGCAGCGACGCGATGCGCGAGGCCGAACTGCGTGCGCGCGGACTCGACGCCGCGCAGGCCCGCTCGCTGGCACCCGCGCTGGCGGCGCTGCACGAGCGCGTGTTGTGCGCCGGTCGATCGGTCGAGATCCGCACTTTCCACGCCTGGTTCTCCCAGCTGCTGCGCGCCGCGCCGCTGGAGCTGCTGGCCGAGCTGGGCTTGCAGCCGGGCATGGCGCTGATCGAGGACATCGCCGATCACGAGGCCGAGGTGTATCGGCGCTTTCATGCCGCGGTGCTGGCCGACGCCGCGCTGCGCGACGACTATGAAACGATGGTGCGCGAGCGCGGTCGCTCGCAGCTGCGCAAGTGGCTGGACAGTGCATGGAACAAGCGCGTCGAGATCGAGCTCGCCGATGCGGCGGGCACGCTCGAGGACAGCGTGCCGCCGGCCCATTTCCATTGGCCCGAGCTCGCTGATTTCGAGTCGCCGGTGGCGCGCATCGCGCATCCGCCGGTTCATTTGCATCTTGGCGATGTCGCGGCCGCGTTGCTTCGGCGCAGCGGCGCGGTGGGCCGAAAGCAGGGCGCGGCATTGCAAGTTGCGCTCACGATCGACGACCATGCGCTGCGATTCGGCGCCGTGCGCACGGCCTTGTTCACCCAGAAGGGTGAACTGCGCAAGAAGCTCGATGCGCCCGGTCTGGACGCGGCGGCAGCGCTTCTCGACGAGATCGAGCGCGCCTGCGCGCAACAGGCGGCACATGAGGAGCACCTGCGAATGGTCCGACTCGCGCGTGCCTTGCTCGCGGAGTTCGCGGCCTACAAGCGATCGCGCGGCCTGGCCGACATGGCCGATCTGGAAACCTGCGCGCTCGCGCTGTTGCGCGACGCGACGCTCGCCGGCTGGGTTCAGGAGCGGCTCGACGCGCGCATCCGCCATCTGCTGATCGACGAATTCCAGGATACCAGCCCGCTGCAATGGCACGCGCTGCACGCCTGGCTGTCGGGCTACGCGGGGGCCGGCGGCGGCGCCAGCGGGCAGCGCCCGCCGGGCGTGTTCATCGTCGGCGACCCGAAGCAGAGCATCTACCGCTTCCGCCGCGCCGAACCGCGCGTGTTCGACGCGGCGCGCGCGTTCGTCGCCGAGGCGCTCGGCGGCAGCGTGCTCGCCTGCGACCACACGCGCCGCAACGCGCCGGAGATCCTGTCGGTGCTCAACGCGGTGTTCGACGACGCGCAGGCCGGCGCCGAGTTCTCCGGCTTTCGCGCGCACACGACCGAGCTCGGCGCGGTCGCGCAAGCCGCGGTGCTCACGCTGCCGCGCGTGAGGCGTCCGGCGAAGGTGGCCTCCAATCAAGACGCCGGCGACGCCGAATGGCGCGACAGCCTGACCACGCCGCGCCACGAAGCCGAAGAGCTACTGCGCGAACAGGAGGCGCGGCAGGTGGCGCTCGCGGTGCACGAGCTGTTGACGCGGCAGCAGATGCCGCCGGGCGACATCCAGGTGCTGTGCCGCAAGCGCGAATCGCTGCGCCTGCTCGCGCAGGCGCTGGCTGCGCTGCAACTGCCGTTCGCCGCGGCCGAGGACAGCGCCTTGCTCGACGCGCCCGAGGCACGCGACCTGGTGGCCTTGCTCGATGCGCTCGTGTCGCCGCAGCATCGGCTGTCGCTCGCGCAGGCGCTGCGCTCGCCGATCTTCGGCGCCGGCGATGACGACCTCATCGCCCTGGCCGAGGCGTCGGCGGTGCACGGTGACTGGTGGCGCGCGCTGATGAGCCTCGAAGCGCCGAGCGCCGCGCTGCGCCGTGCGCGCGAGCGGCTCGCGCGATGGGCGCAGGCCGCGCAGCGACTGCCGCCGCACGATTTGCTCGACCTCATCGTGGCCGAGGGCGAGTTGCGCGAGCGCGTGGCCGCCGCCGTCCCACCGACCCGACGCCATGCCGCGCTCGGCGCGATCGACGCGCTGCTCGCGCAGGCGCTGACGCTCGACGGCGCGCGCTACGCGACGCCCTACAACTTCGTGCGTGCGCTGCGGCGGCGCGCGATCAGCGTGGCCGCGCCGACGCAGCCCAATGCCGTCCAGCTGATGACGATCCACGGGGCCAAGGGCCTGGAGGCGCGTGTCGTGTTCGTGATGGACAGCGACCCCGAGCCGAAGACGTCGGACACGGCGGTGCTGCTGATCGATTGGCCGGTCGAGTCGGCGCACCCGCTGCGCTGCGCCTTCGTCTACGCCGAGTCGCAATGCCCACCGTCGCTCGCGCCGGTGCTGGCGCGCGAGCGTGCGGCGCGCCAGCGCGAGGAACTCAACGGCCTGTATGTCGCGATGTCGCGTGCCAAGGAGCGCCTGGTGCTCAGCGCGACCGAACCGCATCGGCCCGGGGTGGGGCGCTCGTGGTGGCAGCGCGTCGAAGCGCGGGCGACGGCCTGGACCGTGCCGCCGCAGGCGCCCGGGCATGTCGCAGCGGGGGGGGACAGCGTGACACTTCGCTGCCTGCCGCGCTGGCAGGGCGGGGTCGCCATCGACGCCCGTCCCGCGCCACCCGATCCGCTGAGCGACGAGGCCAGTCGCCTCGGCCAGGCGGTTCACCGGGTGCTCGAATGGGCGGCGCGTGGCACCAATGCCGACGCGGTTTCGCTGAGCGAGCTCGGCGCCGCCGCCGCACGCGAGTTCGCGGTCGACGCGGCCGAAGTCGATCGGCTCACCCGGCGCATCTGGACCAGCCCCGACTGCGCGCGATTCTTCGGCGGCGCCGCGCTGCGCTGGGCCGGCAACGAGGTGCCGGTGAGCGAATCGGGCGAGGTGTTGCGCATCGATCGGCTGGTCGCCCTCGAAGAGTCCGGCGAGCGAACCTGGTGGGTGCTCGACTACAAGTTGCGCCACGCGAGCGAATCCTTGGGCGAGTACCGCGAACAGATGCGCCGCTACCGTGACGCAGTGCGCAGGCTGCAGCCGGGCGACGCGGTACGCTGTGCGTTCATCACCGGGGCGGGCGAGGTTATCGAAGTACCCTGACCGGCAAGCAACAAAAAGCCCGGAATGGCGGGCCTGATCGGCGCATTGGCGCCGGCCCGGCCGTCATCCAATAGCGCAACTTCGTCTCTGCCCACGATGGTCGCTCCTGCGTCTTCCACTCCCCGCCCCAGCACCGCCAGCGTCGCGCGCACCCTTGGGCGCTTCGAGCTGCGCCAATTGCTGGGCAAGAGCGCGGGCACGATGGTGTGGCTCGCGTTCGACCCGCGGCTCGGGCAGGAACTGATGCTCACGCTGCCGCGCGTCCAGCCGCCCGACGCCGCCGCAGCGCAGCGCTGGCAGGCCGAGGTTCGACTGGCGGCGCGGCTCAACCACCCGCAGCTCGCGCATGTCGTCGAGGTGGGCGTGCAGGAACACTGGCCCTACGTCGCCGTCGACCGCGCGCTCGGAATCACCTTGCCCGAATGGCTGGCCGAACACCCGCAGCCGTCGCCGCTCGAAGCGGTGGCCTGGCTGTGTCAGGCGCTCGAAGGCGTGGCGTTCGCCCACGAGGCGGGCGCCGCGCACGGCGACCTGCAACTGCACCACCTGCTGATCAGCGAGCACGGATCGATACGCGTGATGGCGCTGGCCGCGGCGGGTGAGGTCGCCGCGCCGCCCGACGATCCGGCACGCGCCAACCAGCGCGGCATGGCGATGGACGCGCGCCGCCTTCAAGCGCAGCGCGAAGCCGGCGAGCGCGACGTGCTCGCCTGCGGCGTGCTGCTGCACCGCCTGCTGACCGGCCAGCCGCCGCTCGAAGAACCCGACACCGCGCTGGCCATCGCGCGCATGCCACCACTCGGCCGCGAGATCGTGCGCCTGCCCTGGACCACGCCGCACCCGATACCCGAGGCGCTGCGCGCGATCGCCAACCGCGCGACCGCCGCGCAGGAGCGCCAGCGCTACCTCAATGCACGCACCCTGCTGCGTGCCCTCGACGGCTGGCGCGCCGCCGAGTCGCAGGACAACGGCGGCCCGCTCGCCCTGCTGCTCGACCGCATGCGCAGCGTCGGCCATCTGCCGGCGATGCCGGGGGTCGGTGGCCGCGTTGCGCGGCTGATTGCCAAGGAAGACCAGCGCACCAACGAGATCGCCGAGCAGATCCTGCAGGACATGGCGCTGAGCTTCGAGCTGCTGCGGCAGGTGAATTCGGCGCAGGTGCAGGGCACGCAAATGGCCGGCAGCGGGCCGGTGCTGAAGATCCGCCGCGCGATCGCGCTGGTCGGGCTCAACGGCATTCGCCAGGCCGCGTCGGCGCTGCGCGTGTGGCCCGGGCCGCTGAACGCGAGCGGTGCCGCCGCAATGCAGCGCACCGTCGATCGGGTGCGCCTGGCCGGCCACACCGCGCAGATGCTGCGCCCGCCCGGCTACGACCCGGAAGTGATCTTTCTCGTCGCCATCTTGCAGAACCTCGGCCGCCTGCTGGTGCAGTACCACTTTCCCGAAGAGGCCGAGCAGATCTGGCACTTGATGCGCCCGTCGCCGCCGCCGGCCAACGCGGAGCCGGGCACGCCCGAGCAGCC
>DASXQQ010000252.1:0-1606 GCA_036507085.1 Piscinibacter sp. | reverse complement strand
CAAGCTGCGCCTGACCGGCACCTACACCAAGGGCGACTTCACTGGGGGAACCAGCGGCTATGGCTTGAGCCTGCAGCACGACCAGGAGAACTTCCTTGGTCTGGGCGGGGGCAACACGCTGTGGCTGCAGTACGCCCAGGGGTCGGCCGGCATGAACCAGAACTTCGGCGACTTGACCGCGCCCTCGGGCACCAAGAGTTTTCGCGTGGTCGAGAGCCTGACGTGGCAAAGGGGTGCGTTCGGCGGCCAGGGCGTCGCGCTGTGGGAGACCAACAAGGATGGCAGCACCGGGCTGAAGACGGACATGATCTCCGTGGGGGGGCGCGCCTCGTATGCGATGGGCAAGAACTTCAAGCTGGTCGCCGAGGCGGGCTATTCGCAGAAGAAGCCCGAAGGCGCGGCCACGCAGAAGCTTGCCAAGTTCACCTTCGCGCCCACGCTGTCCACCGGCCCGGGCTTCTGGAGCCGGCCGGAATTGCGCTTGTACGTGACCACGGCCAAGTGGAACAGCGCGGCCAACGCCGGCGCAGGCCCGACCGGCCTGACCGGCCTGAGCAACGGCAAGACCCGCGGCACCAGCGTCGGCGCTCAGGCCGAAATCTGGTTCTGACGCGTTTGCCGGCCCGTTTGGCTGGGGTTTCAATCTAGCATTAAGAGATCATTCAGCCGTTAAGCTCGGGGCATGAAACTGCTCCTGGCCGAAGACGATGCCATCCTGGCCGACGCCTTGGGTTCGAGCCTGCGCAAAGCGGGCTTCGAGGTCGAGGTGGCCGGGAATGGCGCCGTCGCCGAATACCTTCTGCTCAAACACAGTTTCGACATTGCCGTACTCGATCTGGGCCTGCCGCTGGTCGACGGTTTGACGGTTCTCAAGCGCGTTCGCACCGCTCGGCCCACGCTGCCGATGCTCGTGCTGACGGCCCTCGATGGACTTGACGATCGCGTGTCCGGGCTCAACGCCGGCGCCGACGACTACCTCACCAAACCCTTCGACTTTCCCGAACTCGAGGCCCGCATTCGCGCGCTGCTTCGGCGCAGCCGCTCGGGCGTCGGACCGGTGCAGCAAATGGGCCGGCTCACCTTCGACCGCGATGCGCGGCGCGCCTCGGTGGGTGGCGAAACGCTCGAGCTGTCGCCGCGCGAATGGATGCTCTTCGACCTCTTGCTGACGCAGCGCGACAAGGTGGTCACGAAGGACCAGATCGCCGAGACCTGGGCCGTCGAGCGGACCGAATCGAACCCCGGATCCATTGAGGTCTACATCCACCGTCTGCGTCGCAAGCTCGAGACCTCGGGGCTGGCGATCCGCACCGTCCGCGGCCTCGGCTACCTGCTCGAGGCAGAAGGCTCGGCGTGAGCGGCACCGAGGTTCGGCGCGGCGCGATGGTGTCTCCTTTCAAGCACCTGTTGCGCCGCTTTCCCGGCGTGACGCCGGGCACCCGATCGCTGCAACGGCACCTCCTCGTGTGGCTGCTGCTGCCACAACTCGTGCTGTGGCTTGCCGCCGCATGGGTCACCTACAACGTGGCCGAGCGTTATGCCAACAAGGCCATCGACGCCAGCCTCACGACCGCGACACGCGCGCTCGCGAGGCAGGTCAAACCCA
>DASXQQ010000251.1:0-14567 GCA_036507085.1 Piscinibacter sp. | reverse complement strand
TGCGGCGCCACGCCGACGAGCAGCGCCAGCGCCACCGGCAGCGGCACGTAGGTCGCGAGGTTGGTCAGCGTGCTGTCGCTCCAGCCCTGGACCGGAAACCAGCCGAGCTGGAAGCCGAAGACATACTGGCCGACGATGATGTAGACGAGGAACGAGATCGACAGCGCGACGGTGGCGATCACCATGATCGCGCGGTCGGCGAGCGAGCCGCGGCGGTAGGCCACCGCCATCGCGATCGGCAACGCCAGCAGCGTGTCGAAGATCAGGATCGGGGTCATCACCGTCAGCGTCGCCGGCAGGCGCGTGGCGAAGATGTGGCTCACCGCTTCGTTGGTGGCCCAGCTGCGGCCCCAGTCGAGGGTGACGATGCTGCGGAAGTAAATGCCCAGCTGCACGAACCAGGGCCGGTTCAGGCCCAGCTGCTCGCGGATCGCGTCGACCTGTTGCGGCGTCGCGTTGAGCCCGCCGATGATCTCGGCCGGGTCGCCACCGAAGAACTTGAACAGGAAGAACACCAGCAGCACGACCCCGATCAGGGTCGGAATCATTTGCCACAGGCGCCGTATCAGGTAGGCGGCCATCGCGCGTTCGTCCAGGGGTGAAGATCGGGACCCATGCCGGTGGTCTAGACCAGTCGCGCCGGAGCCCGTTGCAGGCGCGAGTCTAAGCGGCACCCGGTCGCCCCTTTCCTCGCGTTTGCCCGGGTCCAGGCGCACGCAACTTGCATGCCGAGCCGGCATCCAAGGCGCAGCCGGGTCATCCCGGTGGCGGGGACAGCGAAACGGCGCCTAGACTGCGCGGCTTCGGCGCGTCGATCGGGCAGCGCCGGACGCGCGAAATCCACAAGGAAAAACAGTGCTCTTGCGACGCGCCCTCAGCGGCGCCTTGATCGTGGCAGCCGCCTTCGCGGCCGGCGCCGCCCCGCCGTCCGCCCCGGCCGATGCGCCCCCCGCCGCCGGGCCCAAGGTGTTGCGCTACGCCTTCGTGATCGCCGAGACCGGCTTCGATCCGGTGCAGGTCAGCGACCTGTATTCGCGCACCGTGGTGGCGAACATCTTCGAAGCGCCGCTGACCTTCGACTACCTCGCCCGGCCCTACAAGGTGAAACCGCAGACGGCCGAAGCGCTGCCCGAGATCTCGCCCGACTTCAAGCGCTTCGTCTTCCGCCTGAAACGCGGCATCTACTTTGCCGATGACCCGGCCTTCAAGGGCAAGCGGCGCGAGCTGACCGCCGAGGACTACGTCTACTCGATCAAGCGCCACTACGACCCGCGCTGGAAGAGCCCCAACCTGTACCTGCTGGAAAACGCCCGGTTGCTCGGCCTGTCGGAGCTGCGCAAGGAAGCCGAGACGAAGAAGCAGCCCTTCGACTACGAGCGCCCGGTCGAGGGCATCCGCGCGCTCGACCGCTACACCTTCGAGCTGCAGCTGGCCGAGCCGGCGCCGCGCTTTCACCAGCGCATCATGACCGACGCCGCCGCCTTCGGCGCGGTGGCGCGCGAAGTGGTCGAGGCCTATGGCGACAAGATCATGGAGCACCCGGTGGGCACCGGCGCCTTCATGCTGAGCGAATGGCGGCGCAGCTCGCGCATGGTGCTCACGCGCAACCCGAACTTCCGCGAGCTCTACTACGACGAAGAGGCACCGGCCGACGACCCACGCTCGCAGGCGATCGCGCGCGCGCTCAAGGGGCGGCGGCTGCCGATGGTCGACCGCGTCGAGGTCGCGATCATCGAGGAATCGCAGCCGCGCTGGCTGTCGTTCCTGAACCGGCAAAGCGATTTCATGGAGCGGCTGCCCAACGAGTTCGCGCCGGCCGTCGTGCCGAACAACAAGCTGCGCGCCGACCTTTCCAAGCGGGGCATCGTGATGGACCGTGCGCCGCTGGTGGACTCCACCTTCGCGATGCTGTTCAACCAGGACCATCCGGTGGTGGGCGGCGCCACGCCGGACAAGGTGGCCTTGCGCCGCGCGATCGCACTCGCCTACGACAGCGCCGAAGAAATCGAGCGGGTGCGCAAGAACCAGGCGCTGCCGGCCCAGGGCATCATCGCGCCGACCGTCTACGGCCACAACCCGGCGCTGAAAAGCGAGATGAGCGACCACGATCCGGCGCGCGCCCGCGCGCTGCTCGACATGTTCGGCTACGTCGACCGCGACGGCGACGGCTGGCGCGAGCTGCCCAACGGCGAGCCGCTGGTGCTCGAGGTCGCGACGCAGGCCGACAGCCTGAGCCGCCAGAGCGCTGAGCTGATCTACAAGGGCATGAAATCGGTCGGCCTGCACACGGCGTTCAAGGTCGCGCAGTGGCCGGAGAACCTCAAGGCCTCGCGCGCCGGCAAGCTGATGATCTGGGGCGTGGCCTGGAGCGCCGAAACGCCCGATGGCGACACCTTCCTCGCCATGGGTTACGGCCCGAACAAGGGCGCCGCCAACCACGCGCGCTTCGACCTGCCGGCGTACAACGCGCTGTACATCCAGCAAAGCCGCATGCCCGACGGGCCGCAGCGCCAGCAGCTGATGGACGAGGCGAACAAGCTGCTGATCGCCTACATGCCTTACAAGATCAGCTCCCACCGCATCGCCACCGACCTGATGCAGCCCTGGGTCATCGGCTACCGCCGCAACGCCTTCGTGCGCGAGTTCTGGAAGTTCATCGACATCGACGCCGCGGCGCAGCAGAAAGCACGGCAATGAAACGCCGCGGGCTGGTCGTCGCGACGCCGCTGGCCGCCGGGCTGGCAGCGATCGGCGCAGGGCCCGCGTCGGCCCAGCCGCCGCCGGGCGCGACCAAAGTCTTTCGCTACGCCTTCAACGCCGCCGAGACCGGCTTCGACCCGGCGCGCATCAACGACCTTTATTCGCGCATCGTCACCGCGCACATCTTCGAGGCACCCTACAAGTTCGACTACCTGGCGCGCCCGTTCAAGGTCCAGCCGAACACCGCCGCCGCGCTGCCCGAGGTGTCGGACGACTTCAGGACCTGGACGATACGCATCCGGCCCGGCATCTTCTTCGCCGACGACCCGGCCTTCGGCGGCAAGCGGCGCGAGCTCGTTGCGCAGGACTATGTCTACGCGTGGAAGCGCTTCTTCGATCCGGTCAACAACAGCCCCGTCTACTCGGGCTACCTCGAACAAGGCGTGCTCGGCGTCGAGGCGCTGCGCCAAGAGGCGCTGAAGCGCAAGATGCCTTTCGACTACGACCGCGAGATCGAGGGCATCCGCGCGGTCGACCGCTACACGCTGCAGTTCCGGCTCGACCGGCCGCGCCCGCGTTTCCTGCACACCCTCGCCGACAGCAGCCTGTTCAGCGGCGTGGCGCGCGAGGTGGTCGAGTTCTACGGCGAGCACACCGCCGAGCACCCGGTGGGCACCGGCCCGTTCAAGCTCACGTCGTGGCGGCGCAGTTCACTGATCGTGCTCGATCGCTACCCGGGCTACCGCGAGGTGGTCTACGACGCCGAACCGAACGCCGACGATGCCGCCGGCCAGGCGCTGCTGCAGCGTTTCAAGGGGCGGCGCCTGCCGATGATCGACCGCGTCGAGATCGCGATCATCGAGGAGCAGCAACCGCGCTGGCTGTCGTTCCTGAACCGCGAGTTCGACCTCGTGTGGCCGGTGCCGCTGGACTTCGCCAACGAGGCGGTGCCCAAGGGACGACTGGCGCCGCACCTGGCCAAGCGAGGCATGCAGATGGAGCGCATCGTCGCGCCGGACCGCACGCTGTTCTACTTCAACATGGACGACCCGCTGGTCGGCGGCATGGAGCCGCAGAAGGTCGCCTTGCGTCGCGCGATCGGCCTCGCGACCGACGTGCAGCGCGAGATCGTGCTGATCCGCCGCCACCAGGCCGTCCCGGCGCAGAGCGTCGTCGCGCCCGGCACCTACGGCTACGACCCGCACTACAAGAGCGTCAACAGCGACCACGACGTGGCCCGCGCGAAGGCGCTGCTGGACATGTATGGCTACGTCGACCGCGACGGCGACGGCTGGCGCGAGGGGCCCGACGGCCGCCCCTTCACGATCGAATGCGCGAGCTACCCCGACGCGACCGGCCGCCAGTTCGACGAGGCCTGGAAGGTCAACATGGACTCGGTGGGCATCCGGCTGCGCATCCGCTCGGCGCAGTTCCCCGAGCAGTTGAAGGCCGCACGCGCCGGCCAGCTGATGGTCTGGCAGCTCGCCTACTCGGCCGCCTCGCCCGACGTGCAGGACGGCCTGCAGCTGCTCTACGGCCCGGCGTCGGGCGGCCAGAACCTCGCGCGCTTCCGGCACGCGCGTTTCGACCAGCTGTATGAAGGCATGCAGGCGATGCCCGACGGGCCCGCGCGCCTGACGCTGCTCGACGAAGCGCTGAAGATCGTCACCGCCTACATGCCGCACAAGTACAACGTCCACCGCGTGCTCGCCGACCTGTTTCATCCGTGGGTGATCGGCTACCGCCGCCCGCTGTACGGCTACCAGTTCTGGCAATCCATCGACATCGACGACAGCCTGCGTCCGCCGGCGAAGGGACAGCGATGACCCGCCCCGCGTCGCGATGCCTCGCCGCGCTCGCGCTGTGTGCCCTGGCGCTGTCGTTCGACGCCGCGGCGCAGGCGCCGAAGGTGCTGCGCTACGCCTTCCCGAACGCCGAGACCAGCTTCGACCCGACGCAAGTCTCCGACCTCTATTCGCGCACCATCACGCCGCACATCTTCGAGGCGCTGTACACCTACGACCACCTGGCGCGGCCGATCAAGGTCAAGCCGCTCACCGCCGCCGGCATGCCCGAGCACTCGGCCGACTTCAAGACCTGGACGGTGCGCGTGCGCCCCGGCATCACCTTCGCCGACGACCCGGCCTTCAAGGGCCAGCCACGCGAGCTCACGGCGCAGGACTTCGTCTATGCGCTGAAGCGCTTCGCCGACCCGGCGAAGAAGGCCGCCGGTTGGGCGAGCGTCGAACAGGTGAAGTACCTCGGCCTGAACGCGCTGCGCAAGAAGGCGCTCGACGGCAAGCAGCCGTTCGATTACGAGCACGAGGTCGAGGGCCTGCGCGCGCTCGACCGCTACACGATCCAGTTCAAGCTCGAAGATTCGAACCCGCGCTTCATTTTCGAGATGGCCGCAAGCGACCTCTACGGCGCGATCGCGCGCGAGGTGGTCGAGTTCTACGGTGAGCGCATCGGCGACCACCCGGTGGGCACCGGGCCGTTCGTCCTCAAGCAATGGCGGCGCAGCTCCTTGATCGTGCTGGAGCGCAACCCGGGCTATCGCGAGCGGAGCTACGACGCCGAGCCGGGCAACGACGACGCCGAGGGCCAGGCGCTGCTCGCGCGCTTCAAGGGCCGGCGCCTGCCGATGGTCGACCGGGTCGAGGTCTCGATCATCGAGGAGTCGCAGCCGTACTGGCTGTCGTTCCTCAACCGCTCGACCGACTTCATCGAGCGCGTGCCCGACGAGTTCATCGACGTCGCGATGCCCGGCGGCAAGCTCGCGCCGCACCTCGCGAGGAAGGGCGTGCAGGGCTACCGCCGCGTGGCCTCCGACGTCGCGACGAGCTACTTCAACATGGAGGATCCGGTGGTCGGCGGCTACACGCCGCCCAAGGTCGCGCTGCGCCGCGCGATGTGGCTGGCGATCGACCTGAACCGCGAGATCGGCGTCGCGCGGCGCAGCCAGGCGATTGCGGCGCAGTCGCCGATCGCGCCCGACACGAGCGGCTACGACCCGGCATTCAAGTCGGAGAACAGCGACTTCAGCCTCGCGCGCGCCAAGGCCTTGCTCGACATGTACGGCTGGGTCGACCGCGACGGCGACGGCTGGCGCGAGCAGCCCGACGGCGCGCCGCTCGCGCTCAGCATGGCGACCCAGCCGGCGCTGCGCTTTCGCCAGCTCAACGAGCTGTGGAAGAAGGGCTGGGACGCGCTCGGCGTGCGGGTCGAATTCAAGCCGGCGAAGTTTCCGGAGAACCTGAAGGCCGCGCGCGCCGGCAAGCTGCAGATGTGGCACGTCGGGGCGCTGGCCGACGTGCCCGATGGCCAAACCATGCTGGCGCGGCTGTACGGCCCGCAGGCCGGCAACCAGAACCTGGCGCGCTTTCGCAACGCCGAGCTCGACGCGATCTACGAGCGCATGCGGGCGATGCCCGACGGCGCCGAGCGGCTCGCCCTGTTCGACCGCGTCAAGCGCATCGCCGTGGCCTGGGCGCCGTACAAGTACCACGCCCACCGCGTCTTCAGCGACCTGGCCCAGCCCTGGCTGATCGGTTACCGGCGCCCGCTGTTCTGGCAGAACTGGTGGGAGTTCGTCGACATCGACCCGGCCCGGCAGCCGCACTGAAGGCGTCACGACGATGCGACGACGCGATTGCTTGAGCGGCTCGGCGGCGCTCGTCGCCGCCGGCGCGTGGCCGGCCGGCGTCGCCGCGGCACGCAACGATGCGCGGCGCCCCGGGACCCTGCGCGTTGCGTTTCGGGTCGCCGAGACCAGCTTCGATCCGACCCAGGTCTCGGACCTGAACACGAGCCACGTCCTCGCCTGCATCTTCGATTCGCCGCTGACCTACGACTACCTCGCGCGGCCGGTGAAGTTGAAGCCGCAGACCGCGGCCGCGCTGCCCGAGATCTCGACCGACGCACGCACCTTCACGTTCCAACTCCGTCCCGGCATCCACTTCGCCGACGACCCGGTGTTCGGCGGCCGGCCGCGCGAGCTGACGGCGCAGGACTATGTCTACAGCATCAAGCGCCACTACGACCCGCGGCTCAATTCCGAACACCTCTATGTGTTCGAGAACGCGCGCATCGTGGGCCTGAGCGAGCTGCGCGCCGAGGCGCTGAAGAGCCAGCGAGCGTTCGACTACGACCGCGAGGTCGAGGGCCTGCGCGCGCTCGACCGCTACCGCTTTCGCGTCAGGCTCGCCGCGCCGAACCCGCGCTTTCACTACCAGTTCGCGATCCCCAACTTCACCGGTGCGCTGGCGCGCGAGGTGGTCGAGGCCCACGGCGACGAGGTCGGCGCGCACCCGGTGGGCACCGGGCCGTTCAAGCTGCACAGCTGGCGTCGCGCGTCGCGCATCGAGCTCGTGCGCAACCCCGGCTTTCGCGAACAATTCTTCGAGGCCGAGCCCGCCCCCGGCGACGCGCAGGCGCAGGCGATCGCGCGCGAGCTCGCGGGCCGGCGGCTGCCGCTGGCCGAGCGCATCGAGATCAGCGTGATCGTCGAAGCGCAGCCGCGCTGGCTCGCCTTCATCAACGGCGAGCTCGACGTGCTCGAGCTGCCCGAGGAATTCGCGCCGATCGCCGTGCCCCACGGCGTGCTCGCGCCGCACCTCGCGAAGCTGGGCACGCGACTGCAGCGCGAATTGCGCTCGGACATGGGCATGAGCTACTTCAACCTCGACGACCCGGTCGTCGGCGGCAACACGCCCGACAAGGTCGCGCTGCGCCGCGCGGTGGGCCTCGCGTTCGACAACGCCGAGTACCTGGACCGGGTGCTCAACGGCCAGGGCATCGTCGCCCAGTCGCTGGTCGCGCCCTTCACCTCGGGCTACGACCCGAGCTACCGCAGCGCGATGAGCGAGCACAGCCCGGCGCGGGCGATGGCGCTGCTCGACATGTTCGGCTATGTCGACCGCGACGGCGACGGCTGGCGCGAGCGGCCCGACGGGCAGCCCCTCGTGCTGCGCCGCGCCTCGCTCCCGGACCAGCGCTCGCGCCGCGTCAACGAGCTGTGGCGCAAGCACATGGCCGCGGTCGGCTTGCGCATGACCTTCGAGATCGCCACCTGGCCCGACCTGCTGAAGAAGAGCCGCGCCGGCACGCTGATGATGTGGGGCTACATCTGGGTCGCGGTCACGCCCGACGGCGGCTTCTTTCTCGGCCTGGGCTATTCGCCCAACGTCACCGAGACCAACGACGCGCACTTTTCGCTGCCCGCCTACGACCGCCTGTTCGAGCGCCAGAACGTGCTGCCCGACGGACCCGAGCGCGACACGCTGATGCGCGAGGCGAAGAACATGCTGCTCGCCTACCTGCCCTACAAGGCGCATGTGCACGGCATCGTCAGCGATCTCGTCCATCCCTGGGTGCGCGGCCATTGGCGCCACCCGTTCATGCGCGAGCTGTGGCGCTATGTGGGCGTGGACGCGCTGCCCGTTTGAGCCGGCGGATCAGGGCGGAGCGCGCCGTCGCGAGTTCCCAAAAAGTTTCCTAATTAGTGACGAACTTCAGCTCGATGCATTGGCGGTCCGCGCACACCCTCACCCCAACCCTCTCCCGCAGGCGGGAGAGGGGGCATCCCGGCTCCCTCTCCACCGTACTCGGGGGAGAGGGTTGGGGTGAGGGGGCGAACGTGAGTCAAGCTGAGCTTCGTCGCTAATCAGGAAGTTCAGCCGGACTCTTGCAGCTTGCGAGCGACCGCATCACCGACGCCTTGCACGAACGCCTGGATCCGCGCGGTGCGGCGCAGGTCGGGGTGGGTCAGGATCCACAGCGGCGTCGTCAGCTCGTCGATCGCGGCCGAGATCGGCAGCAGCTCCGGCTCGTTCGCGGCGGCGAACACCGGCAGCACGCCGATGCCGAGGCCCGTGCGCAGCATCGACACCATGCTGTTGAAGATGTCGACCCGCAGCCGCACCTGCGCCGGCGGCACATGCTGCTGCATCCAGCGGGCGAAGCGGTTGGCCGTGCCCTCGCGCTCGAAGGCGATCCACGGCGAGCGTTCGAGCAGTGCCGCCAGCGGGGTGCGGCGCTGCGGCAGGCCGCTCGCGCCGCGCCGCGCGTAGACCTGGTACCGCACCTCGCCCAGCGTGCGCCCGACCCAATGCTCGGGCACCTGGTGCGACAGGCGCAGCGCCACGTCGGCCTGGCGGCGCGACAGGTCGAGCAGCGCACTGCTTTCGGCGACCTCGACCTCGATGCCCGGATGGGCGGCGGCAAACTCGGCCAGCGGCTGCGGCAGCAGATAGGCCATCGTGACGAAGGCGGTGGTCAGCCGCACCGTGCCGGTCAGGCGCAGGTCGCGCCCGAGCAGGCGGCGCTCGATGTCGTCGACGCGTGGCGCGATGGCGCGTGCCTCCTGCGCCAGCAGTTCGCCCGCCTCGGTGGGCACATAGCCGCCACGCTGGCGCTCGAACAGTCGCGTGTTCAGGCGCGCTTCGAGCGCGTCGAGGCGGCGCAGCGCGGTGGTGTGGTTGACGTTGAGCGCGCGCGCCGCACCGGCGAGCGAGCCCGCTTCGGCCACCGCGAGCGCGACGCGCAAGTCGTCCCAGTCGAGTGCACTCATCGCGGCAGCTTAACCGGCACTTTGCAAAAACGCAAAGTCGCAATGCGATTCGCCTCATTGAGTGTGCAAGTCTGCAGGCCTACAGTGGGCTCGTCCGCTTCAGCTTCAAGGAGATCGCCATGCAAGTCCCCTGGTTCTTCGCCACCACGCCGGCGCCGCAGCGCCCGCTCGGCTTGCGTCCGGCACGGCGCCACCGTACCCCGTCGCTGTGGGTGCGCCTCGGCGAGCGCCTCATCGCCTGGGGCGAGGGCGCGCGCCACCATCGGCTGGGCAGCTGGCTGCAGCATTGAGGAGCCGGCAATGCCCTTCATCCACCTCCAGTTCGCCCCGGCGCCGGGTGTTCGCGTCGACGACGCCGCGCTCGCGCAAACCCTGACCCGGCTCGCCGCCGAGCTGCTGCACAAGAAACCCGAGGTGACCGCGGTTCGACTCGAAGCGGTCGAGCCCGCGGCGTGGTTCATCGGCGGCGAGTCGCTCGCCGCGCGGTCGCAGGCCGGGGCGCAGTTGCAGATCCAGGTCACCGCAGGCACCAACCCGGCGGAAGAAAAGGCGCGCTTCGTCGGCGCCGCGTTCGACGCGCTGGCCACGCGGCTTGGCGCGCCGCACCCGGCCAGCTACGTGGTCGTCGACGAGATCGCCGCCGACGCGTGGGGCTATGGCGGGCGCACGCAGGCGGCGCGGCGGGTTACAACGGCAGCTCGGTGAAGTAGCGCCCGCCGTGGAAGATCAGCGGCTGCGCGCCGTCGCGGCGCTCGCAGCGCTCGACCTCGCCGACGAAGATGACATGGTCGCCTTCTTCGTAGCGGCTGCGGTTGAAGCATTCGAACACCGCGGCCGCACCGTCGAGGATCGGCGCGCCGCCCGCGCCTTCGCGAAACACCACGCCGGCGAAGCGGTCGCGGGCCTTGCTCGCGAAGCGCTCGGCCAGCGCGTGCTGCTCGGCGGCGAGGATGTTGATCGCGTAATGCGAGCCGCGGGTGAACGCCGGCATCGAGCCGGCGCGCCGCGACAGGCTCCACAGCACCAGCGGCGGCGCGAGCGACACCGAGTTGAACGAGTTCGCGGTCAGCCCGACCGGCGCGCCACTCGCGTCGCGCGCGGTGACGATCGTCACGCCGGTGGCGAACATGCCGAGGGCGGCGCGAAACTCCAGCGCGGAAAAGGTCGGCGCGAGCGCCTTGCTCGGTGGGGTCATCGCTGCATTGTCCCGGAAACGGGTGCGCCGGCGCCGCAGCGCAGCGACCGATACGGCGGCGAAACACCTCACGCGCTGCTGCGCGCCACCGCCGCTTCGATCTGCTCTTTCACCCGCCGCGCACCGCGCAGCACCAGCTCGGGGTCGAGCTCGGCCTGCGGCGCAACGGCGCGGGCCACGTCCTCGAGGGTGTCGGGGTCGGTCATCAGCGCGTTCGCCAGGGCCGACAGGGCGCAGATGGCGCGCCGCTGCACCTGCATCGGCAGCTCGCGCGTGGCGTTGACGATCACGTGGTAGCGAACGCTGAGCACGGCCGCCGGCGCGAGACCCCAGCTCTCGCACAGCGCCGCGCCGAGCGCATCGTGGCTGACGCCGAATTCCTGTTGCTCGAGCAGCAGCAGTTCCTCGTCGTCCTTCGCGCCGGTGAGCAGCAGCCGGTAGCGCGCGGCGGCATGGCGGAACAACACCGCCTTGCCGCATTCTTCGAACAGCCCGGCCGAATGCGCCGCCCACGGGTCGACGCCGAGCGCCTGGCCGATGCGGCCCATCAGCAGCCCGCGCACACCGGCACGTTCCCACACCGGCACGAGTTCAGGCGCCAGCGGGAACACCGCGCGCAAGCCCATCTCGAAGGTGACCGCAGCGACCTCGCGCGTGCCGAGGTAGGTGAGCGCCTGGTGCACGCTCTGCACCCGGCCGGACAGGCCGTAGAGCGACGAGTTCACCGCTTTCAGCACGGCCGAGGCGAGCGCCATGTCGGACTCGATCAGCGCGCTCAGCGCCTGCAGGTTCACGTCTTCCTCGGCAATCAGCAGCGACAGCTTGACCAGGGCTTCCGGCTGGGCCGGAACGTCGATGTTCAGCGAGCGCAGTTGCGGATCGACGGGCATGTGCAGATGCTACTCGGCGCGGGCCGCGATGTGCATCGACCATGAAAAAGGGCGCCAGTCCGGCCGGCGCCCTTTCATTCCGACATCGGCCGCCAGCGCGGCCGTGTCGTCATTCGCGGTTGACGGCGAAGGCCCGCCACCGCGTCGATTTGTCTCCTCTGACCCCCCGCCAAGCGGGCCACCGTGTGGGTGCCCCGCCGCGAGTGGCGAGACTCTAGGCTTGCGCCTGGTGCGCGGCAACAGGGCTTTCCCTGTGCGATTGACGGACGCCGCCCGGTGGGCCGGTGCTCACATCGCCGGCGATGGCAGCGACAGCGTGACGCAGGTCCCGCGGCCGATTTCGCTGCTGACGCGGACGTCGCCGCCATGCAGCTCGGCGATCCGCTTGACGATGGCCAGGCCCAGGCCCTTGCCGCCCTCGCCGGTGGCCGGCGCGACGCTGTGGCGGCTTTGGTAGAAGCGGTCGAACAGGTGCGGCACGTCGGCCGCGGCGATGCCGGCGCCGGTGTCGCTGACGCTGACCTCGACATGGCCGCCGCGCACGCCGGCAGCCAGCGTGATGCGGTCGCCGGAGCGGCTGAACTTGAGCGCGTTGTCGACCAGGTTCGCCACCGCCCGCTCGAACAGCTCGATGTCGAGCGCGGCAAACGGCGGCGCGGCGCTGGCATCGTCCGGGTGATCGGCGCGCAGCGCGACACCGCACTGCGCGGCGCGCTGGCCGAAGCGCAGCACGATGTCGTCGAGCAGCTCGGCGGCGTCGAGCACCTCGGTGCGCAGCTTGAACTCGGGTTCGTCGAGCTGCGCCAGGTCGCCGAGCGACTGCACCAGGCGCGCCGCGTTGCGGGTGTTGCGCAGCGCCATCGCCACCAGGCCGCGGTCGTCGTCGCGCGCCGCGTCGCCGGCCCAGCGGCTTTCCAGCGTTTCGAGCACGGCGGCGGTGGCCGTCAACGGCGAGCGCAGGTCGTGCGACAGGTTGCTGACGCCTTCGCGGCGGAAGTGGTCGAGCCGGCGCAGCGCCGCCCACTGGCGGCGGCAGGTGTCGAGCATCATCTCGAAGGCCGCCGTCAGGCGCCCGAACTCGTCGGGCGTCGGCGCGGGCAGCAGCCGCTCGGGCGTGCCGGGCACGCCCTCGTCGAGACCGCGCTGCGAGATGGTCGCCACCGCGCCGGTCAGCTGGCGCAGCGGGCGCGTGACCGCGGCGATGATCCAGGCGGCGAGCAGCGTCGCGAGCCCGACCACGCCGACGATCGCGGCCAGCGCCGGCTTGGCGAAGGTGCTGCCGAAGACCTGCAACCGGCCTTCGCTGAGCACCGGGGAGTGGCTCACAAGGTACAGGTAGCCGGCCGGCACGTCGTCGTTGCGGATGACGGCGCGGCGCACCGGCCGGGCGGCAATCACCGCGTTGGCGTCCATGCGCTCGGGGTCGTCGCCCATCACATAAGCCATCGCCGCGCCGCCGATCGCCTCGTGCACCGGCCGCAGCGCGACCTTGAAGCCAGGCGGCAGCTTCACCGCGCCGGTCGACGACAGCACCGTGCCTTGCGCGTCGAGCAGGTAGAGCTGGGTGTCGGGCTCGAACAGCACCAGGTTGCGCAGGAAGGCGTTGAACTCCTCCGGATGGCGCTCGTGCATCTCGAAGATGTTCTCGTACATCGAGACGACGCGGCCGAGGAAGGCGTCGGCGCGGTGGTAGGTGGTTTCGTGCTCGAAGCGCTGGAAGGCGAACAGCACGGTCGCGATGACGCCGAGTGCGGTCAGCGCGCCGGTGATGAAGATCGTCAGGGCGATCTTGAGGCGAACGCTCATGCGTCCCCGTTCGGGCTGGGGTGGCTCATCGCGGCGCCTCGCGCATCTTGTACCCCGCCCCGCGCACCGTCAGGATCAATTGCGGGCGCATCGGGTCGGCCTCGAGCTTGGCGCGCAGGCGGTTGATGTGGGTCGTGACCGTGTGCTCGTAGCCGTCGTGGGTGTAGCCCCAGACCGCGTCGAGCAGCTGGCCGCGCGAGAACACATGGCCCGGATGCTGGGCAAAGTGCAGCAGCAGGTCGAATTCGAGCGCGGTGAAGTCGAGCGCCTCGCCCCGGTAGCGCACCTGGCGCTTGGCCGGCAGGATCTCGAGGTCGCCGTTGCGCACCGTGCTCGGCTGCGCCTGCGCATCGGCCTGCGCCGCGCGCAACAGGTCGGCGCGGCGCAGCAGCGCCTTCACCCGCGCCAGCAGCTCGGCGAGCGAGAACGGCTTGGTCAGGTAGTCGTCGGCGCCGAGCTCGAGGCCAAGCACCCGGTCAAGCTCGGTCGACTTGGCGGTGAGCATCAGGATCGGCGTGCTGCGGCCCCGCGCGCGCAGCGCCTTGCAGACCTCCAGCCCGTCCAGCCCCGGCATCATCAGGTCGAGGATCAGCAGGTCGCTCGCCTGCTCGTTCTGGCTCGCGATCGCGGCCAGGCCGTCGGCCACCGCACTGACCCTGTAGCCCGCGTTGCGCAGGTTCATGACGATCAGGTCGCGGATGTCGGCCTGGTCTTCGGCGACGAGGATGGTGGCTGCCATGGGGTGATTGTCGGCGCGGCGCCATCCTTCTTACGCAAATGTGATCTTCCTGTGAGCTTCGGCGATTTTGCTGCGAGCTGCGCCGACCAAAGTTCATCCATCGCAACCGACCCCAGGACCCGAGATGAACGCCACTGCCACCACCGCCTCCGCCCACGCCTTCCATCCCGCCGTGGCCGGCGCGGTGTCCTGGCACGAGATGGTGTCGCACCGCGGCTACCTGGTGCGCTTTGCGCAGCGCAAGCTGCACGACCCGATGCTGGCCGAGGACGTGGTGCACGACGTGTTCGAGGCGGTGCTGTCCGGCCGCGCTGCGTTCGGCGGCCGCTCGGCGCTGCGCTCCTGGCTGACCGCGATCCTGAAGAACAAGATCGTCGACCTGGTGCGCCAGCGCGCCGGCGTCGACAGCCTCGACGAGCAAGGCGACGACGACGACAGCGGCGCCCGCGCGATCGAATGCCCGCAGCCGCGTCCCGACATGCTCGCCGAGCAGCGCGAATTCCTGGCGCTGACGCTGCAGCGCATCGCCGCGCTGCCGGCCGGCCTGCGCGACGTGATGCAGCTGCGCGTGCTGCAGGACCAGCCGACCGGCGAGGTCTGCCGGCGCCTGGCGATCAGCGAAGAGAACCTGTTCGTGCGCCTGCACCGGGCGCGCAAGCAGCTGTT
>DASXQQ010000250.1:0-18747 GCA_036507085.1 Piscinibacter sp. | reverse complement strand
TAGAACGGGACCACCACGTACTTCTGCGCAGCGTCGTCGGTGGCGATCAGCACGTCGGGCTTGAACGCGTCGACCGCGGCCTTGGTCTTCAGCGCGATATCGTTCGCGTAGGCGTCGCCGGCGTTGCGCGCGGTGTCCATGTGAAAGGCCTGCAGCACGACGCCGCTGCCCTGCAGGGCCTGGTTGATGCCGCGGCCGATCCCATCGTTCCACGGGTTGCCCTCGTGGTAGGAGTCGATCCAGAAAATCCGCTTGCCGCTGGTCTGCACTCCTGTGTCGCCGGGTGCCGGCGGTGCCGTGCTACGCCACGCGTGGACCCCCCACGCCAAACCGATCACCGCCACGACGGCGGCGGCGATCCAGCCGAACCGTTTGCGCGACACAAGCGTACCCATGATCGTTGCTCCAGCGTGCGGCGGGACGCTCTCAGGCGGCTCCCGCCTTGGCGAGATGTTCCTTCACCAGGCCGAGTATGGCCTTCGACTGGTAGGCCCCGGCCAGTTCCTGCAGCCGCTCGGCGAACACTCGGTAGCGCGGGTCGAGCGCCGCCAGGCGCTGTGCCTGCTCGCGGATGCTGCGCATGTTGCCGGCCATCGCCATGCGATGCAGGATCTCGAGCTCGTGCGCCGGCGGCGCGACGAGCGCAACCGGCGCCGCGTCGCGGGCCGGCGACGGCGCGTCCGGGTCGTTCTCGAGCCAGCTGAGTTGCAGGTGCATCGCGATCTGCGCGAGCAGCAATTCCTTGTCGATCGGCTTGGGCAAGAACGCGGTCGCGCCCGCCGTCAGACATTGCGCGCGGTCGTTGTTCGAGGCGTTGGCAGAGACGGCAATGATCGGCAGCTGCTTCCACGCCGTGTTCTGGCGCATCCGCCGGGTGCATTCCAGGCCGTCCATGCCGGCCATCACCGTGTCCATCAGGACCAGGTCGGCGGGCGACTCGTGCATGCGCTCCAAGGCCTCGACACCGTTGCCCGCGTGCTGCACCTCGAAGCCCAGGGGACCGAGCAGGTCGGCCAGCATCGCACGATTGCCGACCACGTCGTCGACGATCAGGATGGAGTGGCGCGGGCCGCTGTAACCGATCACGTTCGGCCGCTCGATCGGCGCGACGATGCCGGGCTCGAGCGACGGCACCGTCAACTCGAACCAGAACAGGCTGCCCCGATCGGGCTCGCTGCGCACGTGAATGTCGCTGCCCATCAAGCGCACCCACTGACGGCTGATCGAGAGGCCGAGGCCGCTGCCGCCGAAGCGGCGGTGCACGTCGCCGACCTGTTCGAACGGTTGGAAGATGCTCTCGAGCTGGTCGGTGCCGATACCGATGCCGCTGTCCTGCACCTCGAAGCGCAGTCGCACTTCGCCGTCGCCCGCGGGCAGGCGGCTCACGCCCAGTCGCACCTCGCCGCGGTCGGTGAACTTCACCGCGTTGCCCAACAGGTTCAGAAGGACTTGGCGCAAGCGCTTTTCGTCGACCTGGATCGCGCGCGGCAGGTCGGTCGGCGCGTCGAACGCGAACAACAGGCTCTTCTCTTCGGCCTTGATGCGGATGATGTCGGCGATGCCGCGCAGGAACAGCGGCGGGTTGACGACGCCGGGATAGAGCTCGCTCTTGCCGGCTTCGATGCGCGACACGTCGAGGATGTCGATGATCAGCGTGAGCAGGTGCTCGCCGCTGGTCTGGATGGTGCCGAGCCCGACCGCCTGCCGCTCGCTCAGGCCCTTGTCCATCTTGAGGATTTGCGCGTAGCCCATGATCGCGTTCAGCGGCGTGCGCAGTTCATGGCTCATTCGGGCGAGGAACGCGCTCTTGGCCTGGTTCGCGACCTCGGCGCGCTCCTTCGCCACGCTCAGTTCGGCGGTGCGTTCGCGCACCAGTTCTTCGAGGTGATCGCGGTGGCGGCCGATCTCCTGCTTGCGTTCTTCGAGGGCGGCAATCATGCGATTGAACGCCAGCGCCATCTGGCCGATGTCCTGCGGGCCGCCGAGCTCGGCACGCACCTCGGATTCGCCGCGTTCGGCGCGTGCCATCGCGCTCGACAGCTGGGTGATCGGCCGCGTCAGGCGGGCGGTGAGCCAGCGGATCGCGACCAGAAAGACCAGCGCGAAGCAAAACGATACCGCGAGGTTGGTCAGGAACACGTTGGTCATCATTCGCGACAGCGTGGCTTTGCTTTGCACCACGCGCACGTAGCCGAGCAGCTCGTCGCGGCGCTCGACCACCTCGAACGGCGAGCTCGCGCCGCGCGTCCAGACCGGCGCGACGAAGCGCCAGGCGTCATCGGTCTCGGCTTCGACATAGGCGCGGCGCGCGAGCGGCGTCGCGAGCGGCGTGTCGATCGGCTTGCTGCCGGCCTTCGCGCGGGCGATCAGGAGACCGCCATTGGCGTTGTGGATCGCGACCTGGGTCACGTCGGGAAAGGCGAGCGTGGCCGTCACCGCCTCGACCGCGTTGTCGGCCGACGCGTAGAGCAGGGCGAGGGTGCTGTGCGTGGCCAGGCTGTCGGCGATGCGCTCGCCTTGCTCGACCAGCGTGTTGCGAATCTGCCGGCTGCCTTGCCACGAGCTCACCATCGACGACAGCAAGGCGATGCACACCACGCCGACCGTCATCGTGATGCTCAGCTGCTGTCGAAAGCTGGTGTTGCGCAGGATGCGGGCCAGCGGTCGTCGCTGGAACCAGCGCGGGGATTCGCTCGTCATTCGCTCGACTTTGCAAAGGAACGCATGCGTTCAGGGCTCCGGAAAGACCATATCGAAACTCTGCTGCCGGGTGCCGAGATCGATGCCCAGATGATTGGCCGTGCGCACGTTCACCGCAACCAGCACTTCCCTCAATGGTGTGACGCCCACGACGGTGCGCACTCCGGAAGTCACGTAGCCCAGCGCTGCGCTTGCGAGGCTGCGTCCGAGCTCCAGGTTGTTGGGGTAGAGCGCGAACAGCGCGCCCCGCTTGACGTGGGTGACACTGCTCGAAAACAGCGCGAGGTTGCGGTTCCAGGCCTCTTGCAGGACCAGCGGCAAGACGGCGGATTCGTCCACGGTGGTGGAATCCTGCAGCAGCCACAGCACATCGCGCTTCGCGTCGGCCGAGGCGAGCAAGTCGCGGTACAGGCGCAACGCAGCCTTCAGGTCTTCCGCCTCGAGCGCCACCAGGTCCAGGTCATGCGACTTCGCCGCCTCGCGTGCGAGGCGGATCAACCAGTCGTTCTGGCGCGGGTCGTAGACGACGAACACCCGCTTCGTACCGGGAAGCAGCCCCTTCAACCGCGCGAACAGCAGCGCCGGGTCGGGCGCGAGGCTGTGCACCGTGAGTCCGCGGGCCTCCGACTCGGGTATCGACAGCACGCCACCGGCGATCACGCCGACCGTGCGGTCCAGCGCGGCTGCCGCCTTGAGGCCGTTGCGCCCGAGAACGATCACGGCGCGAACGTCCTGACGCCGCAGCTCGGCAGCGAGTTCCTGCGCGTCGACGCTGGCGCCGACCGGGAAACGAGCGACGCGCGCGCCGGTCTGCGCGTCGATGCCTTCGGCGATCTTCATGAACACGCTTCGATAGGGCTCGCCGATGTCGGGGTAGATGACCGCGATCGAGCGCGCCAGATCGGCGGCCGCAATCGTCTGCGCTGCCTGCAACAGGCCAACCATCATCGCCACCCAGCGAATTGTCAGCCAGAGTGCGCCAGGGGCAGCGGAAGCAGTCATCGACGGGCGGCAGGGACGATCTGTCCAGAAGCGAATTTAGCACCGGCCCCTGCGGGAGAGCCTCGCCGCGTACACTGGCCGCTGCAGACTTTGCCGACAGTCGGGGTCGTGGATCGCGCGTCGATCCATCGGGATGGCAAGCAAATGACAATGAACGTGGTGCGCAGCAGGGCCGCAAGGTGCGCCTGGGCTGCAGGGGCAATGCTTCTGGCGGGGATGACCGGTGCCGCCCGCGGCGAACCGGCGAGCCTCACGCCGCCGGCGTACCAGCTCGCGATGGCCGAGCCGGTTCCGCGTCGCGCGAGCGTCGACCCGACCCTCGACTGGATTTACTCCGCGCAGACCGCCGAGGGTGATGCGCCATCGCGACACGGCAGCGCCACCATCGACCTGCAGGGCGCGATTGCGGTCGTCTACCCCGACATCGCCGAACCCTATCGCAGCGTGTTCACCAAGATCATCGAAGGCATCGAGGAGACGGCGAAGGTCGGCGTGCGCAGCGTCGCCGTCGGGTCGAACGTGGACACCGTGCAGCTTGCCGCGCAGCTCAAGCGCAGCAACGTCAAGGTCGTGATCGCGCTCGGCCGGCAAGGCCTGAAGGCGGCGAGCGCCCTGGAACGCGACATCCCGGTGGTCGTCGGCGGCGTTCTGCTGCTGCCCGACGCAGAGCACAGGAATCTCGTCGGCATCAGCCTGACGCCGGATCCGGCCTTGCTGTTCGCCCGGCTGAAGAGCCTGCAGCCGGGCGTCAAGCGGGTCATGGTGGTCTATGACCCGCAACACAACGAATGGTTGATTCGCCTGGCGCGCGAGGCCGCGAAAGCACAGGAACTCGACCTTGTCGCCCTCGAAGCGCGCGATCTCGCGTCGGCGGCGCGCTTGTACGAGGGACTCTTCGCCTCGGCCGACGGCCGGCGCGACGCATTGTGGCTGCCGCAGGACCCGACGACGGTGGATGAAACGACGATCCTGCCGCTGGTGCTGAAGGAATCCTGGAACCGCAACGTCGCGGTGTTCTCCAGCAGCTACCTGCACGTGAAGAAGGGCGCGCTGTTCGTTCTCTATCCCAACAACGCGGAGCTCGGGCGCAACCTGGCGACGTCGGCGCTGAAGCTGCTGTCGGGAGAGTCGCGCAAGGGGATTCTGCCGTTGCGCCAGGTCTACACCGCGGTCAATCTGCGCACGGCCAGCCACATCGGGCTGAGCCTCAGCCACCAGCAGCAGCGCAGCTTCGATTCGGTGTTTCCCGAGCAGTGAACCCTCAGGCTTTGCGCTCGCGCGACCGGGCCAGGGCCGCTTCGATCACCGAGCGCTTGACGGCCAACTCGTCGGGGTCGCTGATCTTCGTTTCCTCGGCGAGGGGGTCGATGGCCTGGGCCTTCGCGCTCAGTCGCTCGTGGCGCTCGCGTTCGTCACGCTCGAATCGGAAGCGATGAAACACATAGCGCTCGCGAGCCTGCTCGGCCAGTGCCGCACTCCACGCGTCCCAGCCGGTTTTCTCGCCGGTCACGGGGGTGAGCGAAATGCAGTCGACCGGGCACACCGGGATGCATAGCTCGCAGCCTGTGCACAGATCGTCGATGACGGTGTGCATCTGCTTGGGCCCGCCGACGATGCAGTCGACAGGGCAGGCTTTCAGGCACAGCGTGCATCCGATGCACCAGGCTTCGTCGATGACCGCAAGCTGGCGCGGCCCCTCGTGACCGTTCGCCGGGTTCAGAGGTGCCGAGGTGCGCCCCGTGAGCTCGGCAAGCCGCGCGACGCCCTCGGCGCCACCCGGCGGGCACTGGTTGATCGGCGCGCCGTCGTGCGCGATCGCCTGCGCGTAGCCATGGCAGTCCGGATAGCTGCAGCGAGTGCACTGCGTTTGCGGCAGGGCCGCGTCGACGGCCTCGGCGAGAAGCTCGCTGAGAAGGGCGGTGGGGCTCACCGCCCGATTATCGCGAGCTCGCTGTCTTGCGTTGCGTCGTGCGCGCGGGGCCGCGAACCGCGGCGCGCTTCGCCGCGGGTTGCTGGTGCCGGGCGATGAAGTCGCGCACCTCGGGATAGACGCTCTCGCGCCAGCGGCGCCCGGAGAAGATGCCGTAGTGGCCGGCGCCGATCACGTCGTAATGGAACTGGCGACTTTTCGGGATGCCGGTGCACAGCTCGTGCGCGGCGCGCGTCTGGCCGGCGCCGGAGATGTCGTCGAGTTCACCCTCGATGGTGAGCAGGGCGGGGCCGGTGATGTCCTGCGGGCGCACCAGCTGGCCGTTGACTTCCCAGGTGCCGTTGACCAGCGCGAACTCCTGGAACACCGTTCGGATGGTGTCGAGGTAGTACTCGGCCGGCATGTCGAGCACGGCGTTGTACTCGTCGTAGAACGCACGGTGCGCGTCGGCGCTGTCGTCGTCGCCGCGCACCAGGTCGAGGAAGTAGTCGTAGTGCGAACTGAGGTGGCGATCCGGATTCATCGCGACGAAACCGGTGTGCTGCAGGAAGCCGGGATACACGCTGCGCCCGCCTCCGGGGTAGTTCACGGGCACGCGGTAGATCACGTTGTGCTTGAACCACTCGATGCTCTTGTTCATCGCGAGGTTGTTGACGGCGGTGGGCGAGCGCCGCGCGTCGATCGGGCCGCCCATCATCGTCATCGTGCGCGGCATGATGTCGCCGCTGCTCGCCATCAGCGAGATCGCGGCGAGCACCGGCACCGTGGGCTGGCACACCGAGATGACGTTCACCTCGGGGCCGATGTGGCGAACGAATTCCTGCACATACGCGACGTAATCGTCGAGGTGGAACGGGCCTTCCTCGACCGGCACCATGCGCGCATCGGTCCAGTCGGTGATGAAGACCTTGTGCTCGGTCAGCAGCGCACGCACCGTCTCGCGCAGCAGCGTGGAATGGTGACCCGACAACGGCGACACCACCAGCACCGTCGGCTGGTCCTTCATGCGGGTGAGCATCGGCAGGTTGTCGGTGAAGCGCTTGAAGCGCAGCAGGCGGCAAAACGGCTTTGTGATCGCCACCTGCTCCTGCACCGCGACGTCGACGCCCGCGACGTTCACCGACGTGATCTCGAACTCCGGCTTCTCGTATTCCTTCGACAGCCGGTGCATCAGATCCAGCCCGGCGGACACGCGGTGCGCCATCGGCGTGTGGGTGAACGGCGAGAGGGGATGGCTGTACAGCTTGGAGGAGGCGCTCGCGAACTCCGCGAACGGGCTCAGCAGCGCCCGCTGGGTTTCATACAGTTGGTACAGCATGGCATTTCCTCAGGGTTGAGCCTTCAGTTCAGACTTCGCGGATGACTGCACTCGACCCGTAACTGCATGTGTTTGTGCGTCGCAGCATTCTAGGCGGATCGGTACATTTTGCCTATGACACGCGGAGTACAAACCCGGAAAAGCGCGACCTTCGGGCGGTTTGCGCACCGCGCTGTCGCCGCGATGACAAAGATCATCCGTCGCTGCAGCCGGATCAGCTCACCTTGGCGATCGCCTGGACGACCGCGTCGATGTTCTTGCTGTTGAGCGCTGCCACGCAGATGCGCCCGGAATCGACGCCGTAGATGCCGAATTCGCTGCGCAGGCGCTGCATCTGCGCGGCGTTGAGTCCGGAGTAGCTGAACATGCCCTTTTGCTGGGTGATGAAGCCCATGTCCTGCTTCACGCCGGCGGCGTGGAGCTTTTCCAGCAGGGCGATGCGCATTTGCTTGATCCGCACCCGCATGCCGGCCAGTTCTTCCTCCCACATCGCGCGCAGCGCCGGCGTCGTGAGCACGGTCGCGACAACCTGCGCGCCGTGGGTCGGCGGGTTGGAGTAGTTGGTGCGGATGACGCGCTTCAACTGGCTCAGCACGCGATCGGCTTCGTCCTTCGACTCGCACACGACGCTGAGCGCGCCGACGCGCTCGCCGTAGAGCGAAAAGCTCTTCGAGAAGCTGGTCGAGACGAAGAAGTCGAGGCCGGCCGCCATGAACAGGGTGATCACCGCGCCGTCCTCGGCGATGCCGTCGCCGAAGCCCTGGTAGGCCATGTCGAGGAAGGCGACCAAGCCGCGCGCTTTGACCGTGGCGATGACCTGCTCCCACTGGTCGTGCGTGATGTCGTAGCCGGTCGGGTTGTGGCAGCACGCGTGCAAGACGACGATGGTGCCGGCCGCGGCGCCGTTCAGCGCCTGCAGCATGCCGTCGAAATTCACGCCGCGCTTGGCGGCGTCGTAGTACGGGTACGAGGCGACCGGGAAGCCGGCACCTTCGAACAGCGCGCGGTGGTTTTCCCAGCTCGGGTCGCTGATCAGCACCTGCGCGCTCGGGTTCACGCGCTTCAAGAAATCGGCCCCGACCTTCAGCCCGCCGGTGCCGCCAACGGCCTGCACCGTCGCGATCAGGCCGCCGTTGACAGCCTCGTGGTCGGCCCCGAACACCAGGGCCTGGACCGCCTTGTCGTAGACGGCGATGCCGTCGATCGGCAGGTAGCCCCGCGCCTTGGGCGCTTCGACCATCTGCTTCTCGGCCGCGGCGACGCATTTCAGCAGCGGCAGCTTGCCGTCGTCGTCGTAGTACACGCCGACGCCCAGGTTCACCTTGTCCGGGTTCGGGTCGGCGTTGAACTGTTCGTTCAAGCCGAGGATCGGATCACGGGGGGCCATTTCGACGGCGGCGAAGAGCGATGGCATAACAGTCCTTGTCTGCGGTCTGTGTCAGTGGAGCGGTTGCGGAAATTGGGCTTAAGCTTTCCGATTGCCCGAAGCGTTCATTGCACGGGAAAACCCGAGGATTTTATCTGTCATGGCCGACCTCTCCGCCGATGCCGCCGACACGACGCATGCCAGTGCGCCGCCGAAGGGCGAGTTCGTCAGCTTTCCGGACTCGCCGTTCCAGCTGTTCATGCCTTACCCGCCGGCGGGGGACCAGCCGACCGCGATCGCGCAGCTGGTCGAAGGCATCAACGACGGGTTGAGCTTTCAAACGCTGCTCGGCGTCACCGGCTCCGGCAAGACCTTCACGATGGCCAACGTGATTGCCCGGCTGGGCCGCCCGGCGATCGTGTTCGCACCGAACAAGACGCTGGCGGCGCAGCTGTACAGCGAATTCCGCGAGTTCTTCCCGAAGAACGCGGTCGAGTATTTCGTCAGCTACTACGACTACTACCAGCCCGAGGCCTATGTCCCGCAGCGCGACCTGTTCATCGAGAAGGACAGCGCGATCAACGAGCACATCGAGCAGATGCGCCTGTCGGCCACGAAGAGCCTGCTGGAGCGGCGCGACGTGGTGATCGTCGCCACCGTCAGCGCGATCTATGGCATCGGCAACCCGGGCGACTACCACCGCATGGTGATGACGCTGCGCAACGGCGACAAGATCGGCCAGCGTGAGGTCATCGCGCAGCTGATCCGCATGCAGTACCAACGCAACGAGATCGACTTCTCGCGCGGCACGTTTCGCGTGCGCGGCGACACCATCGACGTGTTTCCGGCGGAGCATTCGGAGCTGGCGATCCGCATCGAGCTGTTCGACGACGAAGTGGAGTCGCTGCAGCTGCTCGACCCGCTGACCGGGCGCATCCGCCAGAAGATCCCGCGCTTCACCGTCTACCCCTCGAGCCATTACGTCACGCCGCGCGACCGCGTCGTCGCGGCCATCGACACCATCAAGGCCGAGTTGCGCGAGCGGCTCGACGAACTGGTGAAGCTGGGCAAGCTCGTGGAGGCGCAGCGGCTCGAGCAGCGCACCCGCTTCGACCTCGAGATGCTTCAGGAGATCGGCCACTGCAAGGGCATCGAGAACTACACCCGGCACCTGTCGGGCGCGGCGCCCGGGGAGCCGCCGTCGACGCTGGTCGACTACCTGTCGCGCGACGCACTGATGTTCCTCGACGAGAGCCATGTGCTGATCGGCCAGCTGGGCGGCATGTACAACGGCGACCGCGCGCGCAAGACGACGCTGGTGGAGTACGGCTTTCGCCTGCCGTCGGCGCTGGACAATCGGCCGCTGAAGTTCGAGGAGTTCCAAACCAAGATGCGCCAGGTGATGTTCGTCTCGGCCACGCCGGCGGCCTACGAACAGCAGACCACCGGACAAGTGGTCGAGCAGCTGGTGCGACCGACCGGCCTCGTCGACCCGACGGTCGAGGTACGGCCGGCGACCCGCCAGGTCGATGACGTGCTGCAAGAGATTCGCGATCGCGTCGAGAAGCACGAGCGCGTGCTGATCACCACGCTGACCAAGCGCATGGCCGAGCAGCTCACCGACTACCTCGCCGACAACGGCGTCAAGGTGCGCTACCTTCACAGCGACATCGACACGGTGGAGCGCGTCGAAATCCTGCGCGACCTGCGGCTGGGCAGCTTCGATGTGCTGGTGGGCATCAACCTGCTGCGCGAAGGGCTCGATATTCCCGAGGTGTCGCTGGTGGCGATTCTGGACGCCGACAAGGAAGGCTTCCTGCGCGCCGAACGCTCGCTGATCCAGACCATCGGCCGGGCGGCGCGCAACATCAATGGCAAGGCCATTCTGTACGCCGACAGGATCACCGATTCGATGCGCCGCGCGATCGATGAAACCGACCGGCGTCGCAACAGGCAGATCGCGCACAACGAGCGGATGGGCATCACCCCGCGCAGCGTGATCAAGCAGGTCCGGGATCTGATCGACGGGGTGTACTCCGAGAAGTCGGGCAAGGACGACCTGAAGGCGGCCCACCAGGTGGCCGAAATCGAGGCGCTGTCGGAAAAGGACCTCGGCAAGCGGATCAAGCAGCTTGAGCGCGAGATGCTCGACCACGCCAGAAACCTGGAATTCGAGAAGGCGGCGCGGGTCCGCGACCAGCTGGCGCTGTTGCGCGAGCAGGCCTTCGGGGCGCCCGGAACGGACAACATCGTCCCGTTCCCGCCAGGCCCTGCCAAGTCCTGACACAAGGGGCTGACGCCCGGTGGAACTTCCTGGATCAATCTCGACCAAATTACTCGGCTTCAGGTATACTCGACCAAAGCACTCGGGTTAAAGCGCGGGTTATCCCGGACTCGAGTCAGGTCGACAAGCAGGAGTCGGGTGTCCGCTTTGTTGTTTGTTGCGCCGTCAAGGCTTCAGGAGAATTCCATGCGTCTGACCACCAAAGGCCGTTTCGCCGTTACCGCCATGATCGACTTGGCATTGCGCGAGCATTCCGGGCCGGTGGCCCTGGCCGCGATCAGTGCCCGCCAGCAGATTTCGCTGTCGTATCTCGAGCAGCTGTTCGGCAAGCTGCGCCGCCATGAACTGGTCGAGAGCACGCGCGGTCCCGGCGGCGGCTACTCGCTCGGCCGAAAATCGGAAGAAATCACCGTCGCCGACATCATCGTCGCCGTCGATGAACCGATCGACGCCACCGGTTGCGCCGGCAAGGACAATTGCATGGGTGAGGACACCGGCCGCTGTATGACGCACGACTTGTGGGCCAGCCTGAACACCAAGATGATCGAATACCTCGACTCGATCTCGCTGAAGAAGCTGGTCGACGAGCAAATCGCCAAGGGCGTCTCCATCGAGGAGCACCCGGTGAAGCGGGCGATCTCGACCCAGCCGGTCGTGAAGCCCATCAAGGTGACCGCGCCGAACTCGGTGTTCGCGCTCGGCAACGCGTTCTCGAAGTAAAGACCCCTGCGGCGCCGTCGCGGTGCCGCACTGATCAAACTCGACCTCATGGACATGACTCCGCATTTCCCGATCTACATGGACTACGGCGCCACCAGCCCGGTGGACCAGCGCGTCGTCGACGCGATGATTCCCTGGCTGCGCGAGCACTTCGGCAACCCCGCGTCGCGAAGTCACGCCTGGGGCTGGGAAGCTGAAGCCGCGGTCGAGAAGGCGCGCGAGCAGGTGGCCGAGCTGATCGGCGCCGACCCGCGCGAAATCATCTGGACCTCGGGCGCGACCGAGTCGGACAACCTGGCAATCAAGGGCGCGGCGCAGTTCTACAAGACGCGCGGCAAGCACCTCATCACGGTGAAGACCGAGCACAAAGCCGTGCTTGACACGATGCGCGACCTCGAACGCCAGGGCTTCGAGGTGACCTATCTCGACGTGCAGGAAGATGGCCTGCTCGATCTGGACAAGTTGAAGGACGCGATGCGCAAGGACACGATCCTGGTGTCGGTCATGTACGTCAACAACGAGATCGGCGTGATCCAGGACATCCCGACCATCGGCGCGATGTGCCGCGAGCGCGGCATCATCTTCCACGTCGATGCGGCGCAGGCCACCGGCAAGGTGGCGATCGATCTGGCCACGCTGCCGGTCGACCTGATGAGCCTGGCGTCGCACAAGACCTATGGACCGAAGGGCATCGGCGCGCTGTATGTGCGCCGCAAGCCGCGGGTGCGCATCGAAGCGCAGATGCATGGCGGCGGTCACGAGCGCGGCATGCGTTCGGGCACGCTGCCGACGCACCAGATCGTCGGCATGGGCGAGGCGTTTCGCATTGCGCGCGAAGAGATGGGCGTCGAGAGCGAACGCATTCGCATGCTGCAGCAGCGTCTGATCAATGGCCTGTCGGACATCGAGCAGACCTTCCTCAACGGCCACCCGGAAAAGCGCGTCCCGCACAACGTGAACATGTCGTTCAACTTCGTCGAGGGCGAGTCGCTGATCATGGGCATCAAGGGCGTCGCGGTGTCGTCGGGCTCCGCCTGCACGTCGGCCAGCCTGGAACCGAGCTACGTGCTGCGCGCCCTGGGCCGCAGCGACGAACTGGCGCATTCGAGCTTGCGCATGACGATCGGGCGCTACACCACGGTCGAAGAGGTCGACTACGTGGTCAGCACCTTGAAAGATCGGGTCGCGAAACTGCGTGAGCTGTCTCCCCTGTGGGAGATGTACAAGGACGGCATCGACATCAGCACGATCCAATGGACCGCGCACTGAATTCCGCCCACTGAAGTCGTTGGAGAACAGACATGGCATACAGCGAAAAAGTCGTTGATCACTATGAACACCCGCGCAACGTCGGTTCGTTCGAGAAGGGAGACGAGACGGTGGGCACCGGCATGGTCGGCGCGCCGGCCTGCGGCGACGTGATGAAGCTGCAGATCAAGGTGAATCCGCAGACTGGCCTGATCGAGGACGCGAAGTTCAAGACCTACGGCTGCGGCTCGGCCATCGCGTCGAGCTCGCTGGTGACCGAGTGGGTCAAGGGCAAGTCGCTCGACCAAGCCTTGACCATCAAGAACACCCACATCGCCGAAGAACTGGCGCTGCCCCCGGTGAAGATCCACTGCTCGATCCTGGCCGAAGACGCAATCAAGGCGGCCGTGAACGACTACAAGGCCAAGAAGGTGAATTGACCCCATGGCCGTCACCTTGACCGAAGCCGCCGCCCGCCATGTGTCGCGCTACATCAGCAAGCGCGGCAAGGGGGTGGGCGTGCGCCTGGGCGTGAAGACAACGGGCTGCTCCGGCCTCGCCTACAAGCTCGAATACGCCGACGACGTGGCGCCCGAAGACGTGGTCTTCGAAGGCCATGGCGTGAAGGTGCTGGTCGACCCGAAGAGCCTGCCCTACATCGACGGCACGGAGCTCGACTTCGTGCGCGAGGGACTGAACGAAGGCTTCAAGTTCCACAACCCGCGCGAGAAAGACCGCTGCGGTTGCGGCGAGTCGTTCCGCGTGTAGCGGCTTCGCTGAGATGGATGAGCGGGCGCGGCGTTGCCGCGCCCTTTTCTTGCACTGATGAAACTCGCCAGCGACGACTTTGAACTCTTCGGCGTGCCGCGCCGCTTCGAGCAGGACCGCTCCGCGCTCGACGCGCGCTGGCGTGCGTTGCAGGCCGAGGTGCATCCCGATCGCTTCGCCGCCCAGGGCGCGGCCGCACTGCGTGTCGCGATGCAGTGGGCAGTGCGCGTGAACGAGGCCTACGAGCGACTGAAAGACCCGCTCAAGCGCGGCGCCTACCTGTGCGAGCTGCTGGGCGAGCCGGTGAACGCGCACCGCAACACCGCCATGCCGCCGAGCTTCCTGCGCCAGCAAATGGAATGGCGCGAGGCGCTCGACGATGCCGACACGCTGGCCGATGTGGAGGCGTTGGCCACCGACGTCGCAGCGCGTCGCGAGGCTGCACTCGCCGAACTCGCCATCACCTTCGACCAGCGACACGACACCCACGCGGCGGCGCAACAGGTCAGAGCCCTCATGTTCATTGAGCGCTTTGCCGACGACGTCGATGAACGCCTGGAAGCGCTGGGACAATAACGCGATGGCACTGCTTCAGATCTCCGAACCCGGCGGCGCACCCGATCCGCATCAGCGCCGCATCGCGGTCGGCATCGACCTCGGCACGACGCATTCGCTGGTGGCCGCGGTGCGCAATGGCGTGGCCGAATGCCTGCCCGACGAAGCGGGACGGGTGATCCTGCCGTCGGCTGTGCGCTACCTCGAACAGGGCGGCCGCCAGATCGGCCACGACGCATTGGCCGAAGCGGCGATCGACCCGCGCAACACCATCCTGTCGGTCAAGCGCTTCATGGGGCGCGGGCTCGCCGACATCGAGCACCGCGAGAAGCTGCCCTACGACTTCGTCGACGCACCGGGCATGGCCTCGCTGCGAACGGTGGACGGCGTGAAGTCGCCGGTCGAGGTCTCGGCCGAGATCCTCGCCACCCTGCGGCATCGCGCCGAAGACACCTTCGCCGACGACTTGTTCGGCGCGGTGATCACCGTGCCGGCCTATTTCGACGAGGCGCAGCGCCAGGCCACCAAGGACGCCGCGCAACTCGCGGGCCTCAATGTGCTGCGCCTGATCAACGAGCCCACCGCGGCGGCGATCGCCTACGGCCTGGACAACGGCTCGGAAGGCCTCTACGCGGTCTACGACCTCGGCGGCGGCACATTCGACATCTCCTTGCTGCGGCTGAGCCAGGGCGTGTTCGAAGTCGTCGCCACCGGTGGCGATTCGGCGCTCGGCGGAGACGATTTCGATCGCGTGCTCGCCGACTGGGCGCTGGCGCAGGCCGGGATGGACGCGAGCACGCCGCAGGACAAGCGCGCGGTGCTGGTGGCCGCGCGCGCGGCGAAGGAAAAGCTGTCATCGGCCGACCACGCAACACTCGCTTGCCCGCTGGCCGCCGGCGAGCTGTCGGTGCGCGTGACGCGCGGCGAATTCGATACGCTGACGCGGCACCTGCTCGCGCGCACGATCGCTTCGGTGCGCAAGGTGCTTCGCGACGCCAAGGCGGGCAAGTCCGACGTCAAGGGCATCGTGGTGGTCGGCGGTTCGACCCGCATGCCGATGGTGCAAGCCGAGGTCGGCGCGTTCTTCGGCCAGACGCCGCTGACCAACCTGAACCCCGACGAGGTCGTCGCGCTCGGCGCGGCGATCCAGGCGAATGCGCTGGCCGGCAACGCCGGCGCGGGCGACTTGCTGCTGCTCGACGTGATCGCGCTGTCGCTCGGCCTCGAAACGATGGGCGGCCTGGTCGAACGCATCATTCCCCGCAACAGCACGATACCGACCGCGCGGGCGCAGGAGTTCACCACCTTCAAGGACGGGCAGACCGCGATGGCGATCCATGTCGTGCAAGGCGAGCGCGAGCTGGTGAGCGACTGTCGCTCGCTCGTTCGCTTCGAGTTGCACGGCATTCCGCCGATGGTCGCCGGCGCCGCGCGCATCCGCGTGAACTTCCAGGTCGACGCCGATGGCCTGCTGAGCGTGAGCGCGCGCGAAGAGACCTCGGGTGTCGAAGCGGCGATCACAGTCAAGCCGAGCTACGGCCTGACCGACGACGAGGTGGCGCGCATGCTGAAGGAAAGCTTCAGCACCGCCGAGGCGGACATGCAAGCGCGCAGCCTGCGCGAGTCGCGGGTCGAAGCCGAACGCATGCTGCTCGCCACGCGCGCCGCGCTGGCCGCCGATGCCGACCTGCTTGCAGCCGGCGAGCGTGAAGCCATCGAGGCCCTGCTCGCCAAGGTCGAGGCCTGCCGCCAGGGCGACGATCATCACGCCATCGAAGCTGCCGTCGAGGCGCTCGCCAAGGGCACCGAAGCGTTCGCCGCCGAACGCATGAACCGCAGCATCCGCCAGGCTCTCGCCGGCCGCCGCGTCGAGGAAGTCTGAATGCCGACCATCAAGATCCTGCCGCACCCGGAGTACTGTCCGGCCGGCATGGAAGTCAAGGCCGAGTCCGGCACGTCGATCTGCGAAGCGCTGCTCGAACACGACATCGAGATCGAACATGCCTGCGAGATGAGCTGCGCCTGCACCACCTGCCACGTCGTCGTGCGCGAAGGCTTCGATTCACTCGGCGAGATGGACGAGTCCGAAGAGGACCTGCTCGACCGTGCCTGGGGCCTCGAAGCGACCTCGCGACTGTCGTGCCAGGCCATCCTGTCGCAGCAGGACGTGACGATCGAGATTCCGAAGTACTCGATCAACTACGCCAAAGAAAAGCACTGACGCAGCGCTGCGTTCAAGCCAGCCGGTCGAGGTCGACGCAGACCAGGCCCGGGTAGGTGTTCCATCGGAAGCTGATGACGTAGGGATGATGCCGTACGCGCGAGCGTTGCCCGGCGCGGCCGCGCATGGTCACCGGCACCGAGATCTCCAGCCCGCTGCCCAGGGTTTGCCGCGCATTGCCGGCGAGCGTGTTGGCGATTTCGCCGACCGCGTCGAGCAGGTTGTTCTCCGACAGATCGGTCTCGTGCTGCATGACGAGCAACTCGCGCACCGCCATCGCGGGCAACGAGACGATCACCTGGCCAGTGAAGCGCCCGGAAAACGAAACGATGCCATTGAAGTCATGCGTGGGCAGCGGATCGGTTCCGAGAAACGCCGCCGCGATCTGCGGCGGTGTCCGGCTCGTCACCGAGAAATAGCGCGTCACCGAATCGATGAAAAGGCGAAGGTCGGATTCGTTCAAGGCGGCCATGGCTTACCGGGCTTTTCGTTCGATCAACGCGAGCAGCGCCAGTTGCAGCGCGTCGTCGTCGAAGGGCTTGGGCAGGAAGCCGCGCGCGCCCATTCGCAGCGCCTTGATCGCGGTCGACTTGTCGGTGAGCGCGCTGATCACGAGGATGCTGGTTCGCGGGTGCAACGCCATCAGTTCGGGGATGCAGGCGAGGCCGTCCATGCCGGGCATGGTGAGGTCCATGGTCACGATGTCGGGCGGCGTGACGAGGGCGGCGCGAAGGGCCTCCTGCCCGTTGCGCGCCAGCCCGACGAGGGTCACCTGACCGAGCGCCCCGCCTTGCACGATGCGCGCGATGCGCGAGCGCACGACGTTCGAATCGTCGACGACCAGCAGCTTCATCCGGCTCAATGTTGGAGGCGCACGCGCAGCTCGGTGCCTTCGCCACGCCGGCTCGACACGAGAAGCCGCGCGCCGAGCTGCCGCACGAGCGCGACGACCACGTCGAGGCCCACGCCGCGGCCAGCATGCTCGCCGGCGGTCGACGCCGTCGAGAAGCCGGGCCGGAAGATCTGGCTCACCACCTGGCTGGGCGTCATCTCGGCAAGCTGCTCCAGCGTGAACCAGCGGAGTTCCAGCAGGCGCATGCGCACCCGGTCGGCGTCGAGACCGGCACCATCGTCGCGCACGACGAGCTCACAGGTGTCTGCGGCGGGCTGTTCGACGGCGACCGCGATCGCGCCCACGCGCGGCTTGCCCAGCATCAGGCGCTGCGGCAGCGGGTCGATGCCGTGCACGACGGCGTTGCGCACCAGTTGCACGGCGATCTGCTCGAAGGCATCGCGCACGGCGGCCGGCAAGGCGTCGAGCGGATCCAGATGATGCGACAGCTGCGCCGGCTTGCCGGTGTCGGTGGAGATGCGCTGCACGAGGCCCGTCAACCGTTCGCCGAAGCCCGTTGCGGCCGGGTCGGCGGCCGGTCGCCCGCGAAGTCCCCAACGCTTGAGCGTCTGGATGCGCGTCAGCAGGTCTTCGAGCGGCAAGGGCAGGGCCAGCAAGGCATCTCCCGAAAACGCAGACGATTCGCGCAGCATCTGCAAATGCGCCTCGAACTCGTGCGCCGTGGCGCTCAGCAGATCGAGCCCCAGCATGGAAGCTTCGCCTTTCACCGCATGCACGTGGCGATAGACCGCGTCGACCGTGCGCCGCGCGAGCTCGTGGTTCGACGATGCATCGATGTTGCGCAGCAGATCGTTCACCTTCAACAGCGACGACTCCGCATGCTCGATGAATCGCCCGAGCGTCGCCGCGTCGGTCTCGAATGCGCGCATCAGCAACTCGAACTCGCGCTGCGCGCGCTGCTGTTCGCCTTGCAGGCGGTCTTCCAGCTCCACGCGCGTCGTCACGTCCTGCACGGTGACGAGCAGGTGCCGCACCTGCGCGCCCTCCATCACGCGATTGAATTGAAGCGAGAGATGGCGCCGGCGTGTCTTGCCCAGCGCGTCAACGATGAAGAGTTCCACCTCCGACAGCGGGTTGATGCTTTGCACCAGGTCTTCCGCCACATGCGACGTGAAGAGCAGATCGACATAGGCATTTGCGTCCGCCAGCGTGTTGGGCGAGACCAGCGGCCCGAGCACCTCCAGGAACCCTTCGCCCGGCTTCACCGCACGCCCGAACATCGTGCCGACCGAGTTCGATATCTGCGTGCCGATGCGCATCTGCGGGGTCAGCAGGAACAGTCCCTCGCGCACCGCGGAGAGGATCTCCCGGTTCTCTTCGGTGGCTTGCTCGGCGATGTCATCGGACAGGCGCAAGCGGCGAACGAACTTGAAGAGGATGAAAATGAAGTTGCCGAGCGCGAGCACGATGCCCGCGGTCTGCACCAGGCGCAACAGGCTCGCGCGTCGACTCGCTTCGGCCTCGAGCTGGGTCGTCAGCTCGTTCATCAGGCCGAGCAATTCGAGGTTGCGCAGCCTGGCATACGCGGCGGCGGCGCTCACGTCATTCGGATGGGCGCGCGCGCCGAGCACGCGCAGCGGATCGAGCAGTTGCCGCCACGGTCCCCAGACCGACTCCACACGTTCCAGGACGCTCGCGCTGTGCGACCCGACCGCAGCGGCCAGGTGCACCGGCTTGCCGTCGCCGCCGGTGACCGTCCCGCCATGGCGAAAGCCTTGCAGG
>DASXQQ010000249.1:0-8112 GCA_036507085.1 Piscinibacter sp. | reverse complement strand
TCGTGATGCTGGCGTCCACCCCCAGCGGCGACGCGTACACCGCGCGCGAGTTCGAGCAAATGGGCCGGGACGCGGGATTCGCCAAGGTGAGCGTCGCGCCGCTTCCACCGTCGCCGCAAAGCCTGGTCGTCTTCGAATAGCACGCACACCGGTCCGCGTTAGAGTGTTGGTCTTTCGAGCCCGTGTCTCCCCGCATGAACACCGCGCGCCGCTTTGTCTTGTCAGCCTGGGTCCTCGGCCTTGCGTCGCGGGTCCAGGCGGCGCCTGCGCTGCCTTACGACGAGGCCGCCGACGCGCGTGCCGACCTCAATCGCGCCTTGCAACAAGCGCGCAGCGAGCACAAGCAGGTGCTGGTGGTGTTCGGCGCCAACTGGTGTCCGGATTGCCGCGACCTGGCGCTGAAGATGGCGACCGGCTCGCTCGCTTCGCACGTCGGTCGTCACTTCATCGTCACCAAGGTCGACGTGGCGCGATTCAACAAGAACACCGACCTCGCGCAGCAGATGGGCAATCCGATCCGAATGGGGATCCCGGCGGTGGCCGTCTTGCGCGCCGATGGCAGCCTGGTCAAGGCCACCACCGGCGGCGAACTGGCGGATGCGCGGAACATGGGTGAGTCCGAAATCCTGAAGTTGCTGCAAGGCATGTCGTCGTCGGCGCCCTGAGCTTGCTCTGCGCCTCTGCGGTGAATGAGTTGTTTCTCGAGAGGCGCGGCTTCAGGGGGCGCGCCGCCACATGCCGGTGGAGGTGTAGCGCTCGCCGGTGTCGGACAGCACGGTCACGATGGTGCGAAAGCGCCCGCTCGCCGCGAGCTGCAGCGCGCCGTGCACGAAGGCGCCCGACGAGGGGCCGACGAACAGGCCCTCGCTCGCGAGCTCGGCGCACATCGCGACAGCCTCGTCGAGCGTGACGGCGATGCGCTCGTCGATCAGCGATTCGTCGAGGATGCGCGGCACGATGTCGCCGGGATGGCCGAGCGGCTTCAGGCCCTCGATGCCGGGGAAGGTCTCGGGGATCACCGCGGCGATGTGCACATCGGCGCGCGCCTCGCGCAGCGCGAGTCCCACGCCGGTGAGCGTACCGCCGGTGCCGACGCCGGCGACGAAGGCGTCGGGCGCTGCATCGAGCGCCGAACGCAGCTGCGCCAGGATCTCGGCGCCGGTGCCCTCGTGGTGGGCGCGCCAGTTGTCCGGGTTGCCGTACTGGTCGCAGTGCCAGTAGCGCTCGGGCTGCTCGCGCGCCAGTCGCTGGGCCTCGCGCAGCGCGAAGTCGTAACCCTCGAGCGGGTCGGTGATCAGCAGCTGTGCGCCATGCGCGGCGATGCGTTCGAGCCGCTCGGGGCTCGCGTTGCCGGGCACGACCACCGTCACCGGGATGCCGAGCGCGGCGCCGAACATCGCGTAGGAGATGCCGGCGTTGCCCGAAGACGAGTCGAGCAAGCGCCGGCCTTCGGCGAAGCGGCCCGCCCACAGCGCCTCGAGCAGCATCCGCGCCACCGGCCGGTCCTTGATCGAGCCGCCGGGGTTCACGCTTTCCAGCTTGGCGAAGATGCGCGCGCCGCCGGCGCGCTGCGCGAGGCGCAACTCCACCAGCGGCGTGTGGCCCACGCGTGCGAGCAGCGCATGCGCGTCGGGCCTCATGCAACGGCACTCGCGCAGAAGCGCTCGTAGTCGATGTAGCCGGGGAACGCGTGCCCTTCGCCGCAATAGCGGCAGGCCGGGTCGCGCTCCAGCAGCAGCTCGGAGAAGCTCGCGCGCAGCGCGTCGAAGTAGAGCAGCCGGCCGACCAGCGGCTCGCCGATGCCCAACAACAGCTTGATCGTCTCGGTCGCCTGCAGCAGGCCGATCACCCCGGGCAGCACACCGAGCACGCCGGCCTCGGCGCAGGACGGCGCGTACTCCGGTGGCGGCGGCTCGGGGTAGAGGCAGCGGTAGCAGGGACCGGGGCGCTGCGGCCGCCCGGGCCAGAACACGCTGACCTGGCCCTCGAAGCGGTACACCGAGCCGTGCACGTTGGGGATGCGCAGCTTCACGCAGGCATCGTTGACGAGGTAGCGCGTGGGGAAGTTGTCCGAACCGTCGACGACCACCTCGTAGCCGGCCAGGATCTGCTCGACGTTGGCGCTGCTCAGCAGCGTCTCGTGCCCGACCACCTTCACGCTCGGGTTGAGCGCTTCCAGCGTCTGGCGCGCCGAGGCGACCTTCGAGGTGCCGACGCGCGCGTCGGTGTGCAGGATCTGGCGCTGCAGGTTGCTGCGGTCGACGACATCGTGGTCCACCAGGCCCAGCGTGCCGACGCCGGCCGCGGCGAGGTAGTAGGCCGCGGGCGAACCGAGCCCGCCGGCGCCGACGAGCAGCACCTTCGAGCGCATCAGCCTCGCTTGGCCGGCCTCGCCGACCTCGGGCATCAGCAGATGCCGCGAGTAGCGTTCGCGCGCCGACGCGTCGAGCGTGACCACCCGCTCGACCGGCAGGCCCTCGTTCTTCCAGCGCGTAAAGCCGCCGGCCATCGACGACACCTTCGCATAACCCAGCCGCGCGAGGTCGGCGACGGCGAACATCGAGCGCGTGCCGCTGCCGCACATCACGACGATGGCACGCTCGGCGTCGGGCACCGCCTCCTCGATCCGCAGCTCGAGGTAGCTGCGCCCCAGGCGCAGCGCGCCCGGCGCGCTGCCCTGCGCGATCTCGTCGGGCTCGCGCACGTCGATGAGCGCGGCGCCGCGCGCCTGCTGCGCGAGCGCGTCGCGCGGCGTGATTTCCGGGACGCTCGCCTTCAGCTCGGCGAGCACGCGTTCACGTGCGTCGCCGCCTCCAGCGACTGCGGGGATGATGGCGACCACGTCGCCATCGGCGAGCGGCGTCGCCAGCCCGTCGAGCGTTCGCACGTTGCGGCTGCCGACGAACACGTTGACGAAGGGGCGCAGCTCGCCGTTCGGTGCGAGCACCCGCGCGAGCACGCCGTCGTGGGCCGTGCCCAGCGCGGCGAGGGCCTCGCGCACGTTGCCGGCCTCGACCTTCACCTCGCCGGCACCTTGGGTGTGGCCGCGCAGCGGCATCGGGATGCGGATGGTGACTTGGCTCATGGTCTCACCGCCTCCTCGACGAACTCCTCCCCGTCCAGCCGCCAGGACCGTAGCGCGTCGACGCCCTGCGCGCCCACCGCCAGGATCAGGTAGGACCAGCCGTCCCAGGCGTGGGCGCGGTCGGTGGCCGACGGGCGGGCGGGATGGTCGGGATGGGTGTGCCAGACGCCGACGACATCCAGCTGTCGCGCACGCGCCTGCGCGTCGGCGCGCAGGAAGTCTTGCGCATCGAGCTCGTAGCGGTCACCGGCGCGTTCCGCATTGGCGTTGCGGGCCTGCAGGACGTCGTCGACGTGCACGACGCCATCGTTCACGCGCCCGAGCAGCAGGCCGCAGCATTCCCGCGGATAGCCCGCTTGCGCCCAGCGTGTGAGCCGTCCTTGCAGGGTCGCGCTCAGCTCCAGCACCATCACACCCCCATGCCCACGGAACAGAGCAGCGGGCAACTGATCTAATTTGTCGCAGTTGGCGTTCTTTTCCAACCGCAGGAGGTGAAGACCATGTTGCGACTGAAGCATTGGCAGGATGCGGTCAACGCCGTCTTGGGTGCCTGGCTGATCTTGTCGCCTTGGGCGATGGGCTACCAGGGTGAAACGGCGGCCATGTCCAACGCCGTCATCATCGGCTTGGCGCTCTTCGCCGCGGCGCTCGGAGCGATCTTCGTTCCACGCGCCTGGGAAGAATGGACCGAAGGGGCGCTCGGGCTGTGGATGATCGTGTCGCCCTGGGCGCTGGGCTTCAGTGCCCTGCAGGGGCCCCAGCTCACGGCGGTGGTCACCGGCGTCGTGATTGCGGCGCTCGCCCTGTGGACGCTGTTGACCGACAAGGACTACAGCGCCTGGTGGCGCGACCGCATGGCGCAATGACCGTCCGGCGGCTGGCGGGTGTGGCGGGCTGACATGTTGACCCCCGCGTCGCTTCGCTCCTGCCCCCCGAGGGGGCGCTCAGCCGCCTTGAGGCGGCTCGGCGACGGCTGAGCGGGCGCGCTCACGAATCGGCGCCCGTCACGCTGCGCAGCCCGGCAAGCAGGCGCTCGAGTTCCGCGGGGCTCGTGTAGATGGCGGGCGTGACCCGGACCACGTCGCCCCGCGCGGGGCCGGTGCGGCGCACCGTGGAGACGCCGTGCGCGTCTCGCAGCGCAGCGACGATGGCGTCGTTGTCCGCGGTGGTGGTGCGCCCCTGCAGGCGAAACGCCGTCATGCCGGCCACCATCGACGTGTCGTCCGGGGTCAGGATCTCGACCCCGCGCAGCGCTCGCGCGCGCCCCACCCAATGGTCGCGCAGGTGGCGCAGTCGCAGCGCTTTCGCGTGGGCGCCGATGCGCTGATGCAGCTGCAAGGCGGCCGGAATCGTGAGCCACGCAGCGAAGTTCGGCGACCCGGTGTGAATGCGTGAGCGAACGTCGTCGGCCGGGAAGTCGCGGTCCCCGAAATAGGGGTCGATGCGCGACACGCTGCCGTGGCGGATGTACAGGCAGCCGCAGCCCAGCGGGGCACCGATCCATTTGTGCAGGTTGAACGCGACATACGGGGCGTCGAGGCTGCGAACGTCGAAATCCAGTTGACCCCAGGAGTGCGCGGCGTCGACGACGACTTCGGCGCCTGCCGCGCGCGCCAGCGCCGCCAGCTCGCGCACCGGCATCACCAGCCCTGTGCAATGACTCAGATGCGTGAGCAGCACGAGGCGCGTGTTCGGGTGGCGCTCGAGCATGTCTGCATAGGTTTGGAGAACGCTGTCGCGGGTGGCGGGCTCGGGGATCGCGAAGCGGACCGGCACCACGCCGCGGCGCTCGCGAAGCCACTCCATCGCGTAGCGCATGGCCGGGTAGTCGAGGTCGCAGTACAGCACGCTGTCGCCGGGCTGCAGGCGGTTGTAGCCGGCGATCAGCGCCAGCATCGCCTCGGTCGCCCCGCGCGTCAGCGCGATCTCGCTCGCGTCGCAGCCGAGCGCGGCGGCCAGCGTCCGGCGCAGCTGTTCCAGGGCGCGAGGCCAGTGGTCGCGAATCAACAGCGTGTTCTCGTGGTTGACCCGATCGGTCCAGTGCCGGAACACCGCCTTGACCGGTTCGGCCATCACGCCCCAATACCCGTTCTCCAGGTTCGTGAGTGCCTGCGAGGTCGAGTAGAGGCTGCCGACGGCGCCCCAGAACGCCTCGTCGGACTCGACGGCATGCGCCGGTGTCGCAGGCAAGCCGGCCAGCGCGGCATCGAATGACGGAAGGCGAAAGTTTAGGTCGTGCATGGTGGCGCGCGGTGGTTCGTCAACGGGTGGGCGCAGTCTACTGGTGGCGTGAGAAGCGTTGCCGCTGAACGGGGCCCGCTCATCCCGCTCCGTTCGCGCTGAGCTTGTCCTCCCTTCGACAAGCTCAGGGCGATCGGGGATACAAGCTCAGGATTGGTCGGAATACCGCATGCCGCCCCAGCCCGTTCGCACTGAGCTTGTCGAAGTGCCCGACCCGTCCTGAGCTTGTCGAAGGTACTGAGGCTCCGAACGTGGCTTCGACGGGCTCAGCCCGAACGGGCCGGGCGGTGGCTATTTGAATAGCATTGGCGCCAGGGTCTCTCTCACTTGCCAACATTGAGAAACGGAATCGGTGCGCCGGCGTAGATCGCGCTCGGCAAGGCGCCGTTCCATTTCTCGGCTTTGATCTTTTCGACCTCGATGCGCCGCAGTTCGAGCACATCCTTGTTTTGCGCCAACGCCGCGTTCTGCACGCGCAGCGCCTCGGCCTGGGCCTTGGCGATCGTCAGGTTGGCATAGGCCTCGCCATCGGACTGCGCCTTTCGTGCACTGGCTTCGGCCTCTGCGATGGCGACTTTCTGCTTCTGCTCGGCCTCCACGGTCTTGAGCTTGTTCTCGGCCGCGAGGCGCAGCTGCTCCTGAGTCACCTTGTCGTTGATGGCATGCATATAGGAATCCGAGAACGCGAAGTTGCGCATGTCGATGTTGATGACTTGGGCACCGTAGAGGGCCAGCTTCTCCCGCAGTGCAGCGTTGATGTCGCTGGACACCTTGGCGCGTTGGGCAATCAAGTCAGGGGCGGTGTATTTCGCAGTCACCGCCTTGAAGATTTCCTGCGTCGCCGTCTGGACGTAGGAAGACAGGTTGCCGTCGTGAGAGTACTTCTCGAACACCTCCGCAACGCGATCGGTGGCGATGCTGTACCGCACCGTCATGCTCACCTTCACCGGCTGCGTGTCGCTCGTGCTCCCTTCGGCATTCTCGATGTCGGCCTTCTCGGCACGGATGCTGAAGTTCGACAGCTTTTGCCAAGGCGGCAGAACCGTCAGCCCTTCGCCTTCAATTCCAACGATCTTGCCGAACTGCGTGACAACGCCGCGGCTTCCTGTGGGCACCGAGTAGAACGGCCACAAGACGACAAGACCGATCAACACGACCAGGGCGACACCGATCCGAACCAGCGGGAACTTCGTCATGCTTACCTCGGAGATTTCCATGCCGGGCTCCTTTGGTTAGGCGTCACTTTGCAGCCGCCTTGAACTTGCTGCCGTACTGCTGGGCGCGTGTCTCGTCACCAAGCGCGCGGTAGAGGTGCTCCAGCTCCTCGAAGACATAGGGATCAGGCTCACCATCGGCGTCCCATGCGCGCTCTAGTTCAAGCTGAAGAGCGAGCGCCTCAGCGTATTTCTTCTGCGCCCTGTAGGTCCAAGCGATCATCCAGTCAGCGATTCTCACGTTGCGGACCCGGCCGGTTCTCTCATGCGCTGCGCGCGACAAGCGAAACTCCGCAAGGGCAGCCTCGTACTCACCCTTGAGGTGCCTGGCATAGCCAATGTTGTTGCGAAGCGAACCCTCCCATCCCTTTGCGTCCGCTTGATCTGACCGCTCCATGTAAGCCACTGCCTTTTCGTTCCACTCCAGTTGGCGGTCCGGTTCTGAATCAACGCACGGCATCATGTGAAGCGCATCGATTGCCAAGAAGTCAAGACGAGCGCGGGCGGCAATCTCATGCGCTCGCAGGAAGTTGCTCCGAGCCGCTTCGAGGTTCTCGGGAGTTCGAGCGTCTTCCGGATGCATGGTGGACGCATAGGTCCGGCCAAGTTCGAGGAAGTACCTGACTTGCACCTCGGCAGACGTGCGTTGCAGTTTGGGCTCGACAGAGGAAAGTACCTCTCGAGCCTTGGCAAAGTTGCGACGTATGCCGTAGGTTCTGGCGATTTGGGTTTGAAGAAGAAGCTTCTCGTCCTCACTCGCGCCATCGAGCGCGGCGATGAACCGCTGCTCACTCAGGTCCGGTTTGCTGTGGTCCCAGAGAGAGTTGATGTTGAGAGCCATAACCGTTGAAGTCAGTGATGAGAGCAGGACGGCTACCGCACCCCGGCCGACCGCAACGCCTCGCGCAGGCTCATCGCGCCCTTCAGGATGAAGAACAGTGCCAGAGCGTGGAAGGCGACCGACATGATGTCGTTCACATAGAGGTAGATCAGCGCATCGCCCAAGTAGACCGCGGCACCCAGCAGAAAGGGCCACAAGCTCCCGCGCCGGCCGTAGAGGCCCATCAGAAAGAAGAAGCCCAGGGCCATGGCATCGATCGTGAAGCCGATCGCCTTGGCCGAAGCGAAGACGGCGTCGGCGACTGCAGTCATGCCCAGGCCGACGACGAAGTTCGTGTCGCTGCCGGACTGTTGCAGAACGATGTTGACCAGTGACAAGCCACTGATCCACCAGAACCAGCGTGCGCCCGATTGGGCGGCCGGCGTGGCCTCGGCGACAGCGAGACGCGTGGGTGCAGCGACGGCAGGCGCCTGAACGGCGGTCGAATCGGACATGGAAGCTCCCTCCGGGTCTCGCAGCCTCGTTGGCCGGTCAACGTGTTTCTGTGGTGGCGCCTGGCGTTTGCGTTGACCCCCGGCGCCGCCGCTTGCGTCCCTCAACGCAAGCCGCCGCGGGACAATACCAAACGATGCGCGGGCCGCTACCCGGGTTTTCTACGATCCACCAGGCATGAGCACGATCCGTTCACTGGGAGTGGCGAAGCTGGAAGCTCGAGTTCTCGCCGTATGACT
>DASXQQ010000248.1:0-27533 GCA_036507085.1 Piscinibacter sp. | reverse complement strand
TTGCACGTCACGGCGGCGCAGCGGCGCGGGCAGCAGGCTGTAGACGCTCGGGTGGTGCTTGGGCTTCTGCGAGCACTCCACGCCGGGCGGCTTGTTCATCACGATCAGCGCCTTCGCGTGGTACGGCCACAGCTCGCCGCGAACGGCGAAGACCAGGCCCTCGGGTTCGACCTCGTGGAACGGATCGTCGCAGACGCGGCCGTCGAGGCTGACGTGGCCGGAGACGATCAGTCCCTCGCATTCGCGGCGCGCGCCGAAGCCCTGCGAGAACAGGACTTGGGCGAGCTTCACTCGGTCCTTCGTCCTTCGACAGGCTCAGGCCGAACGGGGATGGGTGGCATTTGGAACTCCGATCACTCCTGAGCTTGTATCCCCGATCGCCCTGAGCTTGTCGAAGGGAGGACAGGCTCAGGCAAAGACGCCCGCGGTGTCCTGCATCCGCGCCGCCACCTCGCCGAGCTGGTGCATCGTGTCGCCGAAGCTAAGCTCCATCACCGTCAGCCGCTTGAAGTAGTGGCCCGCAATGTACTCGTCGGTGACGCCGATGCCGCCGTGCAGCTGGATGCATTGCTGGCCGACGAAGCGCATGGACTGGCCGAGCTGCAGCTTGGCTTGCGCCAGCGCGCGGCGCCGCGCCTCGTGCGGCTCGTTCATCTTCAGGCTGGCGAAGTAGCTCATCGAGCGGCCGAGCTCGAGCTGCATCTTCACGTCGGCGATGCGGTGGCGCAGCGCCTGGAAGGTGGCGATAGTCACGCCGAACTGCTTGCGGGTGTTCATGTACTCGACGGTCACCGCGACCAGCTGGTCCATCACGCCGACCGCCTCGGCACACAGCGCGGCGATGCCGATGTCCACCGCGTGCTCGAGCGCGGCGAAGCCCGCGCCGGCGGCGGCCAGCAGCGTCGCCGGCGTATTGCTGAAGCTCACTTCGGCGGCGCGGCCGCCGTCTTGCGTCGGGTAGCCGCGGGTGGTCACGCCGGCGGCGCCGCGCTCGACCAGGAACAGTGCAATACCTTCGCTCGCGTCGACCGCGCCCGACACGCGCGCCGGTACGATGAAGGCATCGGCCTTGTCGCCCACCGGCACGACGCTCTTGGCGCCGCTGATCGTCCACGCCGAACCGCTTTGCGTGGCGGCGGTCGTGACGTGGTTCAGCCGGTAGCGCGCGGCGCGCTCTTGGTGCGCGAGCACGATCAACGCGTCACCGGCCGCGATCTTCGGCAACCAAGCCGATTGCACGGCCTCGCTCGCGTGAGCCGTCAGCACGCCGCCGGCGATCAGCGCGCCTTGCGCATACGGCTCGAGCACCAGCCCGCGGCCCAGCTCTTCCATCACCACCATCGCGTCGACCGCGCCGAAGCCCATGCCGCCCCGCGCCTCGGGAACGACCAGGCCGGTCAGTCCGAGGTCGGCGATCTCGCGCCAGGCCTCGCGCGAAAAGCCGCCGGCTTTCACGATGCCCTTGCGGCGCTCGAAGTCGTAGCCCTTGGCCACCCACTTGCGCACCGAGTCGCGAAGCATTTCCTGGTCGTCGCTGAAGTCGAAGTCCATTGCAGTCTCCTACCGTCCGTTCGCGCTGAGCCTGTATTTCCGATTGCCCTGAGCTTGTCGAAGGGAGCGCACGCGCAGATCGGCGCACGGCTTCGACAGGCTCAGCCCGAACGGGTGTGTGTTCATGATGATCAACTACCCAGCACCGTCTGCGAGACGATGTTGCGCTGAACCTCGTTCGACCCACCGTAGATGGTCGTCTTGCGCATGTTGAAGTAGGTCGACGCGAGCGGCGCGATGTAGGCTGCGCCGACAACGTCGCCCTGCCAACCGGCTTCCATCGCCTCGTGGAGGAACGGCACGCTGTACGGGCCGGCCGCCAGCATCATCAGCTCGCTGTAGCGCTGCTGGATCTCGCTGCCGCGGATCTTCAGCAAGCCGGCGACGTCGAGCGACTGCTTGCCGCTCTTTTCCGCGCTCAACACGCGCAGCACCATCATCTCGAGCGCCACCACGTCGACCTCGAGCTTCGCGATCTCGTCGCGAAAGCGCGTGTCCGCGTACACCCCCTCGGCCTTCGCGATGCGCTTGAGCCGCTCCAATTCACGCTTGGCACGGTTCACGTCGGCAATGTTGGTGCGCTCGTGCGCGAGCAGGTACTTGGCGTAGGTCCAGCCCTTGTTCTCTTCGCCCACCAGGTTGTCCGCCGGCACCTCGACGTTGTCGAACCAGACCTCGTTGACCTCGTGCTCGCCGTCCATCGTGATGATCGGCCGCACCGTGATGCCGGGGCTCTTCATGTCGATCAGCAGGAAGCTGATTCCGGTCTGCGGCTTGCCGTCGGTGCTGGTGCGCACCAGGCAGAAGATCCAGTCGCCGTACTGGCCGAGCGTGGTCCAGGTCTTCTGGCCGTTGACGAGGTAGTAGTCGCCGCGCCGCTCGGCGCGGCATTTCAGCGACGCGAGGTCCGAGCCCGAACCCGGCTCGCTGTAGCCCTGGCTCCACCACACCTCGCCGCTCATGATGCCGGGCAGGTGGCGCTTTTGCTGCTCGGGCGAGCCGAAGGCCATGATCACCGGCGCCACCATCACCGGCCCGAACGGCGGCACGCGCGGCGCACCGGCGAGCGCGCATTCCTCTTCGAACAGGTGGCGCTGGATCGCGTTCCAGCCCGGTCCGCCGAATTCCTTCGGCCAGGCCCAGCCATGCCAGCCCTTCTTGCCGAGGATCTTGGCCCAGCGCTGCATATCGTCTTTCGACAGGCGCAGCGCGTTGTGCACCTTGTGGCTGATGTCCTTCGGCAGGTTCTCGGCCACCCAGGCACGGATCTCCGCGCGAAAGGCCAGCTCCTCGGGCGTGAAATTCAGATCCATCGTTCGGCTCCTGCGCCGCCGATTCGCGGCGCGATTTCAAGCTGGCGTTTTAGCACGATCGTGCTTTCGCGCCCTGTCCCTGCGGTGACAAGCCGTGCTCCCGATAATCCCGCAGACATGTCCGCCGCGCCCTCGTATCGAAGCACCGTCAGCGCGCTCGCTTTCGGCCAGATCGTCTGCTGGGCGGCGCTGTACTACGCATTCTCGTCCTTCGTGTTGCCGATGCAACGCGCGCTCGGCTGGAGCAAGCCCGAGCTGATGGGCGCATTCAGCGCGGGCCTCGCAGTGTGGGGCGCGAGCAGCTATGCGGTCGGCGCGGCGATCGACCGCGGGCGCGGCCGCGCCGTGATGACGCTCGGCGCCGCGCTCGCCGGCCTGGGCTTCCTGCTCTGGTCGCGCGTCGACAGCCTCGCGCAGCTGTACGCGACCTGGGCGCTGCTCGGCGCGGCGATGGCGATGACGCTGTACGAGCCGGCATTCAACGTGCTCACCAAGCGCTTCCCCGATCGCTATGTGCGCGGCATCACCGCGCTGACGCTGGTCGGCGGCTTTGCGAGCACCCTGTCGTTTCCGGCGGCCGCGGGGCTGATGGCGCTGTGCGGCTGGCGCGGCGCGTTGGCGGTGGTTGGCGGCGTGCTGCTGCTCGTCGTCGCGCCGCTGCACGCGTGGGCGCTGTGCGGCACCCCGCTTCCACATGCGGCCGCCGCGGCGCCCGATGCACGGGCCGACAGCACCTTGCGCGAGGCCCTGCGCGAGCCCTCGTTCTGGCTGCTGACGGCGAGCTTCACCTGCTACTCGTTTGCCGCCGCGGCCCTGTGGGCCCACCTGATGCCGGCGTTCGCGGCCAAGGGCCACAGCGAGGCGCAGGCGCTGTCGGTGGTGGTGTGGTTCGGCCCGGCGCAGGTGGCCGGGCGGCTGCTGCATTTCATCTTCGCCCGCGCGATCCGGCCGCACGCGCTGGGCCTTGTGGTGCTCGGCGGACTGCCGCTGTCGCTCGCGATCTTCGCGCTCGCCGACCACGGTCTCGCGCTGCTGGTGTTCGCGTTGTTGTTCGGCTTTGCCAACGGCCTGGTGACCATCGTGCGCGGCAGCCTGGTGCCGGACTACTTCGGCCGCGAGCACGTGGGGCGCATCGGCGGCGCGATGTCGGGCATCGCGCTGCTGGCGCGCGCCGCGGCGCCGCTCGCGACCGCCTGGCTGCTGCTGGCGCTGCCCGGCTATCGGGAGATGCTGCTGGCACTGAGCGGGGTCGGCGCCGCGGCGCTGATCGCGTTCGCGCTGGCGCGCCGGCCCGCGCGAACGGGCGAGCTCAGGGCCGGCGGTCGAGTGTCAGCCGATCGTTCTCGCGCTTCATCTGGAAGCGCGTGAGGAAGCTGTTGCCGAGCAGCACGGCTTCCATCTGCATCGGCACCACCATCGCCTCGACGTTGAAGACCTGCACGTCGCCGATGCGCACCACGTTGAGCGAGGTGCGCATCACCGGCACCGTGCCGTTGGCGGTGCTCGCCATGCCGCGCTGGCCGTTCTTGTAGTTCAGGCCGATCCGATCGGCGTCGGCCTGGCTCAAGGCGACCATCGTCGCGCCGGTGTCGACGACGAACTGCACCGGCTTGCCGTTGATGCTGCCGCCGGTGATGAAGTGGCCGCCGGGTCCGGCGATCATCACGATCTGCGAGCCGGTGCCGTCGCTCGCGCCGCCGCCCAGGTTCACCGGCGCGCCGCCCAGTTGCAGCGGCACGCGCTTGCCGGCGAGCTCGACCACCGCGTCGTTGCCGTTGACGCTGATGACCTTGACGCCGTGCAGCGTCGCGCCCACCGCCACCATCCGCGGCGTGCCGTCGATGACGAGCAGCGCCTTGTCGCCCATGCTGCCGCTGAGGGTGACGGTCTGTGCGGCCGCGCCGGCGCACAGCAGCACGCCAAGAAGCACGAGAAGCCGGCCCATCTCAGCTCTCCATGGAAAAGAGCGCCACCCGCGATGCATGACGCCGCCGCGACCAAGCGGACACCGCGGATCCGGCTCCGCCGGTGTCCTTCGATACCTCAGGATGAACGGACCCCCCTCGAGGGGGAGCGCCGAAGGCGCTTCGGGGGTGGTTCCTCATTCGCGGAAGTTGGTGAAGGTCAGCGGCGCGTCGGCGACGTCCTTGCGGATCAGGGCCATCGCGCCTTGCAGATCGTCGCGCTTGGCGCCGGTGACGCGCACCACGTCGCCCTGGATGGCGGCCTGCACCTTCAGCTTGCTTTGCTTGACGAGCGTCTGGATCTTCTTCGCGGTGTCGCTGTCGATGCCGTTCTTCACCGTCAGCAGCTGCTTGACCTTGTCGCCGCCGATCTTCTCGATCTTCGCGCTGCGGTCGATGTAGCGCGCGTCGACGCTGCGCTTGGTCAGCTTGGACAGCAGGATGTCCATCACCTGGCCGATCTGGAAGTCGCTGTCGGCGAACAGGGTGAGCTCCTTGTCTTTTTGCTCGATGCGCGCCGACGAGCCCTTGAAATCGAAGCGGGTGCCGATCTCCTTGGCGGTCTGGTCGACGGCGTTCTTGACCTCAACGAGGTTGGGTTCGAGCACGGTGTCAAAGCTTGGCATTGTGGGACTTCTTCGGCGGAAGGGTGAACCGGGGCAATGGGCGAAAATTCTCTCATGCGAATCGAGTCGGGTGTGAACCTGAAACCCTACAACACCTTCGGCCTGCCGGCGGTGGCCCAGACGCTGGTGCGCGTGACGAGCGACGCCGACGTGCGCCAGGTCGTCGACCACCCGCAACTCGGCCGCGCGCCGAAGTTCATCCTGGGCGGGGGCAGCAACATCGTGCTCACCCGCGACATGCCGCAGGCGGTGATCAAGGTCGAGGTGATGGGCAGGCGCCTCATCGAGGAGCATGCCGGCGCCTGGATCGTCGAGGCCGGCGCCGGCGAGAACTGGCACGAGTTCGTGATGTGGACGCTGGCGCAGGGCTATGCCGGCCTGGAGAACCTGGCGCTGATTCCCGGCACCGTCGGCGCCGCGCCGGTGCAGAACATCGGCGCCTACGGGCTGGAGCTGCAAGACCGCTTCGAGTCGCTCGATGCCGTCGACCTCGTCACCGGGCGCAGCGTCACGCTGAATGCCGAGATCTGCGCCTTCGGCTACCGCGACAGCGTGTTCAAGCATTCGCTCGCCGGCCGTACCGTGATCACGCGGGTGCGCTTTCGCCTGCCCAAGGCGTGGCGGCCGGTGCTCGGCTACCTCGAGCTCGAGCGCAAGCTCGCCGAGACCGGCATCGCCAAGCCGAGCGCGCAGCAGATCGCCGACTGGGTCTGCGCGATCCGCCGCGCCAAGCTGCCCGACCCGGCACAGCTGGGTAACGCCGGCAGCTTCTTCAAGAACCCGGTGGTCACCCCCGAGCAGTGCCGCGACATCATCGGCCGCGATCCGGCGGTGGTGCACTACCCCATGCCCGACGGCAGCGTCAAGCTCGCGGCCGGCTGGCTGATCGACGCCTGTGGCTGGAAGGGCAAAGCGGTCGGCGGCGCCGCCGTCTACGAGAAGCAGGCGCTGGTGATCGTCAACCGCGGCGGCGCGATCGGCTCCGAGGTGATGACGCTCGCCCGCGCGATCCAGGAAAGCGTCTACGGCCGCTTCGGCATTCGACTGGAGCCGGAGCCGGTGGTCGTTTGACCTTGTCAATTCGGCGTGCGGTCTGGCGCCGGGCTGCTGGGCAGCCAGCCCAGGCTTTGGCAGAGGTCGCGCGTGATCAGCAGATGGCGCTCCAGCGCGTCGAGGCACGGCGTGAGATCGGGCCGCGCCGCGTCGCCGCAGGCCTGCTGCAGCGCCTGCGCCGCTTCGACCACCGCGCGCAAACCCAGGCTCAGCGCGGCGCCCTTCAAGGCATGCGCCTGCTCACCGGCTTCGCGGCGCGCGCCGGCCGCCGCCGTGTCGCGCAGGCGGGTCATCGCGCCGGCATGCGAGGCGAAAAAGCTCTCGAGCAAGCTGGCGTATTGCTGCGGCGACAGCGACGCGTGGAACTGCTCGACCGTGGCCCGGTCGACGATGTCGCCGTCGTGCTCCGGCGGCGGCGCGGTGGGCGCGAGTTGCGGCGCCGTGGCGCCGCCGTAGCGCGCCAGCAGCGCACGCAGCTGCGGCAGGTGTGCCGGCTTGGTCAACATCTCGTCCATGCCGGCCTGGCGCGCGCCCTCCTGCGCGTCCTGGAACGCATCGGCGGTGAGCGCGACGATGGGCATCGCGCCGCGCGGCAGCGGCAAAGCGCGGATCGCACGCGCGGCGGCGAAGCCGTCCATCACCGGCATGTGCAAGTCCATCAGCACGATGTCGAAGTCTTCTTCCTGCGCGGCGCAAACGGCTTCTTCGCCGTTCTCGGCGAAGACCGCGCGGTGACCCAGCTTGTCGAGCACCGCCTCGAGGTAGATGCGGTTCACCGGATGGTCTTCGGCGACCAGCACCTTCAGTGCGCGCGCCGGCCCCGGACTGGGCGCAACCGCGGGCAGCGCGCCGGGCGCGGGGGGCTCGATCGCCGGCAGCGGCAGCGTGACGACGAAGCGGCTGCCGACGCCGGGATGGCTGCTCACCTCGATGTCGCCGCCCATCAGCCGCGCCAGGCTGCGCGAGATTTCGAGCCCGAGGCCTGTGCCGCCGTGGCGGCGCGAGGTGGTTTCGTCGCCCTGCGCGAAGCGCTGGAACACGCGCGAGCGCACCGCGTCGTCGATGCCGACGCCGGTGTCGATCACCGAGAACGCAATGTCGTTCGCCCGGGCCTCGACCTGCAGCGTCACCTCGCCCGCCGGCGTGAACTTCACCGCGTTGCTCATCAGGTTGAACAGGATCTGCTTGACCCGCGTCGCGTCGGCATGGACCCAGCGCGGCACGCCGGCGTCCATCGTGACCTGCAGCGCGAGGCCCTTGGCGTGCGCTTGCACGCGCATCAGCGCGTCGACCTCGCGCACCAGGCGCGCCAGGTCCACCGGCTCGGGCACGACCTGCAGCTTGCCCGATTCGAGCTTGGAGATGTCGAGGATGTCGTTGAGGATCGCCAGCAGGTGGTTGGCCGATTCCTTCGCGGTGTGCAGATAGGCCGACTGCTGCGCCGAGAGCGGCGTTTCCTGCAGCAGCGACATCATTCCGAGCAGGCCGTGGAAGGGTGTGCGGATCTCGTGGCTCATGTTGGCCAGGAACACGCTCTTCGCGCGGCTCGCCGACTCGGCCTCGATGCGCGCGTTGCCCAGGCGAGCGGCCAGCGTCTCGAGCCGCTCGCGGCGCTGGCGCAGCACGCGGAACTGGCGCAGCACGGCGAAGGCGAAGACGAACAGCAGCACGCACTGGAACAAGGTGAGTGCGATGCTCTGCTTGCTTTGCAGCCGTGCCGCGTCGTTGCGCTGCATCACCTGCTGGGACAGCACTTGCGAGGCGCCGAGCGACAGCTCGTGCAGCGGCGTGCTCAGCGCGTCGAGCTCGCCGAGCAGCGCGCGCAGCGCCGCGGGGTCGAGCCCGGCATCGCCGCCCAGCGCGCGCTCGGCCTGGGCGACGAAGGCACGAACCTGCGCGAGGATCGGCGCGTCGGCGTGCAGGATGCGCGCGGCCCGCTCGTCGTCCAGCGTAGCGACCAGGCGCGCGAGGATGTCGACGCGCCGCTTCAGTTCCTCGGGGTTGGCCGTGCCCGGCTCGACGATGGCCTGCTGCAGCTGGTTGCGCAGCCGCAGCTGCTCGGTCTCGAGCTGGAAGAAGCTCCAGCCCAGCGCGTCGTTCGGGCCGTGCACCGCGTCGTCGAGCAATTCGACCTGGCGCCATTGCACGTAGCCGGCGCCGAGCAGGGCGAGCGCGAGCGACACGCCGATCAAGACCAGCCAGGTGCGGTGCCACCGCGCCGAGACGTTGGAGCCTGGCGACGCGCTCACCGCGGCGGGAGATTGGCCTTCATGGGTCGATTCTGGCAAAAAAAAGCGCCCGAGGCCCGGAGATCGATGGGCCTCGGGCGCGTCACCCGCAATTCGGTTCAGTTGAGGACGTGGTGACCGGTGACGACCACCCGCTCGAGTTGCACGACCTGGATCGGTGCGTTGTCATGAGCGCGGTGGCTTTGGGTCAGGTTCACGGCGAAGGCGAGCACGGCGGTGGTCACGATGGCGAAGACGGCGGCTTGGGCGCTGAGGCGGCTGAACATGGTGGGCTCCTGGGGTTCGTTGCGGGTGTCGATGGAACGGACTCTAGGTGCCGCAGGCAGGCGGCGATAGCGGCTTGCGACGAAGCGCGGTAGGCGGCGGACGAACTGCGGATAGGGGGGACGGGGTGTTGCGTCGCCCTCTGGGTGCGTTGTTGCTGCTAAGCCCTGTGCTTGGGATACCGCGCCGGGTTCCGGCCCGGCTGCCGGGCCGGGACCCGGCGCGGTGCAACAAGCAGAGGGCTTAGCACCAACAACGAGTTGCGGCGCGCAAACAAAGGCAGCTCAAACCGGCTGCGTCCGCCTCACCAGCCAATCGAGCGCATCCCCCGCGACCAGCGGCGACAAACGCTCGCGCACGACGACGTGATACCGGTTGAGCCAATCGATCTCATCGGCACGCATCAGCTGTCGCTCGATACAGCGCGTGTCGATCGGGCACAAGGTCAGCGTCTCGAACTCGAGGAACTCGCCGAACGCACCGGCCGCCGGCGTTGTCGCCGGGACGTTCATCACGAGGTTCTCGATCCGGATGCCCCATTGCCCCGGCCGGTACAGGCCCGGCTCGATGCTCGTGATCATGCCGGGCTCCATCGCCATGTGCGGTTCGGGCATCGTCTTCGAGATGCTCTGCGGCCCCTCGTGGACGTTGAGGAAGTAGCCGACGCCGTGGCCGGTGCCGTGGCCGTAATCCAGGCCGTGCTCCCACAAGGGCGCGCGGGCGATCGCGTCGAGCATCGGCGACAGCGTCCCGCGTGGATAGCGCGTGCGGCTGAGCGCGAGCGTGCCCTTGAGCACCAGCGTGTAGTCGCGCCGCTGCTCGGCGCTCACGCGCCCGATCGGCCAGACGCGGGTGACGTCGGTGGTGCCGCCGAGGTACTGCGCGCCCGAGTCGATCAGCAGCAAGCCGTCGCCCTCGATCACCGCGTGCGACTCGGCGCTCGCGCGGTAGTGCGGCATCGCGCCGTTGGCGTTGAAGCCGGCGATGGTGTTGAAGCTCAGGCCCACGAAGCCGGGTCGCCGGGCGCGTGCCGCGGAAAGCTTCTCGTCGATCGTCAGCTCGGTGATTCGCTCCTTGCCGAGCGCGTTTTCGAACCACGCATAGAACTCGCACATCGCCGCGCCGTCCTGCGCCATCGCCTCACGTACGTGCACCGCCTCGGCCTCGGTCTTGCGGCTCTTGAACAGCGTGCTCGGGTTGATCGCCTCGATCACCTTCACACCCGCCGGCACGTTCTGGCGCAGGCCGAGCGTGACGCGGCGCGGGTCGACCAGCAGCGCGGCGTTCGCCGGCAAGGCCGCCAGTGCGGCAGCGGCCTGGTCGTAGGGCGCGACGCGCACGCCGTCGGCTTGCAGCGCGCGCTGCAACTCGGCGCTCACCTTGCCGACGCCGACATACAACGTGGTTGCGTGCAGGTCGAGCAGCGCATGGGCGAGGAAGACCGGGTTGTAGCTCACGTCGGAGCCGCGCAGGTTGAACAGCCAGGCGATGTCGTCGACGGTCGAGACGAAATGGTGGGTCGCGCCCTGGCGCAAGAAGGCCTCGCGCACCTGCGCCAGCTTGGCCGCGCGCGCCAGCGGCGCCTGCGGTGCCCGGTGCTCGTAGACCGCCGCGGTGGGCAGATCGGGGCGGTCGGGCCAGACCTCGGCGAGCACGTCGAAATCGGTGCGCAAGCGTGCACCGGCCTGGTCGAGCGCGGCTTGAAGGAACTGCGCGGCGGCGATGCCGAGCACGCTGCCGTCGACCGCGACCGTGTCGCCCGCTTTGACTTGGCGTGCGAGCCACTCGACATGCTCGGTCGCATTGCCGGTGGGGATCTTGACCAGTTCGATGCCGGTGTCGGCGAGCTCCTTTTCGGCTTGCGTCCAGTAGCGGCTGTCGGCAAACACCGCCGCGCGCTCGCGCGTGACGACCAGCGTGCCCATCGAGCCGGTGAAGCCCGACAACCACTGCCGGCCTTGCCAACGCTCGGGCAAGTATTCGGACAGGTGCGGGTCCGAGGTCGGCACCAGCACGGCGGCGAAACCGTGGCGGTGCAGGGCGTCCTGAACGTGCTCGATGCGAAGGCGGAAAGCGGAGGTGCGGGTGTCCATGGTGTGGGTCCGGTCGATGCAGTGCGCTGGGTCGGCGCGGAAGGGCGAGCATCGATTCTAGGCAGCAGTCACAGCAGTTCGGGGTGATTCCTCTTGAGCCAGTCATTGACCCAGGCGAGCAATGTCTTGGCTTGCGCGACGGCCTCGGTCACGGCGCTTTCGGGAATCAGGTCTCCCGAATATTCGGTGAGGTGGCGCTGCTTGCGCAGCGCGTCCAGCACTTGCACGGTCTGGGCGGGCAGGCCCACGGTGAGTGGCAACGTTTGAATCGCGGTCTGGTGATGGCCGGGCCGGCTGGTGAGCGTGCGGTAGCCATTGGCATTGAGCGCCATGTCGGCCAACATGCGGATCGCGGTGTAGGCCGCCGCGAAGCGCGTTTCGGCGCTGATGCCGGACGACTGCGCGTCGGCGACGTGTCGCTTGGCCGCAGCGCGCAAGCGCGCCACCGTCTCGCGCGACGGAGCGATGGCGTCAAGGCTGACGCCGACCAAGTTTTGCAAGCTCATCGTCGTTTCCGATCAGGAAGATCTTCGGTTTGGCGAGGACGTCTTTGACAAAGGGGTCCTTCGCCCTGACGCGCGTGCGCCATTCGTTGGCGGAGAAAACCTTCGGATTGATCTCGCGTCCGATCGTCGCCTGCGCCGGATAGAGCAGCCTCACCGCGTCGCCGAAACCGATGTCGCCGACAAGCATCAGGTCGACGTCGCTGCCGGCCGCCTCGTCGCCGCGCGCAATCGAGCCGAAAACGAACGCCGACGCGATGGCTTGCGCCGCCGGCGCAAGCGCGTCGGCAAGGACGTCGGCCACGCCCACGGTCTTGCGCAAGATGCTCGCCAGTTCCGGGTAGATGGGGCAGCCTTGATTGGCCGCATAGCGCACCTGGTTGCCCACGCGTTCCCGCTCCAGCAGCCCGGCGGCATGGAGTTTGGCCAACTCCTTGTTCAGCGTGCCGGGCGTCGAGCCAGTGAGGCGTGCGATTTCGCGCACATGCAGCGCGCGCTGCGGATGCAGCAGCAGCAGTGCCAGCACGCGACGCCGGTAACTGGCCGGGAAGAGCAGGGTGGCCGGGCTCGAGACTGTAGCGTTCACGGCTACGAATGTAGCATCTATTGCTACGTTTTGCGATCCTGCAAGCGCGGCTCGGCCACGACCCGCGCATTGCGCTCATAGGTCGTGTACGACCAGGCCCAGTCGATCATCACCATCAGCCGGTTGCGAAAGCCGATCAGGAAGTAGATGTGGGCGAAGAGCCAGAACAGCCAGGCGAGCAGGCCCGAGAAGCGCAGCGCGCCGAGCCCGGGCACGCTGAGGTCGACCACGGCCGCCTTGCGCCCGACGGTGGCGAGGTTGCCGTAGTCGACGTAGCGAAACGCGCGCGTCGGCTCGCCGCGCAATCGGCGCAGCAGGTTGGCCGCGGCCGCGCGGCCCATTTGCTTGGCTGCCGGGCTGACGCCGGGCACCGGCTTGGGCTCGCCCGCGCCGTGGCTCTTCGCCGCGGCGAGGTCGCCGATGACGGCGATCTCCGGGTGGTCGGCGACGCTCAGGTCGGGCTCGACGATGACGCGGCCGGCGCGGTCCAGCGCGGCGCCCGTGCTGTGCGCCAGCGCGCGGCCGAGCGGCGAGCCGGCGACGCCGGCGGCCCAGATCACGGTCCGGCTCGGCAGGCGCTGGGTCTGGCCGTCGGGCGTTTCGTAGCTCACGCCGGCGGCGTCGATGGCGGTCACCTTGCACCCGGTGCGCACCTCGACGCCGAGCTTTTGCAGCTGCACGCGGGCCTGCTCCGACTGTGCCGGCACGAAGCTGCCGAGCACGCGCTCGGAGCCTTCGAGCAGCACGATGCGCGAGTGCGTCGAGTCGATGCGGCGGAACTCCTGCGGCAGCGTGTGCTGGGCGATCTCGCTCATCGTGCCGGCCATCTCGACCCCGGTCGGGCCGCCGCCGATCACGACGAAGGTTTGCCACGGCGCGCGTTGCGCCGGGTCGGTGCAGCGCTCCGCGCGCTCGAAGGCGCCGATCACGCGGGCGCGGATGTCGAACGCGTCGGCCAGCGTCTTCAGCCCCGGCGCGTGCACCGCCCAGTCGTCGTGGCCGAAGTAGCTGTGGGTCGCACCGGCGGCGAGGATCAGGTGGTCGTAGGCGAGCGCCTCGTGGCCGTCGAGCGTGACCTGCCGCGCCGCGGCATCGATGCCGCTCACCTCGGCCTTCAGGACGGTCAGGTTGCCGCGCCGCATCTCGCGCCGCAGCACATGGCGGATCGGCGCGCTCACCGCCGGCGCGCTCAGGCCCGCGGTGGCCACCTGGTAGAGCAGCGGCTGGAACAGGTGGTGGTTGGTACGGTCGACGAGGGTGATGTCGACCTCGGCTTTCGACAGCGCGCGCACCGCCTCGATGCCGCCGAAGCCGCAGCCGATCACCAGGACCTTGGGCAGCCCGGCCCGGCGGCCCGCGCTCATGCTTGTCCTCCTTCGGCGATCGGCGCCGTCGCCAGGCGCCGGCGCACCAGCGCGATGTGGCTGCGCAGCGCGTACAGCTCGTCGGCGTAGCTCAGCGGCACCGTCACATGCTCGACGCGCGCCTCGATGGCGTCGAGCTCCTTCGCCAATTCATCGGCCGGCCGTTCGCCATGCGCGTTCTCGACCGCGCGCAATTGGCCGTACCAGCGAAAGATGCGCGATCGGATGCGGAACTGGTACAGCGGCGGCACCACCCGCGACAGCGGGATCAGGATCGCGATGATCGACACCAGCGCAACCCACATCCGGTCGATCAGGTTGGCGAGCCAGAACGGGAGGTAATGCTGCAGCAGCGGCGGGCCGTTCCGATAGAAACGCTCGGCCTCCTTGGCGAGCGGCCACTCGGTGTTCTTCGCGCTCGGAAAGTCGCCCTTGCGCTGGAACCAGCCGGCCTCGCCATGGATGCTCTGCGCGGCTTGAACGAAGAGCTGGATCAGCGCCGGGTGGGTGGTGCGCTTGGCGATCAGCCCGGCGGTCGGGGCGACCAGGTGCACGTCGGCCGGCGGCACGTCGCTCGCGAGGTCGACCACGCCACGCGGCAAGGGGACTGGGCTCATGAAGGGGAAGCGACGTGAATAGGCGTCGGCCTGCGCGAAGTCGTAGAGCTTGATGCCGGGGGTCTGCAGCAGCATCTGCACCATCAGCGACTCCGGCGCCGATGCGAACACCAGCGCATCGGACTCGCCGCCGAGCAGGCTGACCACCGCCGGCGTCTGCGGCAATTGCTGCAGCGTGATCGTGCCGGCGTCGATGCGGTTGGCGTCGAGCAGCTTCTTCATCAGGTTGGGCACGCCGCTGCCCGGTGCGCCGATGTTGAGCTTCCAGCCGGCGAGCTGGTTCAGGCTCGAGAGGGTCGGGCCCTTCAGCAGCCGCTGTGCCGAGTCTTCGCGATAGAACAACCACACCGGTTCGTAGAACAGGCTGCCCAGCGACACCAGGTCGTCCTTCGGCGCGTCCTCGCCCGACGGACGTTCGTCGTCGGCGCCGCCTTGCACGAACGCCAGGTCCACGCCCGACGCCGGGTCGCGCAGCAGCGCAAGGTTTTCGGCCGCGCCCTGGGTCTGGCGCAGCTCGACCTGGATGTCATGCAGCTTCAGCCAGGCGGCATAGCGCTTGCCGAACTCGGCGTAGGCGCCCTGTTCGGCGCCGGTGGCGAGCACCACCTTGCGCGGCGGCGTCGGGTCGAGCAAGAAGTAGGCGAGCGTCAGCAGGACCAGCGCGATCAGCAGGAACGGCCCGGCGGTGACGAGCAGGTCGCGGATCGAGACCAGGGTGTAGCGCAGGACTTTGGGCATGGCGAGGCGGTGTGGGCGGGCGGGTGTCAGCGTGCACGATACCCGCTTGGCGAGCGCGTTATGCTTTTCGGCCCTGTTTCGGAACGTAGCGATGCGAATGCTCCTGGTCGAAGACGACCGCATGATCGGCGACAGCCTGCGCGCGGCGCTGCGCCTGGAAGGTCATGCGGTCGACTGGGTGCGCGACGGGGCGGCGGCGCAATCGACGCTGGCCAGCGAGCGTTTCGACCTGGTGTTGCTCGACCTCGGCTTGCCCCAGGGCGACGGGCTCGATGTGCTGCGCGCGCTGCGGGCCCGGCAGGACGCGACGCCGGTGATCGTGCTGACCGCGCGCGACAGCCTCGGCGACCGCGTTGCCGGGCTCGACGCCGGCGCCGACGATTACCTCGTCAAGCCCTTCGAGCTCGATGAGTTGAACGCCCGCATGCGTGCGGTGCTGCGCCGCCACAGCGGGCGTGCGCAACCCGTGCTCGCGCACGCCGGCGTGACGCTCGACCCGGCGACGCGCCAGGTCACCCGCGACGGCGCGCCGGTGCTGCTCTCGGCGCGCGAGTTCGCGGTGCTCGAAGCGCTGATGGCGCGCCCCGGCGCCTTGCTGTCGCGCGCCCAGCTCGAAGACCGGCTCTACGGCTGGGGCGAGGAGATCGAGAGCAACGCGGTGTCGGTCTACATCCACCAGCTGCGCAAGAAACTGGGCGCCGACTTCATCCAGAACGTGCGCGGGGTCGGCTACTTCGTCGGCGGCGCCGCCGGCAGCGAGCCCACGTGAACTCGCTGCGCGTGCGCTTGCTGCTTTCGCTGCTGGGCATGCTGGCGGTGGCGGCGATGGTGATGGGCGGCGTGACCTACCGCAACGTGCTCGCCGAGAGCGAAGCGCTGTTCGACTACCAGCTGCGCCAGATGGCGCTGTCGCTGCGCGACCAGGGAGAGATCGCGCCCGACCAGGCGCGCGCCTTCGCCGACGAGGACCTCGACTTCGTGATCCAGATCTGGACCGTCGACGGCCGCAGCATCTACGCCTCGCGCGAGCACAGCGCGTTGCCGGCGCGCGCGCTGCTGGGCCTCGCGGACGTGACGGCCGGCGGGCAGACCTGGCGCACCTTCAGCGTGGCCACGCCGGAGCGGGTGATCCAGGTCGCCCAGCCGCTGCAGATCCGCCAGCGCCTGGCGGCCGACGCCGCACTGCGCAGCGTTGCGCCGCTGCTGTTCCTGGCGCCGGTGATGGCGCTCGTCATCTGGTGGGTGGCCGCACTGACCTTGCGCCCGCTGCGCCGTGTCGCGGCCGATGTGCGCGAGCGCGATGAACAGTCGCTGAAACCGCTCGCCACCGACGGACTGCCCGAAGAGGTGTCGCCGCTCGTCAACGCGCTCAACGCGCTGCTGCAGCGACTCGGCCAGTCGCTCGAAACCCAGCGCGCCTTCGTCTCCGACGCCGCGCACGAACTGCGTTCACCGTTGACCGCGCTGAAGCTGCAGCTGCAGATCCTCAAGCGAGCGAGCGACCCGGCGGCGCGCGCCGAGGCGATCGACGCGCTCGCCGCCGGCATAGACCGTGCGGTGCGCCTGGTTGAGCAGCTGCTGACGCTGGCGCGCAGCGAGCCGGGCGCGCCGCCGGTGGCGATGGAGCCGCTGGACCTCGCCGAAGTCGTTCGCCAGGCGGTCGCCGACACGGTGCCCTACGCGCTCTCGCGGGGCACTGAATTCGAACTCTTCGCCGATGCGCCGGTGAAGCTGAGCGGCGACAAGTCCGCGCTCGCGGTGCTCGCACGCAACCTCGCCGACAACGCGGTGCGCTACGCCCCGCCGGGATCGCGTGTCGAGGTGCGGGTGAGCGACGAGACGGGCGCGCCGATCCTGCAGATCGACGATGCCGGTCCCGGCATTCCCCCGCCCGACCGCGAACGGGTGTTCGACCGCTTCTACCGCCGCGCGGCGAACGGCGAGGCCGGCACCGGCCTGGGCCTGGCCATCGTGCGCAGCGTCGCGGCGATGCACGGCGCCAGCGTCGCGCTCGACGATTCGCCGCTCGGCGGCTTGCGGGTGGCGGTGCGCTTCGAGCAAGCGCGTGGCACCGCTTAACGTTCGGTTAATCGACGGCTAACGCAGCCCTAATCGGCCGCCTCTATCTTGTCCTGCATGCGGAAATCTCCGCGCAGTTCACAAGAAGGAGTGGCGATGAAACTGAAGTCCTTGAGCGCCGCGATGATCGCGGCGGGTGTGTTGGTGACGACGGCCGGCGCATTCAGCCTGCGGCCGGCCTGGTTCAAGAGCGACGAACATGTGGCCGCGGCACAGACAGCGCAAGTGGCGCCGGCGGGCGCGATTGCGCCGGCAGCGGCCGCCGTCGTGCCGGCGGCGCCGATCCCGCTGGTCAGCGCGCAGGCCGTGCCGAACTATCGCGCCATCGTCAAGCAGGCCGGACCGGCGGTCGTTGGTGTCACGGTTGAGGGCATGCACCGAACCACAGCCGAAGACCTCGGCTTGCCGCCGGGCGCCGAGAACGATCCGTTCTTCCAGTTCTTCCGTGGCCTGCCGGGCTTCCAGGGGCGCGGCCGGCAGAACCCGTCGGTGCCGTTCCGCGGCCAGGGCTCGGGCTTCATCATCAGTTCCGACGGTCTGATCCTGACCAATGCGCACGTCGTGCGCGAGGCCAAGGACGTGACCGTCAAGCTGAGCGACCGGCGCGAGTTCCCGGCCAAGGTGCTGGGCTCCGACGCGGCCACCGACATCGCGGTGCTGCGCATCAACGCGAAGGACTTGCCGACGGTGCGCCTGGGCGACCCGAGCCAGCTCGAGGTCGGTGACCCGGTGCTCGCGATCGGCTCGCCGTTCGGCTTCGAGCAGACCGCGACGCAGGGCATCGTCAGCGCCAAGGGCCGCTCGCTGCCGGGCGACGCGGTGGTGCCGTTTATCCAGACCGACGCGGCGGTGAACCCCGGCAACTCCGGTGGCCCGCTGTTCGACGGCAGCGGCGCGGTGGTCGGCATCAACGCACAGATCTACTCGCAGTCGGGCGGCTACCAGGGCCTGGCGTTCGCGATCCCGATCAACGTCGCGCTGAAGGTGAAGGACCAGATCGTCGCGACCGGCAAGGCCTCGCACGCGCGCCTGGGCGTGACGGTGCAGGACCTCAATCAGTCGCTGGCCGAATCGTTCGGTCTGCATCGGCCCGATGGTGCGCTGGTCGCGAGCGTGGCGCCCAGCAGCGCGGCCGCGGCGGCCGGCCTGAAGCCGGGCGACGTGATCACGCAGGTCAATGGCGAGACCATCGATCGCTCCGGTGCGCTGTCGAGCCTCATCGGCATGTCGGCGCCGGGCGAGCGCGTCAAGCTGAAGGTCTGGCGTGACCGTGCTTCGCGCGACGTCGAGGTCAAGCTCGGCGGCGCGAAGGAGTCCTCCAAGGAGCTGGCCGAAGGCGATGCCGTCGCGCCGGGCGGGCAGCTCGGCCTGGCACTGCGCCCGCTGACGCGTGACGAGCGGCGCCAGGTGCATGTCGACCAGGGCGGCCTGGTGGTCGAGAACGCGAGCGGCGCGGCCGCGCGCGCGGGCATCGAGCCCGGTGACGTGCTGCTCGCCATCAACGGCAAGCCGGTGCAATCGGTCGAGCAGGTGAAGAGCGTGCTGCAGGGCAAGCCGCGCAGCGTCGCCCTGCTGGTGCAGCGCGAGGGCGAGAAGATCTTCGTGCCGGTGAACCTCGGTTGAGGCGCCGGGTCCAACGGGACCAAAAGGAGTACGCCATGAAGAAACAATCAATCACCGTTTCCTGCGCAGCGGCGGCACTGATGATGGGCAGCGTCGCCGCCTTCGCCGCGGGCTTGCCTGCCGAGCGCCAGGCCGGTGGCGTGAGCTACGTGACCGGCGGCGTGTCCGAGGAGGAAGCGACCCTGTTCAAGCAGGCCCGCACGGACTATCCGCTGAGCATCGAGCTGGTGCAGAAGGCCGGTGCGCACAACGCCTTCACCGCCGACGCGCGAGTGAAGGTGACCGACAGCGCCGGCAACGTGGTTCTCGACGCGAAGGCCGACGGGCCGTTCATGCTGGTGCGCTTGCCGGCCGGCAACTACCACGTGCAGGCGACATTGAACGGGCGCACGGTGGGGGCCAAGCCGGTGACCGTGGGGGCCAAGGGCAGCGCGCAGACGATGCTGGTGTTCCCGCAAGACACCAACTGAGGGCAGGTCGAGTTTCTGTTCCTGCGCACCGACTTCACAAGTCGGTGCGCAGCTTCCAGATCTCCGGAAACAACACCACGTCGAGCATCTTGCGCAGGTAGGACACGCCGCTGGTGCCGCCGGTGCCGCGCTTGAAGCCGATGACGCGCTCCACCGTCGTCACATGACGGAAGCGCCAGAGGCGGAAGGTGTCCTCGAGGTCGGTGAGCTCTTCGCCCAATTGGTACAGGTCCCAGTGCGCCTGCGGGTCGCGGTAGACCACGAGCCAGGCTTGCTCGACTGCGTCGCTCGCCTCGTAGGCCAGGGTCCAGTCACGCTCGGTGTGCGACGCCGGCACCGGCAACCCGCGGCGCGCGAGCAGGCGCAAGGACTCGTCGTAGAGCGACGGCGCGTGCAAGGCCGCCTCGACGCGCGCCAGCAAGTCGGGCCGGTGCGCGTGCGGCTCGAGCATCGCGGCGTTCTTGTTGCCGAGCCGGAACTCGATGCAGCGGTACTGCCAGCTCTGGAAGCCGCTGCTGTTGGCGAGCGACGGGCGCATCGCAGAGTACTCGGGCGGCGTCATCGTCGCCAGCACGTCCCACGCATGCACCAGTTGCTCCATGATCTTGCTCACCCGCGCCAGCATCTTGAAGGCGCGTTGCAGCTCGTCGGCGGCGACCGCACGGGTCGCGGCCTCGAGCTCGTGCAGCATCAGCTTCATCCACAGCTCGCTGGTCTGGTGCTGGATGATGAACAGCATCTCGTCATGGGTCGACGAACGCGGGTGCTGCGCGTTCAGTACCTCGTCGAGGTGCAGGTAGTCGCCGTAGCTCATCTCCGCGGAGAAGTCGAGCCGAGGTTTCTCTTCCTTGACGATTTGTTCCGGCAGGAGGGGTCGGGTCATCGCGATTCCTTCAGGTCACGGCGGCGCGCTGGTTGAAGCGGGCCTCGCTCCACTCGCCGCTTTGCAGCACCTGCCGCAACTGTTCCACCGCGTCCCACACGTCGACGAAGCGCGTGTACAGGGGGGTGAAGCCGAAGCGCAGGATGTCCGGGGTGCTCGCGTCGCCGGCGCGAAAGTCGCCGACCACGCCGCGAGCGATCAGCGCCTGCACGATCGGATAGGCGGCGCCGTCGGCCGCGTGGGCGAGGCAGACCTGGCTGCCGCGCCGCGCCGCCTCGCGCGGCGACACGACCGACAGGCCCAGGCCCGCGCAGTGCGCGTCGACGAGTTCGATGTACAGCTCGGTCAGCGCGACCGACTTGGCCCGCAGCGCCGCCATCCCGCCGAGCGGCTCCGCAGCGAGCAGCGTGTCGACCCCGCATTCCAGTGCGGCCATCGACAGCACCGGCGGGGTGCCGCACAGGTAGCGCGCGATACCGGCCGCCGGGCGGTAGCCGGGTGCGAATTCGAACGGTGCGGCGTGTCCCATCCAGCCGGCCAGCGGTTGCCAGAAGCGCTCGGCATGCTCCGGATTCACCCAAACGAAGGCCGGGGCGCCGGGGCCGCCGTTCAAGTACTTGTAGCCGCAGCCCACCGCGAAGTCGGCCTGCGCCGCACGCAGGTCGACGGGCACGGCGCCCGCGCTGTGTGCCAGGTCCCACACCACCCGCACCCCGGCCGCATGGGCCTGCGCGGTCAGCCCGGCCATGTCGTGCATGCGGCCGGTGCGGTAGTTCACCTGAGTGAGCATCAGCAGCGCGACCTCTTCGTTCAGGCGTTGCCCGATGTCATCGGCTTCGAGCAGCTCCAGGTCCCAGCCGAGTTCCCGGCACAGGCTCTCGGCGATGTAGAGGTCGGTCGGAAAGTTGTCGCGTTCGGAGACGATCACGCGGCGCGGCGGGCCACCCTCGCTTGATTCATCGCGAACGATCTTGGCTGCGGCCGACAGCACCTTGAACAGGTTCACCGAAGTCGAATCGGCGACGACCAGCTCGTTGTCGTCCGCGCCGACGAGCCGCGCGATCTTGTTGCCCACACGCTGCGGCAGATCGATCCAGCCGGCGGTATTCCAACTCGTGATCAGGTCCCGGCCCCACTCGTTGGTGACGACCTGCTGCACGCGCGCGGCGGTGGCGCGCGGCAGCACGCCGAGCGAGTTGCCGTCGAGGTAGATCCCGTCGGGCGGCAGCTCGAACTGCTCGCGCAGCGCAGCGAGCGGGTCTTGCGCGTCGAGGCGCAGACAGTCTTGGCGTGTCATCGTCATCAGAGTTCTCGCAGCACAGCGCGCACCGGCGAGGCGTCGGCGGTCGTGAGTTTCAAGGGCAGGGCGATCAATTCGTAGTCGCCGGCCGGCACATCGTCGAGCACCAGGTTCTCCAGCACGCGCAGATCGAGCGCGAGCAGGCGGTGATGACTGTCGAGGGTCTTGCTGTCGGCCGGGTCGACCGACTGGCTGTCGATGCCGACAAGCTTGACGCCGAGGCTCGCGAGCCAGTCGATGGTTTCGCTCGCGTACGACGCGAACGCGCCGGACCACGCGGTCGGCGCCTTCTGGCAGGTGCGCACCAGCACGCGCGGCGGCAGGGCGTTCACCGCGTGCGCCAGGTGCTCGGGCCGCACCAGCGGGCCGCAGCCGATCGCGTGGATGACGCGGCAGGGTCCGAGGTAAGGGGTGAGGTCGACCTGGCCGATCGTGCGCTCGCCGTCGGCGTAGTGCAGCGGCGCGTCGGCATGCGCGCCGATGTGCGGCGACATCGTGATCGCGCTCAGGTTCACCGGGCAGCCCGGCGCGATGCGCGCCGTCCAGCGCTGCGAATAGGGCTCGTCGCCGGGGAAGAGCGGCGAGTCGGGGGCGATGGGTGGGGAGATGTCCCAGAGCTTTTTCATGCAGGACGAAGGGTGGAGCGCGCGGCTTCGACAGGCTCAGCCCGAACGGATGGGGATGGGGATGCGGATGCGCAAACCTTAGCACCGCTCGTACCCCCATGGTGTCGGTTAATCCGCACACCCGCCTCAGGGTTTGCAATTAATTGACATCTCAAATATCACAACCTAAAGTGAGCGCCTGTCGACTCGAAGTTCGAGAGGAATTCATGCGCATCACCTGCATCGGCGGCGGCCCGGCCGGCCTGTACCTGGCCCTGCTGATGAAGCGCAACGATCCGTCTCACGAGGTGACGGTGCTCGAGCGCAACCGCGCCGGCGACACCTTCGGATGGGGCGTGGTCTTCTCCGACCAGACGCTGTCGGCGCTGCAGCGCGCCGACCCGAAGACGGCAACGCAGATCCTCGATGCCTTCAACCACTGGGACGACATCGAGATCCATTTCAAGGGCCGGCGCATCCGCTCGTCGGGCCACGGCTTTTGCGGCATCGGCCGGCGCAAGCTGCTCAACATCCTGCAGGACCGTTGCGCCGAGCTCGGCGTGCGCCTGCGCTTCGAGACCGACTGCCAAAGCGATGCCGACATCGATGCCGACCTGATCCTCGCCGCCGACGGCCTGAACAGCCGCATCCGCGGCCAGTACGCCGCCACCTACCAGCCCGACGTCGACCTGCGCCAGTGCCGCTTCGTCTGGCTCGGCACCCGCAAGCTGTTCGACGCGTTCACCTTCGCCTTCGAGAAGACCGAGTGGGGCTGGTTCCAGGCCCATGCCTATCGCTTCGACGACACGACCTCGACCTTCATCGTCGAGACGCCCGAGGCGGTCTGGCACGCCGCGGGACTCGCCGACATGACCAAGGAAGAGGGCATCACGTTTTGCGAGAAGCTCTTCGCCAAGTACCTCGACGGCCACGCGCTGATGTCGAACGCCGCGCACCTGCGCGGCTCGTCGCAGTGGATCCGCTTCCCGCGCGTCGTCTGCAAGACCTGGATCCACCCGAACGGCGGCGCCGATGGCCGCACGCCGGTGGTGCTGATGGGCGACGCGGCGCACACCGCGCATTTCTCCATCGGCTCGGGCACCAAGCTCGCGCTCGAGGATGCGATCGACCTGGCCGCGAGCCTCATCGCGCAACCCCATGACCTGGCGTGCGCCCTGCAAGCCTACGAATCGCGACGCAGCGTCGAGGTGCTGAAGATCCAGAACGCGGCGCGCAACTCGACCGAGTGGTTCGAGAACGTCGAGCGCCACGCGCGGCTCGAGCCCGATCAGTTCGCCTATTCGCTGCTGACGCGCTCGCAGCGCATCTCGCACGAGAACCTGCGCCAGCGCGACGCGAGCTACCTCGGCGACTACGAGCAATGGATCGCAGAGCGCGCGGGTCTCGCCGACGTGGCCGGCACCGTGCCGCCGATGTTCACGCCGTTCCGCCTGCGTGGCCTCACGCTGAAGAACCGCGTCGTCGTCTCGCCGATGGCGCAGTACAGCGCCATCGACGGCTTGCCGACCGATCACCACCTGGTTCACCTGGGGGCCCGGGCGCTGGGCGGCGCGGCGCTGGTGTTCACCGAGATGACCTGCCCGACACCCGATGCGCGCATCACACCGGCCTGCACCGGGCTGTACAGCGACGCGCAGACAGCGGCGTGGAAGCGCATCGTCGATTTCGTGCACAGCGGGACGACCGCGAACATCGCGCTGCAGCTCGGGCACGCCGGCGCGAAAGGCTCGACGCGCGTGCCGTGGGAAGGAGAAGACCTGCCGCTCGAAGACGGCAACTGGCCCTTGATCTCGGCGTCGCCGCAGCAGTACCTCGATGGCGTGAGCGCCTGGTCGCGCGCGATGACGCGCGACGACATGGACCGCGTCACGGCCGACTTCGTCGCCTCGACGCGGCGCGGCGTCGAGGCCGGCTTCGACTGGCTCGAACTGCACTGCGCCCACGGCTATCTCTTGTCGGCCTTCATCTCCCCGCTGACCAACCAGCGCACCGACGCCTACGGCGGCTCGCTCGAGAACCGGCTGCGCTGGCCGCTCGAAGTGTTCGCCGCGATGCGTGCGGTGTGGCCCGAGGACAAGCCGATGTCGGTGCGCATCTCGGCGCACGACTGGGTCGAGGGCGGCAACACGCCGGAGGACGCGATCGCCATCGCCGCTGCGTTCAAGCGCGTCGGCGCCGACCTGATCGACGTGTCGTCGGGTCAGGTCAGCAAGCAGCAGAAGCCGGTCTACGGCCGCATGTACCAGACGCCGTTCGCCGAAGCGATCCGCAACGAAGTCGGCATCGCGACGATGGCGGTCGGCGCGATCTTCGAGGCCGACCATGTCAACAGCATCATCGCCGCCGGTCGCGCCGACCTGTGCGCGATCGCCCGGCCGCACCTCGCGAACCCGGCCTGGACGCTGCTCGAAGCGGCGAAGATCGGCCACACCAGCGGCGTCGGCGCCGACTGGCCGAGGCAGTACCTGTCAGGCAAGGGCCAGCTCGAACGCAACCTCGAGCGCGAGCGCGCGCTGGCCGCGCAGACCGCCGGGCTGACGCCGCAGGAACAGGCCAACCTGGCGCAGGGAGTCTGACGATGAACGGCTTGCATGCGGTGGTGACGGGTGGTGGCAGCGGCATCGGCGCTGCGATCGCGAAGGCGCTGTCGGCGCAGGGCGTGCGCGTCGTGCTGATGGGCCGCTCGCTGCAGCGCCTGAAGTCCCTCGGCTTGCCCGAGACGCAGTGCATCGCCGCCGACGTGGCCGACGCGGCCAGCGTGCAAGCGGCGTTCGACGCGGCGGCCGCCTTCGGCCCGGTCGACATCCTCGTCAACAGCGCCGGCCAGGTGGAGGCCCAGCCCTTCGTTCGCACCACGCCCGACCTGTGGCAGCGCATGCTCGACGTCAACCTCACGGGCAGCTTTCTCTGCACGCGCCAGGTGCTGCCGGGCATGACCGAGCGCCGCTTCGGACGCATCGTCAACATCGCGAGCACCGCGGCGCTGAAGGGCTATGCGTATGTGGCCGCCTATTGCGCGGCCAAGCACGGCGTCCTCGGGCTCACCCGCGCGCTCGCGCTCGAGGTCGCGCGCAAGGGGGTGACGGTCAACGCGGTCTGTCCGGGCTACACCGAGACGCAGATCGTCGAACGTGCCGTCGATCAGATCGCATCGAAGACCGGACGCAGCGCCACCGAGGCGCGCGCGGAGCTTGCCGGCACCAATCCGCAGGGCCGGCTGGTGCAGCCCGACGAGGTGGCGCAGGCGGTGCTCTGGCTGTGCCGGCGCGAGTCGGCGGCGATCACCGGGCAGGCGATCGCGGTGGCCGGTGGAGAAGTGATGTGAGTGCCGTGCCGCAACCGATGACGACCGATGTGGAGTCGCGGGTCAGCAACGACCACCACCAGGCGCTCAAGCTGTGGCTGCGCCTGCTCGCCTGCACCACGCGCGTCGAGGGCGTGGTGCGCAACCGGCTGCGCCGAGAATTCGCGACCACGCTGCCGCGCTTCGACCTGCTCGCGCAGCTCGAACGCGAACCCGACGGCCTGACCATGGGCGAGCTGTCGCAGCGATTGATGGTGACCGGCGGCAACGTGACCGGCGTCACCGACCAGCTCGAAGCCGAGGGCCTGGTGACGCGCGCGCCCCACCCGAGCGACCGGCGTGCCTTCTCGGTGCAGCTCACACCGGCCGGCCGGCGCCAGTTCCGCCGCATGGCCAGCGTTCACGAGCAGTGGGTGATCGAGCTCTTCGCCGGCTGGGACGCCGACGAGAAGAACCAGGTCTACGCGCTGCTCGCCGGCCTGAAGCGGCACCTCGCCACGGTCGACGCCGCGGCGCCCAAACGCAGCAAACCCAGGACCTGACGAGCCGACCATGACCCGCTCCGCCCCCATCGACAGCTTCGCCCGCGACCACCTGCCGCCGCGCGAGCAGTGGCCCGAGTTCCGCTTCGACCTGCCCGAGCTGCAGTTTCCCGAGTCGCTCAACTGCGTGAGCGAACTGCTCGACCGTTGGGTGCGCGATGGCCACGGCGATCGCCTGTGCGTGCAAGGGCTCGGCGTGCGCTGGACCTACGCCGAGCTGCAGGCGCAGGTGAACCGTATCGCTCGCGTGCTCGTCGACGAGCTCGGCGTGTTGCCGGGCAACCGGGTGCTGCTGCGCGGCGCCAATTCGCCGATGCTTGCCGCGAGCTGGCTCGCGGTCGTGAAGGCGGGCGCGATCGCGGTCGGCAGCATGCCGCTGCTGCGCGCGAAGGAGCTGACACAGATCATCAGCAAGGCGCAGGTGAGCCACGCGTTGTGCGATGCGCGGCTCGCCGACGAACTGGCGCTGGCCGCGGCGCAGTGTCCGTCGCTCACGACGGTGCTGTACTTCCACAGTGATGCGCCCGACGCGCTCGAAGCGCGCGCGGCCGCTCAGTCGGAACGCTTCGAGGCGGTCGCGACCGCCGCCGATGACACCTGCCTGATGGCCTTCACCTCCGGCACCACCGGCACGCCCAAGGGCACGATGCACTTCCACCGCGACGTGATGGCCGCCTGCGCCTGCTGGCCGGCGCATGTGCTGCGCGCCTCGCGCGACGACGTGTTCATCGGCAGCCCGCCGCTCGCGTTCACCTTCGGCTTGGGCGGCCTGCTGCTGTTTCCGCTGTCGATCGGCGCGTCGACGGTGCTGCTGGAAAAGGCCTCGCCCGACGTGCTGCCGGCGGCGATCGAACAGTACCGCGCGAGCGTGTGCTTCACCGCCCCGACCTCGTACCGCGCGATGGCCGCGACGGTGGCCGGCCACGACATCGCGTCGCTGCGCAAATGCGTGAGCGCCGGCGAAGCGCTGCCGGCGGCCACGCGAGCGCTGTGGAAGGACGCGACCGGCATCGAGATGATCGACGGCATCGGTTCGACCGAGCTGCTGCACATCTTCATCTCGCACACCGAGGACGACGCCAAGCCCGGCGCCACCGGCAAGCCGGTGCCCGGCTACACCGCCTGCGTGGTCGACGAGCAACTGCGACCGCTGCCGCCGGGCCAGGTCGGCCGGCTCGCGGTCAAGGGGCCGACCGGCTGCCGCTACCTCGCCGACGAGCGCCAGCGCCAGTACGTGCAAGACGGCTGGAACCTGACCGGCGACGCCTACCTCGTCGATGCCGACGGCTGGTTCGTCTACCAGGCGCGCACCGACGACATGATCATCTCCGGCGGCTACAACATCGCCGGCCCCGAAGTCGAGAGCGCGCTGCTGCTGCACCCGGCGGTGGCCGAGTGCGGCGTGGTCGGCGTTGCCGACGTCGAGCGCGGCCAGATCGTCAAGGCCTATGTGGTGGCGCGTGCCGGCCATGAGCCGACGCCGGCGCTGGCCAAGGCGCTGCAGGAGTTCGTCAAGCAGAGCATCGCGCCCTACAAGTACCCGCGCGCGATCGAGTTCCGCAGCGCGTTGCCGCGCACCGAGACCGGCAAGCTGCAGCGCTTCAAGCTGCGTCAGGAGGCGTCGGCTTGATCGGCGCGATTCGGGCGCGTCAATCCGCGGGCCCCGCGGCGCGCACCACCGTCACCGTGCAATGCGCTTGCGCCACCACCTGGGACGACACGCTGCCCAGGTAGCGGCGCAGCATGGAACTGCTGCGCGCCCCCATCACGATGTGATCGACCTGG
>DASXQQ010000247.1:0-8425 GCA_036507085.1 Piscinibacter sp. | reverse complement strand
CCGCACCAACGCCATCATGCGCACGCTGACGGTGCTGACCGCGATCTTCCTGCCGCTGAACTTCGTGACCGGCTTCTTCGGCATGAACTTCGAGGGCCTGCCGCTGATCCACAGCGCGCGCGGCTTCTGGATCATCTTCGGTGTGATGCTGCTGGTCGGCGGCGGCTTGAGCGCCTTCTTCTGGCGCAAGCGCTACCTGGGCACGACCCACTGATCAGCGGTACGGGTCGGCGAAGCCGAGCTGCGTGAGCACCTCGCTCTCCCGCGCTTCCATCACCTTCGCCTCGGCGTCGGACTCGTGGTCGTAGCCCTGCGCATGCAAGGCGCCATGCACCAGCAAATGCGCGTAGTGCGCCTGCAGCGGCGTGCGGCTCGCCCGCGCCTCGGCAGCCACCACCGGAGCGCACAGGATCAGGTCGGCCACCACCACCGGCTCGCGGCTGTAGTCGAAGGTGAGCACGTTGGTGGCGTAATCCTTGCCGCGGTAATCACGGTTCAGCGCCTGCCCTTCCTCTGCGCCGACCAACCGCACCGTGATCTCCGCCGGCCGTGCCAGGGCGGCGCGAATCCAGCGCGCGACCTTGTGGCGCGGCAGCTGTGCGCGGTGCGAGGCGTCGGCGAACTGCAGCGACAGCGCGAGCGGCGGGCGGCTCTCAAGGAAACGCCGAGCCGCTCCCAAGTTTCCTTGACCCCCTCGGGGGGCCTGACGCGAAGCGGCAGGTTTGGGGGCGCTCATACGTCGGAACGCGCCGCCTCGTAGGCCTCGACGATGCGCGCCACCAGCGGATGGCGCACCACGTCGGCCGAGGTGAAGTGCGTCGTCGCGATGCCGCGCACGCGGCGCAGCACGCGCTCGGCGTCGATCAGCCCGCTGTCGGTGCCGCGCGGCAGGTCGATCTGGCTCACGTCGCCGGTGACCACGCACTTGCTACCGAAGCCGATGCGGGTGAGGAACATCTTCATCTGCTCGGGCGTGGTGTTCTGCGCTTCGTCGAGGATCACGAACGCGTTGTTCAGCGTGCGCCCGCGCATGAAGGCGAGCGGCGCGACTTCGATCGTGCCCTTCTCGAATGCGCGGCCGACCTTGTCGAGGCCCATCAAGTCGTACAGCGCGTCGTACAAGGGCCGCAGGTAAGGATCGACCTTCTGCGCCAGGTCGCCCGGCAGGAAGCCGAGTCGCTCGCCGGCCTCGACCGCCGGGCGGGTGAGGACGATGCGCTGCACCGCACTGCGCTCGAGCGCGTCGACCGCGCAGGCGACGGCGAGAAAGGTCTTGCCGGTGCCGGCCGGGCCGATCGCCAGCGTGATGTCGTGGTCAAGGATGTTGCGCAGGTAGCGATGCTGGTTCGGCGTGCGCCCGGCCAGGTCAGCGCGGCGGGTGCGCAGCACGATTTCCTCGCCACCTCCGCCAGCCTCTCCCCTCTCCCCCGGGGAGAGGGGCTGGGGGTGAGGGTGGACATTCGGCCGCAAGGCGGCGGCCGCTTCGGCCGCCGCTTCGACCAGCGCGAGTTGGAAGGTTTCCGGCGGAATCGGCTTGCGCGCCCGGTCATACATCGTCTGCAACAGCGCCACCGCGCGCTCCGCCGCGACCTTGTGGCCTTCGACGCGAAACGATTCGTTGCGCCGGCTGATGCTCACCCCGAGCGCGGCCTCGATGTCGCGCAAATGGCTGTCCATGCTGCCGCACACGTGGGCGAGGCGGGTATTGTCGAGCGGGATGAAAGCGTGGCGAAGGATCACGGTGTCGGGCGGATTCGAGGCGCTCGGGCATTGTCGCCGCAAGCGTGCGATCCGGCTCGGCGCGGGCAGGCCGGCCCGCCCTGCACCGCGGTGCTTCCTGCACAATCCTTGGCCATGCGGATGCGTTTTCTGACTCGGCTTCAAGCGGCAATCGTCCCCTGCGTGATCGCCCTCGCGACGCCCGCGGCTGCGGCGCCGCTGGTCTTCTCGGAGGCGCTGGCGCTGCCCAGTGCGGCGGCGCATTTCCCCGACGCGGCGGCGCAGCCGGTGCAGCTTCCCGACGACTGGTCGCAGTCGCGGCCGCGCTACGACGGCAGCGTCTGGTACCGCGTCGCGTTCGATGCGCCGGGGGCCGGCCCGGGGACCGAGCTGCTCGCGGCCCATGTGCCGCGCGTGTGCAGCGAACTCGATGTCGATCTGAACGGCCAGCGCATCCACAGCGATCAGGCGAGCCACGAACCGATCGCCGGCATGTGCCGCGCGCCGCGGCTGATCGTCTTTCCGGCCGGCCTGCTCAAGACGCAGGGCAATGTGCTCGACCTGCGCGTCACGGGTCATGCGCTGCAGCGAGTGGCCGCGCGCGAGCGTGCCGCCGCCTTGTCGGAGCTGAAGGTCGGGCGTGTGTCCGAACTGAGCGATGAACATGCGCTGCGCCTGTTCTGGAACTTCACCGCGGTGCAGATCGTCGGCGGCACGCTGCTGGTGCTCGGCGGCTTCGTGCTGCTGCTTTTCGCGCTGCATCGGCGCGAGCGTCGCCTGCTCTATTTCGGCGCGCTGATGGCCGGCTGGGCGTTGCTGGTGGCGCGCGTGGGCTGGCCTGCGCTGGCGCTGGACAGCTTCGGCACCGAAGTCCTGCTCTGCAGCATGCTGCCGCCGATCGTCGCCTGTGCGGTGCTGTTCCTGCTGGAGCAGGTCGGACTGCGCTCGCGCCGGGTCGCAGCCGGTCTCGCCGCGCAGTGCCTGCTGGTCCCGCTGAGCCTGCTGTGGGCGGAGCCGACGCGCACCTTCGTCGGCGCCAGCATCTGGTACGCGCTGCTGGCGCTGGAGCTGCTCGCGGCGATGGGGGTACACCTCGCGGCCGTACGCAAGCGCCGGCGAGGCGACTGGCGCGCGATGCTGGCCATCCTGGTCGCCAGCGCGGGCGTGCTGCTGTTCGAGATGGCGGTGCAGCACCAGCTGGTGCCGATGCCGCCGCTGCCGGTGCTGCAGTTCGCGGCGCCGCTGCTGTTCCTCGGCGTCGGTTCGCGCATGGCCCAGGTGTTTGCCCGCGCCCTGCAGGCCGCCGAGGCGAGCCGCTCGACGCTGGAAGTCCGGGTCAAGGAAATCACCGCCGACATCGAGCGCAATTTCAGCCAGCTGTCGGAGCTGCGCGTCGAGCAGGTGACCGAGAAGGAGCGCAAACGCATCGCCGCCGACCTGCACGACGACCTGGGCGCGAAGCTGCTGACCATCGTGCATACCAGCGAGAGCGAGCGCATCTCGACGCTGGCGCGCGAGGCGCTCGAGGAGATGCGTCTGTCGGTGCGCGGCCTCACCGGCAAGCCGGTGCGTCTGGCCGACGCGCTCGCCGACTGGCGTGCCGAAACGGTGTCGCGACTCGGGCAGGCCAACATCGAGGCCGACTGGAAAGGGCCGCCCGAAGAAATCGAGCACCTGCTGCCGGCGCGCGCCTACGTGCAGACGACACGCATTCTGCGCGAGGCGGTGAGCAACATCATCAAGCACAGCGGCGCCTCGCACTGCAAGGTGCGATCGAGCGTCGGTGAGCGCGACTTCGGCATGCTGGTGCAGGACAACGGCAAGGGCATTCCGATGGAACTCGACGGCAAGCTCGACCGCGGCCACGGCATGTCCAGCATGAAGCATCGCGCCAAGCAATTGCAGGGGCAGTGCCTCGTCGAGTCGGGACCCGGCTACGGCACCGTGATAAGGCTCACACTTCCGCTCTGAGGTCCCACCCACAGCGTGTTTTCGCACTGGTAGGATCAATTCACCACCAGGCGCTGCTGCGCGGAGCCACCATGAAAAACATCCTGCTGCTCGAAGACCTGCCGGAAATCCGCGCCTGGATGAAAGTGCTGGTGCTGCAGGTGTTTCCGCAATCGCTGATTTCCGAAGCCGCGCGCGTGCACGATGCGCTCGAGCTGATCACCGCGATCAAATTCGATCTGGCGCTGGTGGACCTGGGTCTGCCCGACGGCTCCGGCGTCGACGTCGTCGCCGCGCTGCGCGAGTCGCAACCCGAAGCGCAGTCGGTGGTGGTGACGATCCATGACGACGACGATCACCTGTTCCCCGCACTGCAGGCCGGTGCCTTCGGCTACCTGCTGAAGGAGCAGGCGCGCGAGTTGATCGCCGAGCAGTTGAAGCGCATGAGCCAGGGCGAGCCGCCGCTGTCGCCGTCGATCGCGCGGCGCGTGATCTCGCACTTCGCCGCGCAGTCGCGCCCGCAGGAGCGGCCGCAAAACATTCCGCATGTCTCGCTGACCGATCGCGAAAATGAAGTGCTGCTGCGCGTGGCCAAGGGCTTCACCTTGCCGGAGATCGGCGTGCAATTGAACCTGTCGCGCCACACGATCGCCGACTACGTGAAGCAGATCTACCGCAAGCTCAACGTGAGCTCGCGCGCGGAAGCGGCGCTCGAGGCCCAGCGGCTCGGACTGTTTCGACGTTGACTGGCGGCGCGGAGGCGGGACTCATAATCCCGCTCCATGATCAGCAGACTCACCGGCGTCCTCGCGGAAAAATCGCCCCCGCAGTTGCTCATCGACGTGAACGGCGTCGGCTACGAAGTCGACGTTCCGATGAGCACCTTCTACAACCTGCCCTCGCTCGGTGAACGCGTCACGCTGCTGACGCACTTCGTCGTGCGCGAAGACGCGCAGGTGCTGTTCGGCTTTCTCAGCCACGACGAGCGCTCGACCTTTCGCCTGCTGGTGAAGATCTCCGGCGTCGGCCCGCGCACCGCGCTGGCGATCCTGTCGGGCCTGAGCGTCAACGAGCTGGCGCAGGCGGTCAGCCTGCAGGAAAGCGGGCGGCTGATCAAGGTGCCGGGCATCGGCAAGAAGACCGCCGAGCGCCTGCTGCTCGAGCTCAAGGGCAAGCTCGGCGACGCGCTCGCCGCGCCGGCCAGCGTGGCCCACGGTGCGCAGGCCGACATCCTGCAGGCGCTGGTCGCCCTCGGCTACAGCGACCGCGAAGCCGCCGCGGCGCTGAAGAACCTGCCCGACGAGATCGGCGTCAGCGAAGGGATCAAGCTCGCCCTGAAGGCACTCGCGCGCTGAGGCGCGCTCAATGCTTCATCTCGTGGTTCATCCCGTGCGGCATCGGCTGCTGCGCGGTCTCGGGGCCGGCCGCCTGAACCATCACGTCGACCGTCAGCTCGCCCGCCTTCGCGAAGCTGAGCTTCATCGGAAAGTGGTCGCCGGCCTTCAGCGGGGCCTTCAGACCGACCAGCATGATGTGCAGCCCGCCCGGCTTCAGCTCGACCGTCTTACCCGCCGGCAATTCGATCGACTGTACTTGGCGCATGCGCATGACGTCGCCGTCCATGGTCATGCTGTGCATTTCGACACTCCGGGACACCGCCGCGCTTGCCGCGAGCAGCCGGTCGTCGGACCCCTGGTTGTCGAGCTTGAGATAGGCACCTCCCGTCGGCTGACCGGCGGCGGTGGCGCGCGCATACGGGTGGTCGATTCGGATGTTGCCGAGCTTGTAGTCATGCGCCTGGGCGCCGAGGCTGGCAAGGCCGAGTGTCAGGCTGGCGAGAATGAATCTCATGGTTTGTTCCGTGGGCAGGGGCGTGATTGTGCCAAACGCGGCGGGCCCGGCCCCGCCCGATAATGCGGCATGAGCATCCAGACCGATGAGTTCGCGGTCCCCCGGCGCGTTATCAGCGCGGCCCCCGCGTCGCCCAACGAAGAAGCGATCGAGCGCGCGCTGCGGCCCAAGGGGCTGGCCGAATACGTCGGCCAGGCGAAGGCGCGCGAGCAACTCGAGATCTTCATCGGCGCGGCCAAGATGCGCAGCGAAGCGATGGACCATGTGCTGCTGTTCGGCCCGCCGGGGCTGGGCAAGACGACGCTGTCGCACATCATCGCCAACGAGCTCGGCGTGAACCTGCGCCAGACCTCGGGCCCGGTGCTCGAGAAACCGAAGGACCTGGCGGCGATCCTCACCAACCTCGAGCGCAACGACGTGCTCTTCATCGACGAGATCCATCGCCTGAGCCCGGTGGTCGAGGAAATCCTCTACCCTGCGCTGGAGGACTACCAGATCGACATCATGATCGGCGAGGGCCCGGCGGCGCGCTCGATCAAGCTCGACCTGCAACCGTTCACGCTGGTGGGGGCCACCACCCGCGCCGGCATGCTGACCAATCCGCTGCGCGACCGCTTCGGCATCGTCGCGCGGCTCGAGTTCTACAGTGCCGAGGAACTCGCGCGCATCGTCCACCGCTCGTCGGGGCTGCTCAAGGTGTCGGTCGACGACGCTGGCGGCTTCGAGATCGCGCGCCGTTCACGCGGCACGCCGCGCATCGCCAACCGGCTGCTGCGCCGCGTACGCGACTATGCCGACGTGAAGGGCGATGGGCGCATCACCAAGGCGCTCGCCGACAAGGCGCTGGCGATGCTCGACGTCGACCCGCATGGCCTCGACGTGATGGACCGCAAGCTGCTCGAAGCGGTGATCCTGCGCTTCGACGGCGGGCCGGTCGGACTCGACAACGTGGCCGCCGCGATCGGCGAAGAGCGCGACACGATCGAGGACGTGATCGAGCCGTATCTGATCCAGCAGGGCTATCTGCAGCGCACGCCGCGCGGGCGGGTGGCGACGCTGGCAGCGTTCCGGCATCTGGGCGTGGCGCCGCCGAAGAGCGCGGCCGATCTGTTCGAAAGCTGAATCATGCGGCCTTGCGCCGCCGCTGCCAGGCCAGCAACTCTCCGACGAAGCCGCGCCGGAACGCGACCACGCAGACGACGAAGATCACGCCGATGATCACCGTGACCCAGGAGCCGACGCGGTCGGCGAGGAAGTCCTGCAATCCGATGATGGTGAACGCGCCCAGCACCGGGCCGGCGAAGGTGCCCATGCCGCCGAGCAGGGTCATCAGCACGACCTCGCCCGACAGCGACCAGTGCGCGTCGGACAGCGTGGCGAAGCCGAGCACCAAGGTCTTCAGTGCGCCGGCCAGGCCCGCGAGGCCGGTGGACAGCACGAAGGCGAGCAGCTTGTAGCGGTCGACGTCGTAGCCGAGCGAGACGGCGCGCGCTTCGTTCTCGCGAATCGCCTTGAGCACCTGGCCGTAGGGCGAATGGACGATGCGAATGATGAACAGGAACACCGCGACGAAGATCGCGAGCACGACGAAATACAGCACCGTGTCGTTGGCGAGCGGAATCAGCCCGAACAGCCGACCGCGCGGCACGCCCTGCAGCCCGTCTTCGCCGCCGGTGAACGGCACCTGCAGGCAGACGAAGTAGACCATCTGCGCCATCGCGAGGGTGATCATCGCGAAGTAGATGCCCTGGCGGCGAATCGCGATCAAGCCGATCGCGAGGCCGAGCAGCGCGGCCAGCACGGTGCCGGCGAGCAGGCCAGCTTCGGGCGGCCAGCCGGACGAGCGCACCAGCCAGCCGGTGGCGTAGGCCGCCGAGCCCATGAACGCGGCGTGACCGAAGGACAGCAGGCCGGTGTAGCCGAGCAGCAGGTTGAACGCGCAGGCGAAGATCGCGTAGCACAGCGCCTTCATCATGAACACCGGGTACAGGCCGATGAACGGCGCTGCGACGAGCAAGGCGAGCACCGCGAGCCAGGTCAGCTGGCCGCGCCGGGCGCCGTCGTGAACGATCGCTGGGCTCATTATTTTTCCTTGCCGAACAGACCGGCCGGGCGAATCATCAGCACGATGGCCATGATGACGAAGACGACGATGCTCGACGCCTCGGGATAGAACACCTTGGTCAGGCCTTCGATCAGCCCGAGCGCGAGGCCGGTGAGGATGGAGCCGAGGATCGAGCCCATGCCGCCGATCACCACCACCGCGAAGACGACGATGATCAGGTTGCTTCCCATCAGCGGCGTGATCTGGATCACCGGCGCGGCGAGCACCCCGGCCAGCGCCGCGAGGCCGGCGCCGGCGGCGTAGGTCAGCATCACCATCACCGGCACGTTGACGCCGAAGGCCTGCACCAGCGCCGGGTTCTCGGTGCCGGCGCGCAGGTAGGCGCCGAGCCGCGTGCGCTCGATCAGGAACCAGGTCGACAGGCAGACCGCGAGCGACGCGAACACGACCCAGGCACGGTAGTTCGGCAGCACCATGAAGCCGAGGTTGGTCGCCCCGGCCAGCGCATCGGGCACCGGATACTGCTGGCCCGACACGCCGAACTGGTCGCGGAACACGCCTTCGGCGATCAGCGCGAGGCCGAAGGTCAGCAGCAGCCCGTACAGCGGGTCGAGCTTGTACAGCCGCTTGAGCAAGGTGCGCTCGACGACCACCCCCAGCGCACCGACGACCAGCGGCGCCAGCAGCAGCGCGAACCAGTAGTTCAGCCCGAGCTTCTCCAGGCTGAACCAGGCCACGTAGGCGCCGATCATGTACAGCGCGCCATGGGCGAAGTTGACGATCCCCAGCAACCCGAAGATCACCGCGAGCCCGAGGCTCAGCATCGCGTAGAACGAGCCG
>DASXQQ010000246.1:0-26470 GCA_036507085.1 Piscinibacter sp. | reverse complement strand
CGTTGAGCAGGCCGACCGGCATCAGGAACAGCCCGCCGCGCACGGCCCAGGTGCGGGTCAGCTGGTGCTCGATGTAGGCCTGCTCGACTTCCACCTCGCCAGAGTCGTCGGCCGACGACACCGCGTGCTCGACTTCGAGCTCGGTGACGACCTTGGTCTTCGCGTCGAAGCGGTGCGGGGCGCCCCGCCCGAAGCGGCGCACGTCGGCCTGCGCGTTCTGGCTCGCACGGGTCGGGCGGTTGTAGTTGATCTCGCCGTAGCTCGACAGCACGGTCGCGGGCTCCGTCGGGCGTGGCGGCGTGGTGGCGACAACCGGCGTTGCGGCCGGTGCTGGTGCGGCCCCGGGCGCCGGCGCGGCGCGCTGCTGCTGCAGTTGCACGAGCTGGGCTTTCACGTTGGCCAGTTCGGCGGCGAGCTGATCGAGCTTGCGCGCGAGTTCGGCTTCGGTGGCGCTTTGCGCGAAACCGGCGCTGCTCGCGAGCAGCAGGCTCGCGGCCAGCGCGGTCTTCAGGGGGGTCGCCAGCAGGCGGCTTCGGGACATCGGTTTCCTCCGGGAAAAGTGCAGTTGGAATTCGGGGGGCGTCACGGCCGGTAGCCGTCGCTCAAGGTCTTCAGGAAGGCGATCACGTCGTCGATCTCGGCGTCGCTGAGCGCTGGCGCGTCGCCTGGTTTGCGGTTGTAGGGCGCCTCGCTGGTGTTCACGTTGGCGTGGTACTGCGGCGGCAGGTCGTCGAACTTGTTCACCGTGCCGTCGGGGTTCAGCGGGTAGAACCTTTCGGGGTTGGTGTCGCGCTGCACGTAGAAGCTGAGCGTGTCCTTCAGCGTCTTGAACCGGCCGTTGTGGAAGAAGACCTGGCGCAGCGCCACGTTGCGCAGCGACGGCACCTTGAATGCGCCGCACAGGTCGCCGCGCGCGGCCAGGACACCGCCTTCGCGCGCGCACAGGCCGAGGTCGAAGAAGGCCTGGTCGGCGTTCTGCGCCAGCGCGCTGTTGCGCGGCACGCCCAGGTTGTCGTAGCTGAAGTCGGTGAACAGCGGGTGGCTGCCGTCGCTCGCCTTGGCCGAGGGGTGGCAGGCCGCGCAGTTGCCCTTGTCGGGCCGGTTGAACAGCGCGAGGCCGCGGATCTCCGACTCGGACAGATTGACCTTGCCGCGCAGGAATTCGTCGTACTTGCTGGAGAACGGCCGGAAGTCGGGGTCCTCGCGCTGGTACTGCTGCAGCACGAGCGTTATGCGGGCGAAGGCGTCGTCGGGTCGGCCGAAGATGTCGGCGCCGAACAGCTGCTGGAACTCGGCCGCATAGCTCGCGCGTGCGAGCTTGTCGATGACGTCGGCCACGCTCGTGTTGGCCATTTCGTGCGGATTGACGAAGGGGCGCGCCGCCTGGTCCTGCAGCGACGTGGCGCGGCCATCCCAGAAGAAGCCGCCGGTGGGTGTGCCCTCGGCGTCGAAGTGGAACGCGCTGTTGGCCACCAGGTAGCGGATCGACGGCGACGAGCGGCTGCCTTGCTGGTCGAGCAGGGCACCGCCGAACTGTGCCGCCAGGTCGTTGGGCGCCGCGTGGCCGTGGTCGGCGCTGTGGCAGCTGGCGCAGGACTGCCGGCCCGACGCCGACAGCGTCACGTCGTTGAAAATCTTCTCGCCCAGGCTCGCCTGAGCGGACAGCGGTGCTTCATTGCCGGCGCTGCTGCTGGCGGCGGGGCCTCCCCCGCCACAACCCCACAGCATGGCCACGGCGGCGGCCGTGGCCGCGCCCTTCGACATCCTCCCGATCACTGGCGGCTCCTCGATGCGGCACGCCGGACCGGCTGCCAAGAATGGTTATTGCAAATGAGAACGGTTTGCAATCATAATCACGTCCGTGATGACCCGCAATCGCCTTTCCGCGTTCCGCAGCACCGCCGCCACAATGGCGGGCGCAGCACCGCCGCCACAATGGCGGGCGCAGCCGCGCTGCCGACGAACGAGCCCAAGGAGAACCCATGAAAGGCGACCCCCAAGTCATCGCGCACCTGAACGCCCAGCTGAAGAACGAGCTGACCGCCACCAACCAGTACTTCCTGCACTACCGCATGCTCACGCACTGGGGCTTTGGCCGGCTGGCGAAGAAGGAATACGAAGAGTCGATCGGCGAGATGAAGCACGCCGACAGCCTGATGGAACGCATCTTCACGCTCGAGGGACTGCCGAACCTGCAGGATCTGGGCAAGTTGCTGATCGGCGAGGACGTGCCCGAGGTGCTGGACTGCGACCTGCAGGCCGAGCGCGGCGCGCAAGCCACCATCAAGGACGGCATCGCGCACTGCGAATCGGTGCGCGACTACGTGTCGCGCGACCTGCTACAGGGGATTCTCGACGACACCGAAGCGCACATCGATTTCCTGGAAACCCAGATCGACGTGCTTGCCAAGGTGGGACTCGCGAACTACTTGCAGACGCAGATCGGTGAATGAGTTAGTGCAGTAACGAGAGGTCGACGATGATTGTTTGCGTGTGCCGCCGGGTGTCTGACAAGCAGATCCGCGAAGCCGTGGCCGACGGGGCGCACAGCCTCGAATGCCTGCAGCTCGATCTGGGTGTGGCGACGCAATGCGGTCGCTGCGCCGACTGCGCGTCGCAGGTGCTGTGCGAGGCGCGCGGCGCGGGTGCACAGGCGCAGCATTCGCCGGCGCGCAGCTTCGCGCTGATGCCGGCCTGAGTCACGCCGGCCGCCTGCCTACAATTCCGGGCTTCACGCACTCTCTCAGGCGGCCACGCTCGCGTGGTCCCCGTTGCCCATGCTCGACATCAACCTGCTGCGCCGCGACCTGCCCGGCGTCATCGCCCGACTCGAAAAGCGCGAGTCGCCGCAACCCTTCCTGGACGTCGGGCGCTTCCAGTCGCTGGAGGGCGAGCGCAAGACGATCCAGACCCGCACCGAAGAGCTGCAGGCAAGCCGCAACAGCCTGTCCAAGCAGATCGGCCAGCGCAAGGCGAAGGGCGAAGACAGCGCGGCGCTGATGGCTCAGGTCGGGGGCATCGCCGACGAGTTGAAGGCTTCGGCCGAGCGGCTGGACGCGATCCAGGCCGAGCTCGCGGGGCTGTTGATGTCGATTCCCAACCTCCCGCACGACAGCGTGCCGCTCGGTGCCGACGAGACCGCCAATGTCGAGCTGCGCCGCTGGGGCACGCCGCGCACGTTCGACTTCGCGCCCAAGGACCATGTCGACCTCGGCGCGCCGCTCGGCCTCGACTTCGACACCGGCGCGAAGCTGTCGGGCTCACGCTTCAGCTTCCTGCGTGGGCAAGTTGCGCGGCTGCACCGCGCGCTCGCCCAGTTCATGCTCGACACCCAGACGCAGGAGCACGGCTACACCGAGTGCTACACGCCCTACATCGTGAACCGCGAGATCCTCGAAGGCACCGGCCAGCTGCCGAAGTTCAAGCGCGACATGTTCTGGGTGCTGCGCGGCGGTGACGAAGAGCAGCGCGAGCAGTACCTGATCTCGACCTCGGAGATTTCGCTGACCAACACCGTGCGCGAGCAGATACTTTCGGCCGATGCGCTGCCGATCAAGCTGACCGCCCACAGCCCGTGCTTCCGCTCCGAGGCGGGCAGCGCCGGGCGCGACACGCGCGGCATGATCCGTCAGCACCAGTTCGACAAGGTCGAGATGGTGCAGATCGTCCACCCCGAGCACAGCTATGAGGTGCTCGAGCAGATGGTCGGCCACGCCGAGGCCATCCTGCAAAAACTCGGCCTGCCGTACCGCGTGGTCGCGCTGTGCGGCGGCGACCTCGGCTTCGGCAGCACCAAGACCTATGACCTCGAGGTCTGGTTGCCGGCGCAGAACACCTACCGCGAGATCAGCTCCTGTTCGAACTGCGAGGCCTTCCAGGCGCGGCGCATGCACGCGCGCTTCAAGGCCGCGCAAGGCAAGAACGAGCTGGTGCACACCCTCAACGGCTCCGGCGTCGCGGTCGGGCGCGCGCTGGTGGCGGTGCTGGAAAACGGCCAGAACGCCGACGGCTCGATCAGCGTGCCCGAGGTGCTGCGGCCTTACCTCGGCGGGCAAACCGAACTGCGTGCCTGAGCGGCACCCACCGGCTGCGTTAGAATCTGCGGATCGGTAGCGACCTGCCGAAGCCGCGAATGATCTGGAGAGGTGGCAGAGTGGTCGAATGCGCCGGACTCGAAATCCGGTGTACGGTTATACCGTACCGTCGGTTCGAATCCGACCCTCTCCGCCACCGCTCTCCATAGGTAAATCGACCTGACTCAAGCCGCTCGCGGGGCGGCTTTTTTCTTGCCCTTTGCCGCCGCCTTGTGGGGGAGTTTTTGGCCTACTCGTTTGCCGATAGCGCCGATGGCGTCGCTCAGCTTGGCCGCCGTGAGGTGGCTGTAGCGCTGCGTGCTGCGCGGGTCGCGGTGGCCCAGCACGGTACCCACGGTGTAGAGGTCGACGCCGGCGTTGGCCATCTCCGACGCGGCCGAGTGCCGCAAATCGTGGAAGTGAACGTCTCCAATATTGGTGGCCTCGCGGGCGCGTTGCCAGCCCCGCTGCAGCGTGATCTTCGGCGCGGTGAGGGGTAGGTAGCGCAAGCATGTGTGAATGCGTGGGTGGGCCGGGATGGCGCGCCTGTCACCGTTCTTCGTGTCCTCGAGCTCGAGCACGTTGCCATGCACGCGCACGCGCTGCAGCTCGCCGAGCCGCATGCCGGTGTAGAACGCCACGCGGATGGCGATGCGCACGTCGTGCCGGGTGGCCGCGCGCGCGGTCTTCAACATGCCTTCTCGCTTTACGTAGACATGCCGCTCATTGCGTACGGCCGGCAGCTGCATGCGTGCGGTTGGGTCTGCCTCGGTCAGCGCATGCGCCTTCCAGCCCCATCGGCAAGCGGCCTTGAGGCACGCCAGGCGGTTGCGAATCGTCGCAGGAGAAACGCCGCGCGCGCCTTCGTCCCGGATCACTTCCTTGGCCACGTCGGCAAGCGTCGACATCGCCTTGCCGGCGTAGAACGGCGCAATCTGGTTCAGGTGGTCCGCCGTAGCCTTGTAGCTCTTGAGGTGGCGCTTGTCGGCCAGGTAGAGCGAGACCGCGTCGTCGATCAGGGGGTCTTGTCGCTGCACGCCAGTTGCAATGGCGTAGAGGCGCGCGCTCTCCTGGCGGTCGAACGCGTCAGCTTGGGCTTGAGTCCAGCCGCGCGGAAGGAGGCGGCTAGCCCTGTGGCGGCTGCCTTGAATGCGGCGGTCGAACTGGTAGCGCCAGCACTTGTTCGGTTTGTCCCAACTGATCGACATGATGCGCGGTAGGTGTCAACGTCAGAGGATGCGAAGCGTACATTGCGGCCGAAGCGGTAGCCAGCCAATGTGCCGCTCGCGTGCAGCTCATAGACCATGCGCTTGCTGATCTTGAGGCAGCGCGCAACCTCGGCGGCGGTGAGCATATCGTCACCGATGACCTCGTCTGTCATGCCGCTAGCTCCTTGCGTCGCATGCGCTACGCGGACCCACGTCTTGACACGCGCTTCCGACCAATCGATCGTCATTGATGCGGTGGGCTGGTCGACCATCTCGGCGAGCGCGTCCATCGGCTCATGGCATCTCCCAAAGGCAAGCGCGCCGGGCCCGTCGCCGGAACGGGCGAGCCCTCCTGCGCTTGACCGCGTGACTCGCACTTGCACGCATTCCACAGTTGGACTAGAAAGCGCAACGCGCGCACAATACGGTTCCCAGACTGAAAGTGCATAAAATACAGTAAATGGAGATTAGCCACTATGGCCGCCAAGTCAAGCGTCGCTACGAATGGACACAAGCGGGCCGCTGCCAAGAGGGCCAAGGCTGCGTCCTCGACCCAAGAGGTTCGGGCGACGTACGTCGAGAACTGGGCAGGCGAGGCTCAAGCGCTTCGCGAGCGGCTGATCTTCCTGTGCGAGAACCTCGCCCCGACCCGAGGGCGGTATCAGTACCTGGAGTCGCGCACCGGCATCGGTGCTTCCAAGTGGCAGAACGTTTTCATCGGTCGGCAGATGCCGAGCATCGAGATGCTGGCGGCGATGTGCCACTACCGGCTCGACTACGCACTGTGGCTGATGACCGGTACGGCGACGGGGACAGGTTTGCTCGCCGCGAATCGCGTGCCGAGCAAGGAGGAATGGGACCGGTTCACGGTGCACCGCGCATGGGTCAAGGACAGGAAGGCGGCTGGCGAGCACAACGAATGAATTTGACGCGACCGTTCAACGGTCTGCAGGGTGGGGGTGGACCAAGGACAAGTGCTTCTCGTCTCCTTCTTGTCTTGATGTCAGCCATCGCCGCGAGTGCCATTGCTGTACCGCTGCTGAATGTGCGTTGACGTCCGACACTGAAAGCCTCGAATCCCGGCCCAGTTCGCGGAGCGCCCGAGCGTCGATTCTCGATCGCCGTCGCTCGCAGAGTCCACGCCGGGGGCCATTCTCGTGGCGGCGAGCCGACAGGAATCGAAGTGGCGGCGCCAAGGCCCGTGGCTGCTTGGTTTGTGGAAATATCGCTGCCAACCTACCCGTAAAGTTACCCGCAAGAGAAGGACACCTGATGTCTGCGGACACACCGCGGTCGCAAGCTGCGGCTGCGCGACGATGCTTTCGCAGAGCGAGAAACGTCCGGACCGGCGTTCAGCTCCTGCTGCATGTCGACGAAGGAATGAGAGTGTCATGGGTGCAGCCGTCGCCTCTACGGGGCGGAACGGGCAGTCAGCAGACAGGCGCCACAACAGCCAGCGTCACCGCGACCCCGCCCAGCCCCCCGGTCCAGGTTCAGATGCTGTCGCGGGCGCTCAGCTAGCTCTGGGGCTGGCGCGACGGAATCGCACTCTGCCAACGAAAGATCTGCTATGGAAGAAAAGGGGCAGCCGGGTGGGGGTTTCGCACGTGAGTGGCGTCCGTGACCAGATCAATGTAAAGGATAAATCCTTTACACGTTCGCTACTTACCAATACATTGGAGGGAACAGCGGCAACGATCATTCGGGATGTCATTCGATCGGAGCGATTAAGGACCTTGCATGCCTCAACTGACCGAGCAGGAGTGGAAGCGGCTCTTGCCTTTGCTCAAGAACATCGACATCAACCGTCAGCAGGCCGCGTACAGCCGTCTCGTGCAGGGCACGACATTGGTCAAAGCGGGTGAGCCGTTTGGCTACAGCATGCAGGATGTGCACTACATCGTTAAGACAGTGATGCGGTGGTGGGAGAAGCTGAACAGCTTGCCGGACAAGCCCATGCCGCCTCGAGGTTGGGTCGCGATTGAGCTTTTCGTGCCTCGCAACCATGTCGACGAAGTTCGACGGGTCGTGGAGGCGCTGTATCCGCAGCCGGGGGCGGACGCCAAGCGGAAGGGGTCGGCTCCGGTCCGCGTCAGTCCTGCAAAGGAACGCCGGCAAGCCACGACGCCACGGGCGCAGAAATCCAAGACGGCGTGACTGCCCTTCGGATCCAGCCGCGGCATTGGCTCGCGAGCGGACGCCTGATGGCCGCGCACAGGATCAGAAGAACGAATGGGTGCAGCACTAGATAGGGGCTGGGCCTGAAGGCGCTGGAGATCGAGCTGGCGCGCGACAGGCGAGGCGGCTTCTGCGTCGGCGCGCAGCCGACGATCGCCGACTGCTGTCTCGTGCCGCAGCTCTTCAACGCGCAGCGCTTCGGGGTGGACCTCGGGCCCTATCAGACGCTGCGGGCGATCGATGCCGCCTGCCAGGCGCTGCTGGCGTTCGCCCGCACACATCCGGCGACCCAGCCCGACGCCAAGTAGGGCACCCGCTGCCGGGGCTCAGGCGCCGTCGGGCGAAAACTGCTGCACCACGAAATCGCGCAGCCACTTATTGGCCGGGTCGCGGTGGTAGCGGTCGTGCCAGGCCAGTACAGGGCGATCGCGAACTCGGGCAGTGGCACCAGTGCGGTTTGATCACGAGCGGGTAGTGCGCCGACAGCGTCTCGGATGCCGGTTTCCAGCGAAGGCAGGAAACCGAGCCCGAAGTCGATCTGTCCGGCCGCCATGCCGCTCAGGGTTTCGGGAATCGGGCGGAACACCGTGCGCAGCCCGATGCGCTACGCCGAAGGCGAGGTGCGCCGCATCGCCCACGTGGCCTTCAAGGCTGCGCGAGCCCGGTCGCCTGTGCAATGTGGACAAGGCGAGTGTGCGCGAGACGTCGCGCGTCTGGCGCGAGGTCGTGGCGAGCCCGGCGCAATCGGCACCTTGTCACTTGCGGCCCAGGAAGGCGCGGGCCAGTGCGTTGTGCTCGGGGCTCAGCGTCGCCGAGAGCTGTCGCGCCAGCGTGGTATCGAGCACCTGGGCGGCGCTCTGGCGCAGGTACAGATTGAGGATCTTCTTCGACTCTTCGAGTGCCTGGCGCGGCTGCTTCAGCAGCTTGTCGGCCAGAGCGCGCGCTTCGCTCATCAGTTGGTCGGGCGGCACCACGCGGTTGGCCAGACCGAACTCGACCGCCTGCGCCGGCGTGATACGGTCGCCGGTCAGGATCAGCTCCTTGGCTCGCAACAGGCTCATGTACAGCGGCCAGGCCACCGAGATGCCGTCGCCGAGCACGAGGCCGATGTTGATGTGCGGCTCGGCCATGAACGACTTCTCCGACATCAGCACGATGTCGCACAGCGTGGCCATCGTCGCGCCCCAGCCGACGGCCGGGCCGTTGACCGCCGCGATGATCGGGATCGGCAGATCGATGAAGCTGTGGATCGTGCGGCGCGCGTTGTCCTGCACCGCACGCGCGAAGTCTGGGTCGTCGAGCGTCTTCGTGAAGTGGTTGAAGTCACCGCCGGCACTGAAGGCGCGGCCGGCGCCGGTTAGGATCGCCACGCGCGCCTGCGGGTCCTCGGCCAGGCTGCGGAACAGCTTGGGGTAGGACATCAGCATCTCGGTCGTCGACGCGTTGAGCTCGTCGGGCCGGTTCAGCGTGATGATGCGCAGGCCATCTTCTGCCGTGACCTGGATGGCGGGGGGAAGGTCGTAGAGATTGACGATGGCGCCGAGGCGGTCGAGCTTCATGCCGTGGCCCTCGCAACGGGTACCCGGATGCTGTCGCTGTGCGCCGCGGCCCACGCATCGAGCGGCGTCAGCGCAATCTCGTAGGACCGGGCCTTGGCGATATCGACCGCGTAGCCGACCTCGTTCATCCATTCCTGCGTATTCACCCAGCCCGTGAAGAGGCCGGCGGCGAGCGCCTCTTGCGGCGTCACATGCACGGCCCTGACGTTGGCCTGCAGCACGCGCGCGAGCGTCGCGGCGACGTCGGTCATCGTCAGCGCCTCGGTGGCGAGCGGAATCGTCTGGCCGTGCAGCCGCGCCGGTTCGGTGAGCGCGGCTGCGGCAAAGCTGCCCACGTCGTCGGCCGCGATGAAGTGCAGCCGCGTGTCGGGCTGCAATGCGGTCAGCAGCTCGCCCTGCGCCAGACGCGCAAACATGAAGCCGGACTTGGGCAGCGCCAGGTTGTCCATCATGAAAGCCGGCTGCAGCACCGTCCAACGCGCGAAGCCGGCGTGGCGCACCGCTTCCTCGATGTCCCGTTTGTCGGTCCAGTACTTGTTCAGCCAGCGGCCGCTGTCCCAGCCCGGAAAGCCGGTGTGCTGTCCCGCTTGCGCGACCGAGGTGTGAACGAAGCGCAGCACGCCGGCCGCACGTGCCGCCTGCACGAGTGCGAAGCCGTGGCGGCGTTCGCAGTCATTGCCGGTGATGTCGGGCACCTGGACCGAGAAGACGGCTTCGACGCCATGCATCGCGGCAGCGACCGACGCGGCGTCGCCCAGGTCGCCCTGCGCGGCCTGCGCACCCGCGGCGATCAGCGTGCGTGCCGCCGCGGTGTGAGGGTCGCGCGTCAGGAAGCGCACGCGCCGTCCGGCTGCGAGCAGCCGCCGCGTCGTGGCTCCGCCTTGCGCGCCGGTGGCGCCGGTGACCAGGACCGTGCCCGATGAATCCGTCATTGCATCTCCTTGCTGGTTGAATCCGGTCGTGCGCCCAGGTCGCGCGACAGCACGACCAGTCCAGCGCCGATCTCCCTCAGCTTGTCCTCGGGCCAGAGCGCCGCGAGGCCCGATGCGGAGAGACCGTGCAGCTGCCCATCGGCGGCGCGAACCGGCACCGCGACGGCATTGAAGTGCTCGTGCAGCACGCCGATGCTGATGATGAAGCCGTCTTCGCGGTAACCGGCGATCGCCGCGCGGATGCGGCGTTCGAGAGCGGGAAAGGCCTTGCCATCCTGCCGCTTGATCTCTTTCAATACCTCGGCGCGGCGTGCCTCGTCCCACGCAGCCAGACACGCCCATCCGGTAGGGGCGGTACCCAGCGGGCGGCGCGCGCCGACGGGGTCGTTGAAGTAGACGAAGTCGCCATGGGTGCGCTGGATGTAGACCATCTCCAGCCCCACCGGCGCGGCCAGCGAGGTGCCCATTCGGTAGCGTTCGGTGAGCGACAGCATCGCCGGCAGCGCGAGGCGCGCCAGCGGTTGCCGCACCAGCGCGGCGTAGCCGAGTGCCAGCACCGGCAGGCCCAGCGCCATGCGGCCCGGCTCGCCGGCGCAGACGATCAAGCCCTCGCTCGCCAAGGTGCGGCACAAGCGCCACACGGTGGGCTGCGGCAGGCCGGTCATGCGCACGATGTCGCCGGCGCTCAACTCGGGCCGCTCGTGGCTGAAGCAGCGCAGCACGCGCAAGCCGCGCGCGAGCGCCGTGACGACGTGGCGGTCCTTTTCCACCGGGTCGTCCATGTCTTGGGTGACAGCTTCGAGCGTTCTCATTATCATACAGCGTTCACATACACGTATTCACTTTAACGCCACTTCATCCGCAATGCAAATGACTTCACCCCTGTTCGACCTGAGCGGCAAGGTGGCCGTGATCACCGGCTCCAGCCGCGGCATTGGCTTTGCGAGCGCACGCCTGATGGCCGCGCACGGCGCGAAGGTCGTGATCTGCGGCCGCAAGGCCGATGCGTGCGAGGCCGCCGCGGCCGAGATCAACGCCGATCCTGGCTTCGACAGCGGCGAGGCGATTGCCGTACCGTGCAACATCGGCCGCAAGGACGAACTGCAGACGGTGGTCGCCCGTGCCAATGAACGCTGGGGCCGCGTCGACATCGTGATGGCCAATGCGGCGATCCACCCCTGGACGGGCAGCGTGCTCGACCTGCGTGACGAGACCTTCAACAAGTTCATGCAGGTCAACGTGCAGAGCAGCATCTGGCTCGCGCAGATGACGCTGCCCGGCATGCTCGAACGCGGCTACGGGCGCTTCATCATGGTGGCTTCGGTGGTCGGCCTGCTCGGCGATCCGGTGACCGGCACCTACGGCCTGACCAAGGCCGCCGACATGCAGTTCGTGCGCAACATGGCGATGGAGTTCGCCAGCCGCGGCGTGTGCGCCAACTGCATCGCGCCGGGTACCTTCAAGACCGAGATGGCGCGCTCACAATGGGAGGACCCGGCGATGGTCGCGTGGTACCAGCAGCGCAATCCGTCCAAGCGCTTCGGCGAAATCGACGAGATCGCCGGCGTGGCGCTGCTGCTCGCCTCGCGCGCTGGCGGCTACATCAACGGCCAGACCATCGCGGTGGATGGCGGGCACACCATCTCGTTTCGCTGAACCTCGCGGAGGCACCGATGATCGAGTTGCGAGACGTGATCGCGCGCAACGCCGCGCTCTATCCAGACGCCGTCCACAGCGTGTGCGAAGGGCGCCGGCTCGGCTTCCGCCAGTTCGCCGAACGCGTTCGGCGGCTGACCAGCGGTCTCTATGGTTTGGGCCTGCGCCACCAGGACCGCGTGGCGATCCTGGCGATGAACTGCTCCGAATACCTGGAAGTGTTCGGCGCCGCCGAGTGGTCGGGCTTCGTGGCGGCCACGGTGAACTGGCGGCTGGCCGCGCCGGAGATCGCCTACGTGCTGCGCGATGCGGCGCCGCGCGTGCTGATCTTCGAGAGCCAGTACGCGGCCATGGTCGACAGCCTGCGCGCCGATCTGCCGGGCATCGCGCACTGGGTCTGCATCGGCGCCGAGGTGCCCGCTTGGGCGCAGCCCTACGAGGCCGTGCTGGCCGACGGCGACCCGGAAGGCGCACCGTTGCGCGCAGCCCCGGACGACCTGCTGTGCCTGATTTACACCAGCGGCACGACCGGCCGACCCAAGGGCTGCATGCTCACCCAGCACGCCCATGCCTTCATGGCCGACCAGTCGGCCGCGTACCAGGCGATGCTGCCGGGCGACCGCGCGCTGGTGATCGCGCCGCTGTTCCACGTCGGTGCGCGCTCGCAGCAACTGCCGATGCATTTGCGCGGCGGCTCGGTCGTTCTGCTTCGGCGCTTCGATGCGGCCGAGGTGTTGCGCACGATCGAGGCGCAGCGCATCACCCACGTCCACATGGTGCCGACCATGGTGCAGGGCGTGCTCGACTTGCCCGACCATGAGCGCTACGACACCTCGAGCCTCAAGTGCATCATCTATGCGGCCGCGCCGATGCCGGTGCCCGTGTTGCGGCGCGCGATCGCGCGCTTCGGCCGCATCCTCGTCAACGGCTGGGGCCTCACCGAGGGCGGCAACGGTGCGATGCTGCCGCAGCACCTGCATCGCCTCGACGGCACGCCCGAGGACGTCGCGCGCCTGGCCTCGGTCGGCCAGCCCACGGGCGGAACCGAGCTGATCGTTGCCGACGACGAAGGCCGCGAGCTGCCGCGCGGGCAGGTCGGCGAACTGCTGATGCGTTCGGCCAGCAACATGGCAGGCTACTGGAACAACCACCCGGCAACCATCGAGACGCTGCGCGGCGGCTGGCTGCGCAGCGGCGACCTGGGCCGCATGGACGATGAAGGTTTCGTGTTCCTGGTCGACCGCAAGAAGGACATGATCATCAGCGGCGGCGAGAACGTGTATTGCCGCGAGGTCGAGGAGGCGCTGATCGAACACGCGGGCCTCGCCGACGTGGCCGTGATCGGTGTCGCCAATGCGCGCTGGGGCGAGGCCGTCAAGGCGGTGGTCGTGCGTGCGCCCGGATCCGGCGTCACCGAGGCCGAGCTGATCGCGCACTGCAAGCGCCTGATCGCCGGCTACAAGTGCCCGAAGAGCGTGGACTTCATCGACGCACTGCCGCGGCTGCCGAGCGGCAAGGTCAGCAAGGTGGAGCTGCGCAAGCGGTATGCGCCGCTGGGGCAATGACCAGCGAAGGCATATTGCGCTCAATGGCCGAGCGCGAGTCTCGCATCCTCCAGGATCAGGTCGGACGCGCGCCAGGCCATCGCCATCACCGGGCCATTGGTGTTGCCCGACAGCATCGTCGGGGCCACTGACAGGTCCATCACGCGCAAGCCCTGAACGCCGCGCACCTTGAGCCGCGGGTCGACGACGCTTTGTACGTCGCCGCCCATGCGGCAGGTGCCGCACGCGTGGTAGCCGCTCTGGCCGCCTTGCCGGAAGGCATCGAGGATCTGCTCGTCGGTCTGCACCGCGGGACCGGGTCGGGTTTCCTCGGCGATCAGCGCCGCGAGCCGCGGCTGTTCGGCCACACGGCGCATGAAGCGCATCGAGGCCACCGCGATCTGCCGGTCTTCCTCGTCGGCCAGGTAGTTGGGGTCGACCTCGGCCGGCACGTCCGGGTCGGGCGCGGTGATGCGCACATGGCCCTGGCTGCGCGGGCGCAGCCCGTAACTGAAGAGCTGCATGCCGGGGATCTTCTCCATCGTCATGCCGCCGGCGGCGAAGTCGAGCGTGAAGGGGCACATCATCAGTTGCGCGTCCGGCCGGCTTGCATCGGTGCGCGTCCTGTAGAAGCCGCCCACGGGGTAGGAGCCGACGCCCAGCACGCCGCGCCTGGCGAGCAGGTACTTGGCGGCATTGACTCCCAGGCGCCAGCCGGCGTATTGGCGGTTTTCCGAGTGGCGCCAGTGCCTGAGCCGCCACTGCGCCATGTACAGCAGGTGCTCGCGCATGTTCCGGCCCACGCCCGGGTTGTGTGCCACCGGGGTGATGCCGATCGACTGCAGGTGCGCCGCGTCGCCCACGCCCGAGAGCTGCAGCAGCCGCGGCGACTCCAGGCCGCCGGCACTGAGGATGACCTCGTGCGAGGCCACGAAACGCTGAAGCTGCCTGTCGATCCGCACTTCGACGCCGGCCGCGCGCGTGCCTTCGAACAGCACTCGCGTGACTTGCGCGCCGGTGATCACGCTCAGGTTGCGGCGCGAGCGGACCGGCGTCAGGAAGGCGCGGGCGGCGCTTTGCCGGACACCGTTGCGAAGCGTATAGGCGAGGTAGGCGACGCCCTCGTGGTCGAGCCGGTTGATGTCGTCCTTGCGCACCAGCCCGAGCTGCCCGCAGGCTGCGAGGACGGCTTCGGACAGCTCGCTGCGGTCGCTGAACATCGACACCTGCAAGGGCCCGCCCGCACCGCGCAGCGAATCGGCGCCCAGCGCATGGTCCTCGATGGCCTTGAAGCTGCGCGCGATCTCGGCCCAGCCCCAGCCGGTGGCGCCCTCGGCTTCCCAGGTGTCGTAGTCCGCGGGATGGCCACGCGTGTAGACCATGCCGTTGATCGCGCTCGAGCCGCCGAGCATCTTGCCGCGTGCCCAGACCTCCTGCCGATGGCCATTGCCGGCATTCGGCGTGACCGGCGTGTAGGTGGCATGCCGAGGGTCGGCCAGCAACTTGCCGAAGCCCTTGGGCATCGCGATCAGCGGACTCTTGTCCTCGCGTCCGGCTTCGATCAGCAGGACCCGATGTGCCGGGTTTTCGGAAAGGCGGTTGGCCAGCACGCAGCCGGCAGAGCCCGCGCCGACGATGATGTACGTGGTTTCGTTCATGTGATAATGTGAACAAGGTTCCAATATTGGAATGATGCGGCAATCACGTGTCAACCCGTGATTGCCCAGGCCACGATGTCACGCACCACCGTTCCCCGTCGGGCGTCCACCACCATAATCATTCGTGACCAGGGCGGCGCCTTGCAGGTGTTGATGCTGCGGCGCTCGCAGTCCGCGAGCTTCATGCCGGGGGCGTACGTGTTCCCCGGCGGCGCCGTCGATGCGGGCGACGCTTCGCCCGAATGGGGCTCGCGGTGCGACGAGTCGCGTGCGGCGCTGGCGACACGGCTGGGTCTCGACGACGACGCCGCGCTCGGCCATGCGGTGGCCGCACTGCGCGAGTGCTTCGAAGAATGCGGCCTGTGGCTCGGCTGTGACGAGGCCGACGCGCGCGCATTGGCCGCGGCGCGGCAACGACTTCACGCGGGCGCATCCGGCATGGCGGCGATCAGTTTCGAGCTCGGTTTGCCGCTGGCCACCAGCGCCCTGCAGCCGTGGAGCCACTGGGTGACGCCGATCGATGCGCCCAAGCGATTCGACACGCGCTTCTTCGTCGCACTGGCGCCGCCGGGCCAGCAGCCCACGGTCGACGAATGCGAGACGATCACGCTGGTGTGGGTGAACCCCGCGGATGCGCTGGCGCAGCACGCCAAGGCCGAGCTGCCGCTCGAGTTCGCGACCCGCTGCACACTCGCGTCATTGCTGCCGTTCGACAGCGCGGCCGCGCTGATGCGCTACGCGCGCTACGCGCGCGCGCCGCGCGAGATGGCTACTGTCCATCCGAGAGTGGCACGCACCGCTGGCGGCGAGCGGCGCGTGTTGCTGCCGCAGGACGCCGCCTACGCCGAGGTGATGCGGGTCGACCCCGAGGGCACGGGCAGCGCACGCTGCACCCTCGATGCGGGTGTTGCCACGCAGCTTGCATCGACGGTGTGGCGGACGACCGCACCGAACCCGGGGATGATGACCGGTCCCGGCACCAACAGCTACCTGGTCGGGCGAGACGGTGAATTCGTCGTGATCGATCCGGGCCCGGCGATCGAGGTTCACATCGAGGCGCTGCTGACTGCGGGCCGGGGCCGTCTGCGCGCTGTGCTCGTCACCCACACGCACACCGATCATTCCCCCGCCGCCGAGCGCATCGCCGCGCGAACCGGCGTGCCGCGCATCGGCCTTGCCCCGCCGCTGCACGGCCGGCAGGACCGTGGTTTCGCGCCCGAGCGGCAGCCCGGCGATGGCGAGCGCTTCGAATTGGCGGGGTGCGTGCTGCAGGCGATCCATACGCCCGGCCATGCGTCGAACCATGTCTGCTGGTGGCTTGAGGAAGAGCGCATGCTGTTCACCGGCGACCATGTGATGCAAGGTTCCACCGTGGTGATCGACCCGCCCGATGGCGACATGGCTGCCTATCTCGCGTCGCTTGCCGCATTGCCCCAGCGGTTGCCGCTGCTCGAGTGCCTGGCGCCGGGCCACGGTTTCCTGATCGACCGACCGCATTTCGCGATCGAACGGCTGCTGCAGCATCGGCGCACCCGCGAGACCAAGGTCACCGCGGCCTTGCGCGCGAATGGCGCAAGCGCGTTGCCGGCGCTGGTCGTAGCGGTCTATGCCGACGTACCCGAGCAACGGCATGCCGTGGCACAGAGGTCCTTGCTGGCCCATCTGCTGAAGCTGCGCGACGAAGGCGTGGTGGCGGAGTCCGCGGGCGTCTGGCGCTTGAACGTGGACTGAGCCGGCGAAGCCGCTGATTCGGGAAATCCCTATGCCGACGGGCTTTGTCGGCGGCCGCGCATCCACTAAAGTACCCAGACGATTCCGATAGTTGAACATGGTTCAAGAATCGGCTCATCAACCGAGCAGACCCGATGACCACCGCCACCCCGTTGACCGACACCATTCCGCCCCACGTGCCCGCCGCGCTGGTGGTCGACTTCGACATCTACAACGTGGCCGTGGAAGACGGCGACTATCACGCTGCGCTGAAGCGCCTGCATGACCCCGGCGTGCCCGACATCTTCTGGACGCCGCGCAACGGCGGCCATTGGGTGGCCACGCGCGGCGAGGACATCTATCACATCTTCAAGGACTCGGAGCACTTCTCCTCGCGGCAGCTGGTGGTGCCGCGGCATCGCAACCCGGCCGTTCCCTTGCCGCCGATCATGCTCGACCCACCCGAGCAGGCCAAGTACCGGTCGCTCTTCGCGCCGGCGCTGTCGCCCAAGGCCGTCGCGCCGCTGGGCGTTGGCGCACGCGCGCTCGCCATCGAACTGATCGAAGGTTTCTACGCCAAGGGTGAATGCGAGTTCGTCGGCGAGTTCGCGCAGCACCTGCCCATCGGCATCTTCATGAAGATGGTCGACGTACCCACGTCGGACCGCGACCAGTTGCTGCACTGGGCCGATCAGCAGGTGCGGCCGACGAGCGAACATGAGCGCGAGCAGTCGTTCCACAGCCTGTTCGCCTACGCCGCGCAGAAGGTCGCCGAGCGCCAGGCCCATCCCGGCGACGACCTGATCAGCCAGTTGACCAGGGCACAGGTCGATGGCGCCCCGATCACCGCCGAAGCGCTCGCGCCGATGATCTTCCTGCTCCTGGTCGGCGGCCTGGACACGGTTGCGTCGGCGATGGGCTTCGCCGCGCGATTCCTCGCCACCAGCCCGGCGCACCGACGCGAGCTGATCGACCATCCCGAGCGCATTCCGGGCGCGGTGGAGGAGTTGTTGCGGCGCTTTCCCGTCGTCAACCAGGGCCGGCTCGTGGTCAGCGACATGGACTACAAGGGTGTCGCGCTGCGGGCAGGCGACCAGATCATCCTGCCGACCAGCTTGCACGGCCTGGACGAGCGCAAGTTCGAAGACCCGCTGCGCGTCGACTTTTCGCGGCCCACGCCGATCCACTCGACCTTCGGCAACGGTGCCCACCGCTGTCCGGGCTCGCTGCTGGCGCGAACCGAACTGAAGATCTTTCTCGAAGAATGGCTCAAGCGCATTCCCGATTTCCGCATTAAGCCGGGGACGACGCCAGAGGTGCGCGCCGGCGTGAACGCGACGATCTTTTCGCTGCAGCTGGTGTGGGAGGTGCGGTGAGCACGGCGGCCGACAAGCAGTGGCAGTGCTACTTCTGCGCACACATCTACGACGAGGCCCTGGGCGACGCCGAGCACGGCATCGCGCCGGGCACCGCATGGGAGGACGTGCCCGAGGACTGGTGCTGCCCCGACTGCGGCGCCAGCAAAGCGGACTTCGCGCTGATGGAGACGAGCTGACGCACGGCACGGCGCCACGGGGACGCCAGCAAGGAGACCGTCATGAAGGTGATCAAGCGTCGAATTCTCCTGATGGCCGCATCGGCGACGGTGCTGGCCTGTTCCACGACCGAGCTTGGCGGTCTTTCGGTGGCGCCCTCGGTTTCGGAGCGGCCGAGCGCGGCCCCGGGTGCCGATCCGGGCACTGCGGGCCCAAGGTCGGACTATCCACCGCAGGCATCGTTCATCGTCAATGCATCCTGGGCCGACGTGGTCAGCGCTCATTGGCGATAGGTAAATGGCGGGCGCTCATTCGGCGCAAGCGGAGCAGTGAAACAGACGCCGAATGCTGATCGAACACCTGAGCTGCCGACTGCGTGAGCGGGACGCGCAGTCGCTTCGACGCCGACGGCGCATCGCCGAATCGGCGTGTTCCGCACACCAGCGCGTCAGCGCCGAGGGGTGCCAGGGACGCGAGATGCTGGCCTTCTGCAGCAACGACTACCTGGGCCTGGCGAACCATCCCGCGCTGATCGACGCGTTGGCCGAAGGCGCGCGGCGCTACGGTGCGGGCAGCGGCGCGTCGCATCTGATCAGCGGCCACTCGCGGGCTCACGCCGCGCTGGAAGAAGACCTCGCGGCCTTTCTGGCGCCGTGCATGCCGAACGCGAAGGCGATGTTCTTCTGCACGGGCTACATGGCGAACCTCGCGCTGCTTGGCGCGCTCGGCGACGCGAGTGCGACGATTTTCGCCGACAAGCTCAACCATGCTTCGCTGATCGACGGCGCGCTGCTTGCGAAAGCGCCGATGCAGCGTTTCGCGCATCGCAACCTGCAGGTGCTGGCGAGTCAGCTGGAACGCTGCGCGACGCCAATCAAGCTGATCGTCACCGATGCGGTCTTCAGCATGGATGGCGACCTCGCCGACCTGCCGGAACTCCTCGCCCTGGCCGAGCGCTTCGACGCGTGGCTGATCGTCGACGACGCTCATGGCTTCGGCGTGCTGGGACGTCGCGGCCGAGGGACGCTGTCGCACTTCGCGCTCAGCAGCGAACGGTTCATCTACATGGGGACGATGGGCAAAGCCGCCGGCGTCGGCGGCGCCTTTGTGCTTGCCCATTCCACGGTCGTCGAATGGCTCATTCAGACGGCGCGCACCTACATCTATACGACGGCCACGCCGCCTGCCATCGCGCATGCCCTGCGCTCGAGCCTGCGCTTGCTTGGCGGCGACGAGGGCGACCGCCGGCGCGCGGAATTGATGGCGCTGATCGGCCTGCTTCGGCGTGGACTGCAAGCATTGATCGCGGCGCACCCGAGCCTGGAATGGAAGATCGCCGACTGTGCGACCGCCATCCAGCCGCTGATCGTCGGTGACAACGACGCTGCGCTGGCACTGTCCGCCGCGCTCGAGTCGCAGGGTCTGTGGGTGCCCGCGATTCGCCCTCCGACGGTGCCCAGGGGCTCCGCGCGGTTGCGAATCACGCTCAGTGCGGCCCACACCCGGGCGGACGTCCAGCGCTTGATGGAAGGGCTGGAACTCGCCGCGAGGATGTTCCGATGAGTACGCGTGCCTTGGCGAGCGGCTGCTGCGCCGAGCCCGCCCGCACCCGCGCGCCGTCGTCCTGGTTGCTGTCGGATGCCCGCTTCCTGCGTGACCCCTATCCCACCTATGCGGCGATTCGCGAAGCCGGGCCCGTCCACTGGAGCGAGGAGTTCTACGGCGGCGCCTGGGTGGTGACACGGCACGCCGACGTGGAGATGGTCCTTCGCGACCCGCGCTTCTCGGCGCAACGCACCGGCGGCTGGGTCATGGGAGTCGATGAGGAGCGCGACAACGTGCGTCGCGAGCTTCAGGGCTTTCAGCGACTGTTCGCGCGCGCGATGCTCTTTCTCGATGCGCCGGACCATGCGCGCCTGCGGCAGGTCCTCAATGCCGCATTCCGCCCCGCGGTGCTGCAGGCGATCGTCCCCCGCATCGAGGCGCTGGTTTCTGAACGGCTCGATGCCGTCGACGCGGCGGCGGGGTTCGACTTCATGCAGGCCGTCGCGCGGCCGCTGCCGGCGCTGGTGATCGCCACGCTGATGGGAATCGAGTCGTCGGACCAGGCCGAGTTCATCGCCTGGTCGGACGATCTGGCAGCCTTCATCGGTGCGCTGCAACCCACGCTCGAGCTGGCGCGGCGCGCGCAGAAGAGCCTGCTGGCCATGAGCAGCTACTTCGAGGCGCTGCTGCCGCAACGCCGCCGTGAGCCTGGCGACGATCTGGTGAGTCGGCTGCTACAGGCCGAACAGCGCGGACAGATTCATGGCAGCGCCGAGCTGTTGGCGCAGTGCGCCATGCTGCTGTTCGCGGGGCATGAGACGACACGCAACCTGCTGGGCAACGCTTTGCGTGCGCTGCTGGGTCATCCAGGCCAATGGAAGCTCCTGCAGCGCGAGCCTGAGCGTCTGCCCGGCGCCGTGCGCGAGCTGCTGCGCTACGACAGCCCGGTGCAGTACACCGGTCGCCGAGTCGCGACGGAACTCGAACTGCATGGCCGCCGGCTGCGCCGTGGCGACCTGGCGGTGGCCCTGATCGGTGCGGCCAATCGGGATCCGCGGCGCTACGTCGAGCCCGACCGGCTGGATGTCACACGCCCGCCGGTCAGCTCGCTCTCGTTCGGCCATGGACCGCATGTCTGTATCGGCGCGGCGTTGACGCTGATGGAGGCCGAGACCGTGTTTCGCCGGGTGATGCAGCGATGGCCCGCGCTGCATGCCGCCGATCCGCTACCGAACTGGAACGGCAATCCGGTCTACCGCGGGCTGACCGAGTTGCGCGTGCAACAGGCCAACGTCGATTTGCCTTGCGCGCGTTCTAATCGGCGCATATAATTCAACTATAGGAACGAGCAAGCACAGGACTTGCCGATGTGAAATGGTCGCAGCAAAGGAGACAACATGAACGCTACCGACTCGGATTCGGACGCGACGCTGCTCAAACTTGTCTCGTTCAAGTGGCTGATGGCGGGGCGAGGCTGGTGGGTCGATCTCTCGCGCCTGCGCAACGACACGGCCTACGCCCGGGTGTGTGCGCAACGCGGCCTGGACAGTGGTTCGGAACTGCTCAGGCAGTGCAGTGTCGAACTGCTGCCTCTGTTGTCTGCGGATCCGCGCCGTCGTGCATCCGCTGCGGCCACAGCAGGGGCAGTCGACGCATGAGATCGGACGAGGTGCTGATAGTCATCGGTGCGGGGCACGCAGGTGCCGAGCTTGCCGTGCAGGCGCGTGAGGCTGGGTGGCTTGGTCACATCGCCCTGGTCGGCGACGAGTCGGCGTTGCCTTATCACCGGCCGCCTTTGTCCAAGGCTTACCTGGCCGGCGTGACGCCGCTCGACACCCTGGCGCTGAAGGCGCGTGCCACCTACGAGAAGGCCGGTATCGAGTTGATGCTCGGCCGGCGCGTTGCCAATGTCGATCGAACAGCGGCTCGGGTGAGCTTCGAGGACGGGCAAACGATGGCCTATTCGCGTCTGGCGTTCGCCACCGGCGGTCGCCCGCGCCCCCTTCCGGCCGCCGCGGCGGGCGCCGATGCCGCGGACAACTTCCACTACCTGCGCACCCTTGCGGATGTCGATCGCATCCGCAGCCGCTTCGTTCCGGGTTCACGCTTGGCCATCGTCGGCGGCGGTTACGTCGGTCTCGAGGTGGCCGCTGTCGCAGTCAAGCAGGGGCTGAAGGTCGTCGTGCTGGAGGCCGCTTCGCGCGTGCTGGCGCGCGTGACCGCGCCTCGCGTGTCGTCCTTCTACGAGCAGGTGCACCGCGAGGCGGGAGTCGACGTGCGCACCGGCGTGCAGGTCGATGGGTTCGAGCTCGATCGCGAGAGCCGGCTTGTCACCCGGGTTCACTGCAGCGACGGCGAACGCGTCGATTGCGACCTGGTCATCGCGGGGATCGGCATTCTGCCCAACACCGAGCTGGCGGCTGCCTCAGGTTTGGCCGTGGATGACGGCATCCTGGTCGATGCCTGTTCGCGCACCGGCGATCCATCGATCGTGGCCGCCGGCGATTGCACTCGCTATCACAGCGCCTTGTATGGAAGGTCGATCCGGCTGGAGTCGGTGCCCAACGCGCTCGAACAGTCTCGCTGCGCCGCCGCCGCCCTGAACGGCAAGGAGCGCATCCACGACAGCGTGCCGTGGTTCTGGTCGGACCAGTACGATCTGAAGCTGAAGATGGTCGGCCTGTCGCAAGGACACGACCGTTTGCTGCTGCGCGGCTCGGTGGAAGAGCGCTCGTTCTCGGCTTTCTACCTGAAGGGTGATCGCGTTCTCGCGGTCGACACCGTGAATCGAGTGCCCGAATTCATGCTGGCCAAGCGCCTGGTCGCCGAACGAATCGTGGTCGATCCCGATCGCCTGGTGGACGACGCCGTGCCGCTGAAGGCCTTGCTGCCCGCCGCGTAGCGCGACAAGAACGACATCCGAGAACAAGGAGACATTCGACATGCCCAAGCTCACGATCATCGAGTTCAACGGCGAAGCGCATCACCTCGAGGCCGAGGCCGGCAAGTCGGTGATGCAGACGGCCATCGACGCCCTGGTCCCGGGCATCATGGCCGACTGTGGCGGTTCCTGCAGCTGCGCCACCTGCCATTGCTACGTCGACGACGCGTGGGTGGCGCGCCTGCCAGCGCCGGAAAGCGCCGAGCGCGAGATGCTCGAATGTGCACTCGATCCGCAGGAGAACAGCCGCCTCAGCTGCCAGCTGCGCCTGACGCCGCAAAACGACGGCCTGATCATCCGCCTGCCCAAGTCGCAGGTGTGAACGCAACCCAAATGACGCACAGGAGATTTCCATGAGCGCGAGCGCGACAGCGAGCATCCCATCCGGCAACCAGGACGCGGCACCTGTGTTCAAGGGCCCCATCTTCGATGGCGATACGCACTTGTACGAGACGCCGGATGCCTTCAGCCGCTACCTGCCCGAGAAGTTCAAGAGGGACTGGGACTATCACTGGAAGGTCGGCGACGACGGCGAATACGCCCTCTACGTCGGCAAGCAGAAGGTCGAGGTCAGCGCCGGCTACACCGGCGCAGACGGCCGCGTGCCGCCCCCGGGCAAGCTGCACGAGTGGCTGCGCGCGCAGAAGGAGGGCAAGGAAAACGTCGACATGCGCGTCGAGATGACGCCGGACATGTACGCACGCGACCCGCGCATCGCGAAGATGGACGAGTTCGGCGTCGAGGGTTGTTTCCTCTATTGCGGCCACATGGTCGCGACCATCAGCTACCTGAACGAGCCGAAGGCCGCGGCGGCGGTGATGCACGCCTACAACCGCTGGATGCTCGACGACTGGGGATTCAACTACAAGGACCGGATCTATTCGGCGCCGCTGGTGTCGCTCGACGATCTCGACGCCGCCTGCGCCGAAGCCGAGTGGGCCATCCGAAACGGGACGCGCTTGTTCCTGATGCCGATGGGGCCGTTCGGCGGCAGGCCGCCGGCGCATCCGGACTTCGACCGCTTCTGGGCCATCCTCAACGAAGCGCATTGCCGCGTGGTCTACCACGTGAGCGAGGCCATCTACATGAAGGACCACATGGCGGTGTGGGGCGAGCCGGTGCAGCAGTCGCGCCAGCGCCAGACGGCCTTCGTCTGGATGCACGGCTACAGCGAGCGACCGGTGGTCGAGACGCTGTCATCGCTGATCTTCTGGAATTTCTTTGCGCGCTTTCCGAACCTGCGCATGCTGTCGGCGGAGAACGGCGCCGAGTGGGTGCCCGGCATGCTCGTCAAGATGGACAAGTGCCGCGGCATGGCCAAGAACGGCTACTGGCCCGGTGGCCAGCTGAAGGAGCGGCCGAGCAACATCTTCAAACGCCACATCAGCGTGGTCGCCTATCCGGAGGACGACCTGAAGACGGCGATCGAACAGGTCGGCTCGCACGAATGGATCATCATGGGCTCGGACTACCCGCATGCCGAGGGCGTGCCGACGCCGCGCCAGTTCGCCGACGAGGCCTGCACGACACTCACCGCCGAGCAGATGAAGGGCGTGATGCACGACAACGGCCGGCGCTTCCTGGCCCCCGTGTTCTGATGGCCATGAAGACCCGCGCGACTGAACTGCTCGGGGTGCGCTACCCCGTCGTGCAAAGCGGCATGCGCTGGGTGGCGCGCGCCGAACTGGTGGCTGCCGTCTCCAACGCCGGCGGCTTGGGTGTCCTGTCGGCGCATACGCAACCCGATGCCGAAGCGCTGCGACTGGAGATCCGTCGCACACGGACGCTGACCTCCTTGCCGTTCGGGGTCAACCTGACGCTGCTGGCGGCGAACGCCGGCATCGACGTCGCCGGCTATGTGCGTGTGGTCGTCGAAGAAGGCATCCCCGTGGTCGAGACGGCCGGCGGCAGCCCCGCCCGCTACCTCGACGCGCTCAAGGGCGCCGGCGTCAAGGTCATGCACAAGGCGACCAGCGTGCGCCATGCGCTGAAGGCGCAATCGCTGGGCGTGGACGCCGTCATCATCGACGGCTACGAATGTGCCGGCCACCCGGGCCAGGACGATGTGCCGGGCCTGGTGCTGATCCCGGCGGCGGCGCAGGCGCTGTCGATTCCGCTGCTCGCGGCCGGCGGCATCGCCGACGCGCGCGGCATGGTGGCGGCGCTGGCGCTCGGCGCCGACGGCGTGTGCATGGGCACGCGTTTTCTGCTCACGCGCGAGTCGCCGCTGCACGCCGACATCAAGGCGCGCATGCTGGCCGCGCGCGAGACCGACACCACGCTGGTCGGCCGCCGTTTCGGCGACAGCATCCGCGTGATGCGCAATGCGAAGGTCGACGAGGCCTTGGCGCTGGAGGCGGCAGGCACCACGACGCACCACGACCTGCTGCCGCTGATCGGCGCCGCACGCTGGATGCAGGCGATGGAGAGCGGCGCGGCCGACGACGCGGCGTTTCCGCTCGGTCAATGCGTCGGGCTGATCGACGACCTGCCGAGCTGTGCGGCGCTGCTCGAGCGCCTCATGGTCGAGGCTCGCGCGCTGATCGGCGAGCGATTGGCGGCGATGCTGGCGGCCGCCTGATCAAGCCCGTCGCGGCTCGGCTGGGACGCTGAACGACAGTAATGCAGCGTGTCCGGTCCTTCGCGGCCGCACTCTGAAGTCACGGTTTCGGCCACATAGCTGACGTCCGAGCGCACAGAGAATCGCAGTCCCAATGACGGGTTCAAAGGCACTGCGGACATAGCCGATCGCCGACACTCGGCAACGAAATCGTTAGTGCCGCAGATCAGTCGCGGCCGACGCCATACGATTTCGAACGCCGATCGAATGACCGCTGCTCAAGACTTCGAACTCACACCTTCGACCCGTTGCTGCCTCCTGCCAGGGCAGAGACCTGACGTCCACTTGCAGCAGAGGACGGCAATGAGTGGACGTTGCGGCGGGAACCGCAAAGCGGCCATCTGCCAGTTCAAATCCCTGCCCCCCGCAACCACCTGATCATTTCTCCCATAGGCGTTGTTTGGCTGATCGACCGCTGCCCGCTGAGCGCGACCGAAAGGAATGCCACAACGTGCTCACGACTTGCCGGGCTGCTGTGGCTCGTCGACCTGGTTTTCCCGTTCCGTCGACCGACCCGCATCTTCCCGCCGACCCACCTGACGCGCCCGCTCCAGCATGAATTCGATGAAGGTCGAGGCGGCGCGCGTGTGATGTCGGTTCGGCATGTACAGCATGTACATCCTGGTTCCGAAGATGCTCAGCCGCCATGCGTGGAGAGCGGTCACCACATCGCCGCGTTCGACGTCCTGCTGCACGACGTAGTCGGGCAGCATGCCGATGCCCAGCCCGGCCAGCACGGCCTGGCGCAGGAACAGGTAGTTCTCGGAAATCAGCGTGGGCTCCACGATCACCTCGTGCCGCTCGCTTCCCTGGTAGGCCGTCACGCGAAGATGTCGGCTCACCACCGCGGACGCAATCAACGGGGCGGTGCGAAGCGTGTCCAGGTCGACGGGCATGCCGTTCGCCTCGGCGTAGGCGCGTGATGCGCAGACCACGTAGTGCATCGAGCCCATGTCGCGCGCCACCAGGCTCTGCGGCGGCTCCGACATCACCCGCACGGCGATGTCGACTTCGTCGCGAATCAGGTCCTCCACGCGGTTCTCGAAGACCACGTCGAGCACGATGCCAGGGTACAGCCCCTTGAAGTCGAGCAGCCATTGCGACATGACAAGCTGGCCGTAGCCGCTGGGCACGCTCAGTCGAACCCGGCCCTGCAGGCTCTGTCCGAGCGTCGCGATCGATTCGCGGGCCGCCAGCAGCTCGTTGCGGATGGTCTTGCCGTGCTCGTACAGGCGCAGGCCAACCTCGGTGGGCTCGACGCGCCGCGTGGTGCGTCGTACCAGCTGCTGGCCGATGGAGCGCTCCAGGTGG
>DASXQQ010000245.1:0-4899 GCA_036507085.1 Piscinibacter sp. | reverse complement strand
ACGAGACTGGCTTCCAGAGTGAAGCGACGAACACCGCATACGCGGCGCGATTCGGGGCGGCGGTGGCGCAGCATCGCAGCATCGAGCGGTTGATCGGCGCGTAGGAGGGAGGTCAAGCAGCCGTAAACACGTCCGATGACTGGGTATCGCTCTCGCGGCAAGCTCACGAGCGACCAGGCTCCTCGAGGACAGTGCCGCAGCGCTCGATCATGGTGGTGATGGCTTTCGACTGACTGCCCTCCGCGAGGCCGCGCAGCTGGGCGGCGAAGGCGGCATACCGCGGGTCGAGCCCCTTCAGGTAGTCGGCCCGCTCGCAGATCGACCGCATGTTGCCCACCCGGGCAAGTCGGCGCAGCACGGACATCTCTTCCGGCGGGGGAGGCACCAGATCACCATCGCCTGCGCTTGCCGCCTCTTCCGCTCGGGCCGCGGGTTCGTCGTGGATCCAGGTCAACTTCAGCAGAGCAGCGATGGTGTCGAAAAGAATCGACTGCTCTATGGGCTTGCCAATGAACCCGTTCGCGCCTGCCTTGCGACTGCGGGCCTCCGTCTGCGCAGTCGCGCTGGCCGACGTGGCGATGATGGGCAGCTTGGCGCTTTCAGGCGCAAGCCGCAGCCGCCGCGTCGCCTCGAAGCCATCCATCACCGGCATCATGAGGTCCATCACAATGAGGTCGGGCCGGAACCGGGCGGCCACGTCGAGCGCTTCTTCGCCGTTGCATGCATCGGCCACCTGGAAACCGAGCGTGCCCAGTGCGTCGAGCAGCATCGCGCGGTTCTGCGGCACGTCGTCGACCACCAGGACCTTGCGGCGCGCGCCTTCGTAGCCGACCGGCGCGCCGCGCTCGGGCAGTGCGTGGACCTGCACCTCCAGCGCCGGCACCGCGATCTCGAACCAGAAGACGCTGCCCGCGCCCGGCCGGCTGCGCACCTGGATGTCGCCGCCCATCACGCGGACCAGCTGCCGGCTGATGGCAAGGCCGAGCCCCGTGCCGCCGTCGCACCGCTTGGCCTCGGCCACCTGCTCGAAGGGCTGGAACAGCCGCGCCAGTTGCGCCTCGCTCATGCCGATCCCGTTGTCTTCCACTTCGCAGCGCAAGCGGGCCGTCGCGCCGGCCGCGGCGCCGACCACCGGCGTCTGCAGGCGCGTCACGCGCAGCGTCACCTGCCCCGTGTCGGTGAACTTGACCGCATTCGACAGCAGGTTGAGCAGCACCTGGCGCAATCGTTTCTCGTCGACGCGTATGGTGGTAGGCAGATCGGGCGCTGCCTGGTAGACGAACAGCAGGCCCTTTTCCTCCGCCTTGACGCGGATGATGTCGCACACCACCTGCAGGAACACCGGCAGGGTGAGCTCGGTGGGAAGCAGGTTGAGCTTGGCCGCGTCGATGCGCGCCAGATCGAGGATGTCGTTGATGAGCGTGAGCAGGTGCTGCCCGCTCTCGTCGATGATCTTCAGCCCCCGGGCCTGCCGCTCCGTCAGGGGTTTGTCGCGCTGCAGGATCTGCGCGAAGCCCAGGATGCCGTTGAGCGGCGTGCGCAGCTCGTGGCTCATTTGCGCCAGAAAGGCGCTCTTGGCACGGTTCGCCACTTCGGCGCGCTCCTTGGCCGCCACCAGCTCAGCGTGCGCACGTGCCCTTGCAAGTGAGGTGGCAATCTGTCCCGCCGCGACTTCGAGGAAGGTCCGGTACCCATCGTCGAACTCACGTCGCGGGCTGATACCGGCGATGAGAAAGCCCGCCAGGCCATTGAGCTGGGCGGACGCAACCAGAGGCAAGACGAGAGCCTGCGTTGCCGGCTCGGGCCAAGCGCCACCGGGAAGATCGCCGAACCGCGCCGGAAGATCGCACACCAGTTCCGCTCGCATGGTGCGGGCCACCGTCGCCAGCGGCCACGCGCAGCCGTCCCTGCTTGCGAGGTCCACCGTCACGGGGCTCGCCGGGGTCCCCTCGGCCAGGCCGACGACCCCGGCGAGGCGAGCGTGTTGGCCGAGGGCGTCAAGGAGGTACAACAGCGCGAACGACACATCGTACGACGCCGCGCCGAAGGCTTCGATCAGGCGCGTGCAAGCCTCGTCCACCGATGTCGCACCCATGCTGCGTTGAGCAGATTCGCTCAGGAATCGCATACGTCTTTGTGCCAGAACGCGATCGGTGATCTCGAGCGCAGCGTTGAAGATGCCGTCGACCTTGCCGACCGGGCTCCGTATCGGCCCCAGTGTGTAGTCGAAGTAGCACTCCTCCAGATAGCCATGCCGCTGCATGAAAAGGGGCTGCTCCTTGGCAAAGATCGATTCGCCAGTGGCCACCACACGCGCAAAACTCGAGTTGATGGGGTCCCAGATCTCCGACCACGCCTCGCAAGCCGGGCGCCCCAGCGCCCACGGGTGCTTGTCGCCAGGGATGGGGATGAAGGCGTCGTTATAGAGCACGGCAAATTCCGGCCCCCAATAGATCGCTACCGGGAAGCCCGACTCGAGGCATATCTGCAGAGCCAGCTTCAGGTGCTGGGGCCACGCTTCGATCGGACCAAGCGCAGTGCCGACCCACGGCAACGCACGGATCCGGGCACGCATTTCCCCGCCTCCCGCAAGGAAGTCCTGGCTGGGCCTGCTTGATCCGGATGCCACAATCGGCTCCTGCAGTGGCAAGTATGCTCCGCCTCAAGCCGGCCCATGCAGGTGCCCCGGCCTGGGACAGCGTCACTTTGCGTCGGCTTCCAGCCTCTCCAACGCTGCCAGCGCCGCAACCTCATTGACGCCGCCGTCCACCGACAGGCATACGCCGGTGATGAAGCGCGCCTCGTCACTGGCCAGGAACAGCGCTGCCGCCGCCACATCCCAGGCGTCGCCCTCGATGCCCAGCGGGGCGATGAGGCGCCTGCGCCGGCGCCCCGGTTCGTCGATGAATTGCTCCACCAGCGGGGTGAACAGGTGGCCGGGGGCGATGGTGTTGGAACGCACCCCGTCGCGTCCGTACATCACCGCCAGTTCGCGCGACAGCGCGATCAGCGCCGCCTTCGAAGGACCGTAGGCCGCGCCGCCGTGCGCGCGCAAACCTGCCGAGGAAGCGATGTGGACGAAGGCGCCGCGCGCGGCCACCAGGTGCGGCGCGGCGTGCTTGCTCATCAGCGCGGCGCTCTTCAGGTTGACCGCCATGACGCGGTCCCAGAGTTCGTCCGGCAAGGTCTCGAGCCGCCCGCCGCCGGCGCCGAAGCCGACGTTGTTGACCAGCACGTCGAGCCGCCCGTAGCGCGCGACCGTCTGCGCGACGACCTGCGCGCAGGCGCTGCCGTCGGTCACGTCGGCGGCGCAGACGAAGGCCTCGCCGCCGGCTTCGGCAATCATCGAGCGCGTCACCTCGGCGCGATCGCGCTTCAGGTCGACGAGGCAGACGCGCGCGCCCTCGCGGGCGAACAGGTAGGCCATGGCCTTGCCGGTGCCCACCCCGTCACCCTGCGAGCCCGCGCCGGTGACGATGGCGACCTTGCCGGCCAGGCGTTGCCAATATTGAGAAGGTTGCGGCATGGTCAGTGCTGCGGCCGCAGAGTGACTGCGTGATCGCGGTCGGCGGCGAGGATCACTTCGTCGCCGGGCTTGAATCGCAACGGCATGTCGGTCAGCGGGATCTCCTTGCCGTCGAGGCCGCGGCGATACGTCGCGGCGTCGACCCTGAAGCGGCCACTGCGCCCATCGTCACCGGTTATCGTCACGGCGTCTGGCTCGACGCCGGTTAGGCGGCCGACGATGGGCGTGTTCTCGCTCGCGCCCATCACGCGGATGTCCATCGACAGGCGGAAACGATCGGAGTGGTTGGCCAAGCCGGTGTGCGGCGTGTTCAGGTCCATCATCAGCACATCGCCCGGGCGGTAGCTGGCGCGCCGCCAGCGGTCTTCGGGTATGGCGCCGCCGGGGATGGGGTACAGCGGCGGGTTGGCGGGGTCGTGCAGGATGGGGCCGCGGTGCAGCGCCTCGGCGAGCATCAGGCCACCGACCTCGGCGTCGATCTCCGCCAGCGGGATCCAGCAGATGCGAAACGGGATGCCCTTGTTGTAGAAGCCGTCCTGATGCACGTAGTCGAGCCGGCTGCGCGTGCGGTCAGCCGCCGGCGGGCTGGCGCGGTACTCCACGGTGGGAATCCAGAAGGGCTCGTCGCCCAGCAGCCGCTCGAAGAAGCCATGCACGGCGGGCTCCTGCACGAAGGGCTTCCACGCCTTGCGCTCGGACAGCGGGTCCATTCGGAAGGGAAAGCCTTCCAGGCTCTTGCCGGTGTAGCGCGCGTGCGGGTCGTCGCGATCGACCATGCCGAGCTCGGCGAGCAGGTCCATGTAGACGCCGCGCAGGCGGCCGACCGCGCCGCGATCGAGCACCTCGCGAAAGAACCAGTAGCCGTCGCGTTCCCACGCGGCATCCAGCGCAGCGCGATCACCCAGCAGTTCGTTCGATACCTTCAGTTCAGCGGCCCCGGGGAAGGGCGCCACGGTACTTTCCTGGCTCATCGGGTCGACTCCCTCAGAACGGCAAAACCTGCCTGGCCCGCGTGATGTTCAGCGGCCGCAGGTAGGAGGGGTCGGCCTTGTCGCGCGAGGCCACGCCGGTGGCGGCATAGGAGGCGAGGGCTTCAGCCGGCATGGGGATGTCGCCCAGCGCACCGCCCCATTCGATGATGCATTTGCGGGCTGCGATGGCCCACTTGCCATGGCGCTTTTCGAAGCGGTCGAGGTAGCGGCCGCCGTGCAGCGAGACAGCCGGGCCGATCTTGTTGTTGCCCGAGAACATCCAGTAGGTCTCGGTGTGCGCGGTGTCGCCGTCGAGCTCGCAGCGGTGGTTCAGCACATAGTGCTTGTGGGTGTGCTGGTACTTCGCGTGGTAAGCCAATGCCCAGTCGACGAATTCGGCCG
>DASXQQ010000244.1:0-2389 GCA_036507085.1 Piscinibacter sp. | reverse complement strand
CGCTTGCCGTCGGGGAAGATCACATGGTCGACCTGCGGCTTGATCTCTTCCCACTGGTACTTCTCGATCGCCGCGATGTCGATCTCGTTGTCGAAGTGGCCGATGTTGCAGACGATCGCCTGGTCCTTCATCTTCGCCATGTGGTCATGGGTGATGACCGCCTTGTTGCCGGTGCAGGTGACGAAGATGTCGGCCTTGTCGGCGGCGTATTCCATCGTCACGACCTTGTAGCCCTCCATCGCCGCCTGCAGCGCGTTGATCGGGTCGATCTCGGTGACCCAGACCTGCGCCGACAGCGCGCGCAGCGCCTGCGCCGAGCCCTTGCCCACGTCGCCGTAGCCGGCCACGCAGGCCACCTTGCCGGCGATCATCACGTCGGTGGCGCGCTTGATGCCGTCGACCAGCGACTCGCGGCAGCCGTAGAGATTGTCGAACTTGCTCTTCGTCACGCTGTCGTTGACGTTGATCGCGCGGAACAGCAGCGTCCCCTTCGCGCTCATTTCCTTCAGCCGGTGCACGCCGGTCGTGGTCTCTTCGGTCACGCCGATGATCTGCGCGCTCTTGCGCGTGTACCAGGTCGCATCGACCGCGAGCTTGGCCTTGATCGCGGCGAACAGGCAGGTTTCTTCCTCGCTGCCGGGGTTCGCCAGCACCGAGAGATCCTTCTCGGCGCGTTGGCCCAGGTGCATCAGCAGCGTCGCGTCGCCGCCGTCGTCGAGGATCATGTTCGGGCCTTCGGCCTCCGTGCCCTTGGCGCTGAATTCGAAGATGCGGTGGGTGTAGTCCCAGTAGTCGGCGAGGTTCTCGCCCTTGTAGGCGAACACCGGTGTGCCCTTGGCGACCAGCGCGGCGGCGGCGTGGTCCTGGGTCGAGAAGATGTTGCACGAGGCCCAGCGCACCTGCGCGCCCAGCGCCTGCAGCGTTTCGACCAGCACGGCGGTCTGGATCGTCATGTGCAGCGAGCCGGTGACGCGCGCGCCCTTCAGCGGCTGCGATTTCGCGAACTCCTCGCGGATCGCCATCAGCCCGGGCATCTCGGTCTCGGCGATGCGAATTTCCTTGCGACCCCAGTCGGCGAGCGACAGGTCGGCGATGGCGTAGTCGGTGTTGGGCTTGAGAACGGCGTTCATGGCTGGCTCCGGATCGAATGAGGAACCCGCCAGATGCGCATCGATGGGGAGACTTCGGAACTCACCCACGAGGACACATCGTGCGGGTGAGCGCGGTTGCAATGTCGTTTTCCGAGCCTGGGGCACGGGGTGTGCCTTGCAACGCTCCTCGGAAAGTGTGCGAATTGTAGTCGGCCGGCGCGCCGGCTGCAAAACCGGGCTGTGCAAGACTTGCCGGATGAGCGACTCTTTCACGCGCCCGTGGAGCCAGTTGCCGCTCGAAGCGGCGCGCTCGGTGGTGGGCGTGCTGACCGACATCGACGACACGCTGACCACCGACGGCGCGATCACATCCGACGCGCTGACCGCGTTGGCCGACCTGAAGGCCGCGGGACTGCCGGTGATCGCGATCACCGGCCGGTCGATGGGCTGGAGCGAACCGTTTGTGCGCGACTGGCCGATCGACGCGATCGTCGCCGAGAACGGCGCGGTGGCGCTGTTTCGCGACGGCGACACGCTCGCGGTCGAATATGCGCAGGACGCAGCGACCCGCCGCACCCACGCGCGCCGCTTGCAGGAAGTCGCGCAGCGCGTGCTGCGCGAGGTGCCCGCCGCCACGCTCGCGCGCGACAGCGCCGGCCGCGTCACCGACATCGCCGTCGACCACAGCGAGTTCGCGCATCTGTCGGCCGGGCAGATCGACGCGGTGCTGCGCGTGATGCGCGCCGAGGGGATGCACGCGACGGTGAGCTCGATCCACATCAACGGATGGTTCGGCACGCACGACAAGTTGAGCGGCGCGCGCTGGATCGTGCGGCGGCTGCTCGAGCGCGAGCTCGGCGCCGAGCTCGCGCGCTGGGTCTATGTGGGCGACTCGACCAACGACCAGCTGATGTTCGCCCAGTTCCCGCTGAGCGTCGGTGTGGCGAACCTGCGGCGCTTCGCCGACCAGTTGACGGTGTGGCCGGCCTACCTCACGCAGCAGGAGCGCGGGGCGGGTTTCGCGGAGGTCGCGGCGACGCTGCGGGCCGCGGCGTCAAAGCCCTAGGAAGGCCCGCATCCGTTCGAGCTCGGCGTCCAGCTCGCGCTTGAAGAGGCGGCTTGTCGGGGCGCGTCCGTCCACATGACCGAGTTCGCTCGCGAGCCGGCCGTCGATCACCGACACATTGCCCCAGCCGATCACCCGGTCGCGCCACAGCAGCGGCAGCGCGTAGTAGCCGCGCTGGCGCTTGCGCGGCGGCGTGTAGGCCTCGAAGCGGTAGGCCCAGCCCCACAGCAGC
>DASXQQ010000243.1:0-1721 GCA_036507085.1 Piscinibacter sp. | reverse complement strand
ATCGCTTCCATCTCGCGCAGCGTCTGGTGCAGCGCTTCCTCGGTGCGCTTGGCGTCGCTGATGTCCTCGACGATCCAGACCGTGCCCTGGTCGGTCTTCGACGGGTCGACCGCCTTGGCGTAGAGCCGGCACCACACGGGGGTGCCGTCGGCCTTGCGGAACAGCCACTCGGCATGGAAGGACTTGCCTGCGGCGAGAAGCGGGCCGGCCTCGCGCCCGATGCGCGCGTAGCTCTTGTCGTCCGGGTAGATCGCGATGCCCGGCCGGCCGACCAGTTCTTCGGGCGTGCGGTAGCCGAAGATCTCGGCGGCGCCGCGGTTGCAGTGCTGGAAACGGCGGTTGCGGGTGAACAGGATGCCAACCGAAGCGTTGTCGAGGATCGCCGCCAGTTCGTCGCGGGTCCGCTTCAGCGCTTCCTCAGCGTCCTTGCGTTCGGAGTGGTCCTCGATGATCCAGATCGTCCCTTCGCGGGTGTTCTGCTGGTTCTGCACGTAGCCGATCAGGTTGGCCCAGAACTCGGTCCCGTCCTGGCGCTGCATGAACAGCTGGGTCTCGAACGGCTGGCCGGCCGACAGCAGCGGCGCGGCTTCGCGGCCGACCGCCGCGTACTCCTCGTCGCTGCGGTAGATCGCGCGCCCCGGCAAGCCGACGCCCGCGTCGCCCTGGAAGCGGAACATCTCGCGGAACTTGGGGTTGTAGCCGGTCATCACCCGGTCGCGCGACAGCACGATGCCCACCGGCGCGTTCTGCATGATCGCGCCCATCACCCGCATCGTCTGGTGCAAGGCCTCCTCGGTGCGCTTGGCCTCGCTCACGTCGTCGATGATCCACACCGTGCCGCGCCCGGTGTGGGCCGGGTCCACCGCCTTGCCGTAGACGTCGCACCACACCGGGCTGCCGTCGGCGCGGCGCAGCAGCCACTCGGTGTGGAAGAAGCGGCCGGCGCTGAGCAGCGGCGTGGCTTCGCGGCCGAGGCGTTCGAAGCTGTCGGCGTCGGGGTAGACGACGATCGACGGTTGGCCGACCAGTTCCTCGGGCGAGCGGTAGCCGAAGATCTCCGCCATCCGCTGGTTGCAGCGCTGGACCACGCGGTCGCGGGTGAACAGGATGCCGGCCGATGCGTTGTCGAAGATCGCCGTGAGCTCGAGCAGCGCGCGCTGGGCGCGCTCGGGGTCGTCGTCGCCGATCGGCGTCGCGCTGATGAGCAGCGACGCGCTGTCGGGGGTGGGCGCACCCAGCAGGTTCAGGCGCACCGGGGTGCCGCTGGCGCCGCCGAGCGTCGTGGCCATCGTCGCGTCGCCGGTCGCACCCGGAGCCAGGCGCGCCCGCCACGGTGCGGCCTGCGGCTCGGGCAGCAGCGTGGCGAGCGAGTGGCCACGCAGAGCCTCGGGCGTCTGGCCCGCGAGCAGCGCAAACGCGGTGTTCGACGCCTCGATGACGCCACTTCGATCGACGACGCACAGCGCGCTATCGAGTCCCGTCAGAACTCGCGAGAAGAAGGACTCGCCACTGGTCAAAGATTCCCCCATGCGGTACTGCCCGCAGAGTCTTGTACAGAAACGGCGCTCCGGCATCGGGAGTGACCCCTTTTGGCGACCAGGGCGAATGCGCATCGCGTGACGAAGCGCAACTGACTGGAAGTCATGCAGAGTCCGGATTCCGGACGCACGCGGCGCGAAGCGTGTTCGACATCCATGCACCCTTCCTTCGACAAGCTCAGG
>DASXQQ010000242.1:0-7338 GCA_036507085.1 Piscinibacter sp. | reverse complement strand
GCTATTCGAAGACGACCAGGCTTTGCGGCGACGGTGGAAGCGGCGCGACGCTCACCTTGGCGAATCCCGCGTCCCGGCCCATTTGCTCGAACTCGCGCGCGGTGTACGCGTCGCCGCTGGGGGTGGACGCCAGCATCACGAACGAGAACGCCGCAGCGAAGGGCGGCGAGACGCGATCCTCGTCGGGAACGAACTCGACCGCGAGCGCGCGCCCGCCCGGCGCGAGGCTGCGGCGCACTTTCGACAGCAGCTGCACGCAGGTCGACGCATCGAAGTGATGGAGGAAGTTCGTGAGCAGCACCAGGTCGAAATCCTTCCCCCAGTCGACGTCGAACGCGCTGCCGGCCAGCGTGCGGTAACGAGCGCTCACGCCGGCCGCGGCGGCGTTCTCCTGCGCGACCTCGAGCACCGGCTGCCAGTCGGTGGCCACGACCTGCGCACCCGGGACCGCCTTGGCGATCGACACGCCGAACAGTCCGTGTCCGGCCGCAACGTCGAGCACGCGCTTCGGCGGCTTGGCCCATGCGCTCACCTGCTGCGCGATGCCTTGTGCGGTCGGCGCGACGAACGGCACCATCGCGCGGGCGAACTTGACCCAGACCGGATTGTCCGGGGCCAGGGTGCCCAGCCCCACGCAGCCGCCGTTGCGCACGAACGCTACCGGGTCGTCCAGCCACTGCGAGATCATCTCGGGTGCGGCCAGGAAGTCCACGATGCTGCCCATCCACGCCGGCGAGGAGACCGTCAGAAACACCTCCGTCGAGGGCGTCAGGCGATAGCGCTGCGCCTCTTTCTGAAGAAAGCCCTGCACCGTCAGGTAATCGCAGAGGATGCGCACCCCACGCTCGGAGGCTTGCACGCGCCGGGCGATGCGTTCGACCTCGCCCTGTTCACCGGCGATCGCAGTGAACAGGTCGAGCGCGATCGCGGCTTTCATCGCCGCAGTCTTCTGGTAGGCCATGACCGCATCGATGAAGGGCTGAGGCGAGACGTCGTCCATGATCGATCTCCTTTGAGTCCAATCTCCGCGTCCCTAAGTTAGTCGCCAGGCCGCGCGGATTCAACGCGCATCGCCGGGCCGTACCGCATCGATCCATACCACCGCATCGATCGCCCGACCCGCCAGCGGCTCGTGCCCGACCAGGGTCATGCCGCGGGTCGTGATTTCATGCACCGCGCCAACGCCCACGAAGTGGTCGTCGAGGCAGCCGGTCTCGGTGATCCAGACGCGGCCCGCGCGCACGCTGATTCGCATGCCGGGGACCGAGGGAACCCGCAGCAGCGTGCCGGGTTGCAGGGTGAAAGTCGTTGAAGCATCCATGGCTTGCACGATAGGGTGAGGGCCGCGCGCCCACCAGACACACCGGCGAGCTGTTTGCGGCGCACAGCACCGTCGGTGGGCCATCTGTGATGGTCGGCCCGGAGCCCATCTGTACCGGTCCGCTACACGCGTCCTCTGACAGAATCAAACGATGGACGAATCGCCTCTGTACATGCAACTGGCCGCGCGGGTGGCGACGCTCGTGGACACCGGCGCGCTGAAGCGCGGCGACCGCCTTTCGTCGGTGCGCGAAATGGCGCTGCAGCAAGGCGTGTCCACGTCCACCGTGCTCCAGGCCTATCGGCACCTGGAAGACCGCCGCATCATCGAAGCGCGTCCGCGTTCCGGCTACTTCGTGGCCAAGCCGCGCCCGCCGCTGCAGGTGCCGGCCATCACCCGGCCGCCGAGCGCGTCGGTCGCGGTCGACGTGAACTCGCTGGCCGAGACGGTGATGGCGGCCGCGGTCGACCCGCAGTGCATCTCGTTCGGCGCGGCGTGCCCGAGCGGCGATCTGTTCCCGCTCGAGCGCGTGCGCCAGGCGATGAGCCGCGCGGCACGGCAGCACGCAGCGAGTCTCGGGCGTTATCCGTTCGCGCCCGGCAACCAAGCCCTGCGGCAGGCCATCTCGCGCCGCGCGCTGGCCATGGGCTGCCCGCTCGACCACCGACAGATCCTCGTCACCAACGGCTGCCTCGAATCGATCAGCCTGTGCCTGCGTGCCGTCACCCAGCCGGGCGACGTGGTCGCGCTGGAGTCGCCGACGCACTTCGGCTTTCTGCAGATCCTGCAAAGCCTCGGCCTGCGCGCACTCGAGATCCCCACCGACCCGCGGCGCGGCATGTCGCTGGCCGCACTGGAGCTCGCGCTCGACACCCAGCCGATCAAGGCGGTGCTGGCGGTGCCCACCTTGTCGAATCCGCTCGGCGCCACGATGTCGGGCATCGACAAGCGGCGTCTGGCCGAACTGCTGGACGCGCGCGGCATTCCGCTGATCGAAGACGCGATCTACAACGACCTGTTCGGCACCGACGAACGACGCCGCGCCGTCAAGTCCTTCGACCGCAGCGGCAACGTGATGATCTGCGGCTCGTTCTCCAAGACCCTGGCGCCGGGCCTGCGCCTGGGCTGGGTCGAGGCCGGTCGCTGGGCGCCGGCGGTGCAGACGCTGAAGGCGGTGCTGAGCGGCGGCCACACCGAGCTGGTCGAGCTGGCGATGGCCGATCTGCTGTCGCAGCCGGCGTATGAGCCCGCCTTGCGCCAGCTGCGCCGCACCATCGCCCAGCGCGTGACGCGGGCGCGGCAAATCGTCGGCGAGAGTTTTCCGAAGGGAACCCGCGTCACCGATCCGGCCGGCGGCTTCATCCTGTGGGTGGAGTTGCCCGAGTCGCTCGACGCGCTGGAGTTGTTCCGCGCCTGCCTGGAGCAGCGCATCTGCATCGCGCCGGGCCCGATGTTCACCGCGACGCAGCGCTATCGCCATTGCGTGCGATTGGGCGTGGGCGGCCGCTGGGACGAGGTGCACGAACGCGCGCTGCGCGAGGTCGGCCGCATCGCCACGGCCCAGCTGCGGCGTGCGATCAGGCAGGCGGCGTAACCGGCCCGAGTCCAAGAGCTTGCTCAATCAATGGAAAGGGTGTTTCATCGTGGCAATGGGTAGCGCGAAGGATCTGCCATGCCTCTGTACCTGATCGAGCGCAACTTCGCCGAGCAGCTCGAGGTCTCGCCCGAGGCCGCTGCCGGCATCACCCGCGTCAACGACGACGTCGGCGTCCGCTGGCTGTACTCGTTCCTCAGCGCCGACAAGAAGAAGACCTACTGCCTGTATGAGGCGCCCAGCGCCGAGCTGATCCGCGAAGCAGCGCGGCGCAACGGGCTGCCGGCCGACGTCGTGATCGAGGTCAACGAGCTGCGCCCGCCGCCGCTGTTCGGCGGCCTGGCGCCCGGCTAGGCCCAATACGGTTCAGATACGCAACACCGGCATCGGCTGATGCCGTTGATTGAGCAGTTCGCCGCGATGGCGAACATTGAAGTTGCTCATCTTGCGTTTGACGCCGCGCGGATTGAAGCGCCCGCGACTGCTGACGCATCGGCCGCGCGCGATTTCGTTGAGCAACGAATCGCGCCATGCAGTCAATCGCTCAGGGGGGAACGGCCGCGGCTTGCGGCATCTTGCGCTTGATCACGCGCACAGCGTGCGTGAAGCTCAATCGATCGGGATCGAGTCCGCGCGGCCACGCGGCTTGCGCCATCAACTGGCGGATGGCGAAGTGCGCCAGCAGCAAGCCCCACAGCTCTTGCTGGACCAGGTCGGGCGTCTTGCTGCGCAGCACCGTGCTGTTGGCGCGCAGGTGCGTCTTGAACTCGTCGAACACACCCTCGATCTCCCAGCGCTCGTGGTACAGCGCCGCCAGCTCTAGCGCCGGCGCCTCTGTGGGGTCGAGGATGTTGGTCACCAGCCGGTAGCTGTCCTGTGGCGGCGTGGCCGAGTCCTGCAGCGTGTAGTCGATGACACGCACGACTTGCCCTGCGCTGCGATGCCTGTGTTGGCTGTCGAAGACGGTGCTGAGGTACGAGCCATCGGGCAGCATTTGCTCGACCGGCAGCTTGAGGTTGGATTTGACCCGCCATGCCAGCTTGGCGCCGCTGGCGCAGGCGATCCGCCAAAGCTTGAAACCGTAGAAGTTGCGGTCGGCCAGCACCAACATACCGGGCTTGAGCTTGGCCGGCAGCATCTGAGCCGCCATGGCTTGCTCGCTGTGGCCGTAGGGGGCGACCTCGGCGGCCGTCACCACATGCGTGCCGCACTCCACCAGGCCGAGCAACCGCGCCTGCGGGAAGGCGCTCTGGCCGCGTGAAGCGCCCGGGTAGCCGAAGAACTCGGCATTGGCCGCCTCATCGGCGACGTCCATGCAACTGCCGTCCAGCGCCATGACGCGCAGCCCTCGATACCACGCGCCCGGCGCACCCGGCGCGGCCAGCGGCCGCAGTACGCGCTCGGCCAATTGGCGCATCACCTGCGAACCCAGCCGCGTGCGCGCCTGGGAGATCGCTGACTTGCTGGCTTGTATCGCACCAGCCTCGCCGCCGCCGAGCCATTGCAGGCCTTCGCACACCACCCGCAGCACCTCCTCCAGTGGCGCTTCGCGCCACAGCGCCAGTGCCATCACGTAGTACACGACTGCCGGTGCCGGCAGCAGCCGCTCGCGCTGACTTGCCTTGCCAGTGTCTGCCAGCACCTCTTCGATCAGCGCCCGCGGGCACACACTGGCCAGCACCCCGGCGCTGATCAAATGCGCAACGTCAACCTTCGCCGGTAGTGCCTTGCGAGTTCTTGCCATCGTCCATGCCCATCGAAATGTCGACGGACATGGATTGTCAATCAAAATCTTCTATCTGAACAGTATTGCGGCTAGGCCCAATACGGTTCAGTTAGGCAGCCCGAACCACACCCGTTCGGGCTGAGCTTGTATTTCCGATCGTCCTGAGCCTGTCGAAGGAAGCCCCGCTCGCTGACCGCGCTGCCCTTCGACAGGCTCAGGGCGAACGGTACTGACTGAACGGTATTGCGGCTAGGCCGACTGGCCGCGGATGGCGTCCACCTCGAGGTACTCGGCGTCGTAGCGCGTCGTGCCGTCGGTGGCGCGGTTGTGTTCGGTCCAGAGCTGCTCGAGGTCGCGGCGCAGGGCAGCCTGGCCGCTCGCATCGAGCGCTTCGAACGCACGATTGATCGGGCCGTAGTAGGTGCGGTAATGCTCGACGACCTCGGCCGGCGGGAACGGATAGGCGAACGGGTACAGGCGCTTGCTCGTCTGCAGCTGCGCCACGCCACCGCCCAGCCGATCGCGCACGGTGGCCTGGTCGCCCCACAGCAGCGGCGATGGCATCAGCGCCGGCGGCGGCACATGCCTGCCGATGGTCTTGAACATCAGGCCGACGAAGCCCGACGGCGTCCAGTTGGCCATCACGATGCGACCGCCCGGACGGCACACCCGCAGCAGTTCGGCGGCAACCCGCTCGGGGCGCGGCGCGAACATCGCCCCGATCAGGCTGACCACCAGGTCGAACGAGCCATCGGCGTAGGGCAGCATCTCGGCGTCGCCCTCGTCGAAGCGCACCTCGACACCGTCCGCCGCAGCCCGCGCGCGTGCCTGCTCGACCAGGTTGGTCGCGATGTCGACGCCGGTCACGCGCGCCCCGGCGCGCGCGGCGGGAATCGCGATCTGCCCCGCGCCGCAGGCGACGTCGAGCATGCGGGTGCCCGGCGCGACCGCCAGCCGCGCCAGGAACTCAAGCGCTCCCGGTTCCAGATACTTGGCGAACACGCCGTAGTCGCCAGCCATCCAGACCGCCTTCAGGCGGGTCTTCAGGCCTTGCATCTCGGGGGTCATTTCCGTCATGGCGTTCTCCTGTTTCATTTCACCGCTTTCTCTACAGCCGCACCACGTCGCCCTTCAACGAGTACAGAATCGCGACCACCTCGTTCTTCTCGGCCTGGTCGTAGCCGTTCTTGGTCATCGCCGCGAGGATGTCGTCGATCGCTGCGACGAGCTCCTGCTCGCTGACGTTCATGCCCTTGTGCGCCGACACCAGATCCCGGCCGGTGTAGGTCTGCGGCCCGCCGCTGCCGGCGCACAGAAACTCGACCGAGTGGCGCTCGAGCGCGGCGCGGTCGCTGACCTTCTCGAAACGGCTGCGGATGAGCGGGTTGCGGTAGTGGTTGTCGATGATGTCGGCGGCGAGCCGCTTGATGCGCTCCTCACCGCCGAGGCGTTCGTACAGGGTTGCCGGCATATTGATTCCTTTCGGTCTTGGAATCGGCGGCGCCGATCCCTTCGAGCCCAAACATAGGCCCAGCCGCGCGGCCGCGCATCGCTCGAATTGACCATTTCGGCGCGGGAGTGTGCGCGGCGGAGCCGTGCACACTCCCGGCGCAAGCGCCGAACGCACCGCTCCCCCGAGCCCCCTCCGAGAGTGGGCTCCAGTTCGAAGGACGAGCCGGCTTGTCAGCCGGCGAACACCAAGCAAGCCAGCAACCTGCGTTGTGACGCACACCCCCGACTCTCTGAGGGTGTTGTCGGCCGACAGGCCGACTCGTGACTCATGCTGGAGCCCCCTCTCGGCGGGGGCACGGGGGAGCAGTGCATACGACCGCACGGCGGCTAGGAGCAAGCTCCTAGCCGCCGATGCGACGGCGGTGCGCCCAGGCCGCGGCCTCGGTGCGGCTGCGGCAGTCGGTCTTGGCCAGGATGTGGCGCACATGGTGCGCCACCGTGTGCGGGCTGATGAACAGGCGCGCGGCGATCGCCTGGTTGCTGTGGCCGGCACTGAGCAGCCGCAGCACATCGAGCTCGCGCCGGCTTAAGCGCTCGGGTGCTTGGGGCGGTACGGCGGCGGCGCCGTCGAGTTCGCGCTGCAGCGCCTCGCAGCGCCGGGCCAGGCCGGCCATGCCCAGTTCGCGGCCGAGCGCGAGCGCCCCGTCGAGCTGCACCCTCGCGGCCTCCGCGTCGCCGCCGCGCTGTGCCAGCCAGCGCGCCCACTCGCAGCGGCTGTGCGCGAGCCAGGGCCGGCCGCCGCCGCGCTCGTCGAGCGCAACCGCGGCCGCGAAATGCGCAGCGGCGCTCGCGTCGTCGCCGACCAGCGCGGCCAGCATGCCGCGGTAGCGGTCCACGGCACCGAAGCAGGCGATGTTGGTGCCGGTCACCACGTTGCGTCCGGCATAGGGCTCGAGCAGGCGGTACAGCGTCGCTGCGCGCGGCCGGTCGCCGAGCCGGGCGCAGACCTCGGCGGCGAAGACGACATTGGTCAGCCACATGCCGTCGCGTGCGATACCCGCGAAGTCGCCGGCCGCCAGCACCTCGTAGGCCTCGCGGGCCGGTTCGTGCAACTCGAGCTCGGCGCAGATCAGCGCGAGTCCGGGCTGCCACAGGCTTTCACGCGGCACGCTGCCGACCAGGCCGCGCAGCACCGGCAGCACCTCGCCGAGGCGGCCCTGCTGGCGGCGCAGCACAAAGATCTGC
>DASXQQ010000241.1:0-4178 GCA_036507085.1 Piscinibacter sp. | reverse complement strand
GCCGCAGTGGTCGAAGAGATCGCCGGCAATGATGCCTTGCGCCTCGACTCTGCAAAGCGGGCCGCATTCGTCGCACAGAAGCGCCAAGAGATCGTCTCGCAGGTAGGTGAAGGGAGTGATTTCTTCGGCGCCGGTCTTGTCGCTGGAATCGATCGCCTCATGGCACAGCATGAGCAGCAGTGGCTGACCGAGACCGCCACGTATCACGAAAAGGTCCAAGGCGAACAGTTCACCGGCGAGGTTGCCGATGCCCTCGGCACTGCTGACCCCGGCGCAGCACTCCTCGCGCTCGATGAGAAGTTCGCTCAAAGCTCCTCCCTCAACAGCCTGGAGCGGAACCAGCTGGTTGTCGGAGCGGCAGTCGATCTTGCTTGGTCGAAACGAGACAAAGGCATCCTCGATGCTGTCCCCTCGCGGTTCCTGAACGCGGACACGAAGGCCGAGCTTGCGAAGACCAAGCAGCAGTTGGCAGACCGAGACATGTCTGACTTCCGCATGGCAGTTGTTGGCGGCGGTGTAGATCCGTCTTTATTCGGCGGTGAGGACGCGGGTTTGATGGCAGCAGCGTGAGCAGCAAGCGACGAGGGCCCCGCAAGGGGCCCTCGTGCATTGGAGCGAGCGCTGTTCAGAAGGGGTCGTTCGGATCGAACTCGGGCAACGGCAACTGCGGCGCGAGCTGATCACACCAGGCCTGCTGCACGGCGGGCCCGTACATCGACCACAGCTGTTCGCGCAGCGTGTGCAGGCACTCGAAGACCGCCAGCGCCTGCTCTGGTGTCCAGTGCGCTGGCAGCAGCGCCGGTTCATCGTGGCGGGCGGTCACGGCTTGCTCCTGCCGCTCAAGGCCCGGCGCTGCTTGGCACGCGCGGCCAGCCGCTCCTGCGCCTCCTTGGCGCGGTAGGACTCGCCCTCGATACGCACGACCTCGGCGCGGTGCATCAGGCGGTCCACGAGCGAGACGACGCAAGCGGCGTTGGGGAACACCTCGCCCCAGTCGACGAAGGCCTTGTTGGTCGTCACCACCGTGCTCTTGTGCTGGTAGCGGCGGCTGACGAGTTCGAAGAGCAAGTCGGCATGCCGGTTCGAGTACGAGAGGTACCCCACCTCGTCGATGAGCAAGATGTCGGGTGCGGCGTAGTGACGCAGCCGCCGGCGCAGCGTCGAGTCGCTGTCCAGGGCGGCCAGGTCGCCCAGCAACTGCCCGGCGGTGACGAACAGCGCCGTGCGGCCGGCGAGCACCGCCTGGTAGCCCAGGTTGCAAGCGAACATGGTCTTGCCCAGACCGTTGCCGCCGACCAGCACCACGTTGGTCGCGTCGGCCATGAACTGCAGCGTCATGAGCTCCTCGATGGCCGCGCGATCGACCTGCGTGGGCCAGCTCCAGTCGAAGTCGGCGATCGGCTTGAACTGCCCGATGTGCGCATCGCGCAGCCGCCGCTCGAGGCTGCGTCGGCCGCGCTCCTCGGCCTCCCAGCGCAGCCACTGCGTGACGCGCTGTGCAGCATCGGCGTCGGCCATCACCTCGGACCAGTGGGCCAGCAACCCATGCAGGCGCAGACCGGTGGCCTGCACCCGCAGCTCGGCGTGGTTCATCGGCGTCTCACTCATCGGCGTCCTCCTCGCGGGGTTGGGCGGCCTGCACGATCCGGTCGTACGAGGCCAGTTCATGGGAGCGCACCGGCGCGTCGCGACGCGCGACCTCTTCGCTCAAGCGCAACGCGGTAGGCGGCGGCAGGCCTTGCTCCTCGCGCGCACGTTCGAGCGCCAGGCGCACCGCGTTCGGATGCGGCACGTCGCGCCGCAGCGCTTCGCCGATGGCCGCCTGCAGGGCCGTCGCGCCATAGCGCTCGAGCAGCCGCAGCAGCGCCGCGGTGATGGTGCCCAGGTTGTGGCCGCGCGCGGCGGCCGCCTTGAGCAGCTCCAACACCGCCGGCGCGGCGTGGCCCAACCGATCGGTGCCGCGATGGGTGCTGGCCGCGCGCTTGTGTTCCACGAGCGCCTGGATGTGGGCCGGCTCCTCGATCTGCTGGCCGCTGTCATAGCTGCGCACATGCGAGGCCACCTCCTGGATGCCATCGAACACGCGCACGCGCCGATCATCGGCCAGCACTGCCAGCGTGCGCCGCACATGCGTGTGCGGCACCGTGTAGTCGTTCAGATCGAAGCGCACGTAGGGCGTCTTGCCCACATCCACGGCCAGGCGCTCGCCCAGCGCGAACTCGCGCTCAGGCGGGGCGAGCAGACTGGCGCGTTCGGCCTCGAATGCCTCGCGCACGCTGAGCCGGCTGTCCTCGGGCCAGCGCCGATCCGACGCCTGGCCCTCGCACCAGACACGCGCCTGCGCGTTCAGATCATCGAGGTCGGCGAACTCGCGTGCGGCGAAGAAGGCCTCGCGTATGTAGCGAATACTCCGCTCCACGCGTCCCTTCTCGTTGCCCCGCGCGATGGCCACCGGCCGCGGCTCGTAGCAATGATGGGCGGCGAACCCCAGCAGCTCGGGATTGAAGCGCACGGCATCGCCCACGCGCTCGAGCACAGCGCTCTTGAGGTTGTCGTACAGGATGACCCGAGCGACGCCACCGAAGGCGACGAAGGCCTCAACGTGGCCGCGCAGGAAGCTGTCCATGCGTGCGTCGAGGCAGAAGCGCAAGAAGATGCGCCGCGAGTAGCTGAGCACCATCACGAAGGCCATCAGCGGCCGGCGTGCACGGCCGATCTGCAAATGGCCGAAGTGGCCCCAGTCGACTTGCGCCTGCTCGCCGGGCAGCGTGCGCAGCCGCAGGAAGGCCTCGGCGGCGGGGCGCGGGCGCATGCCGGCGATGACGTGGCGGAAGTGCTCGGGACTGCCGCGGTAGCCGCGCTCGTGCACCATGACGAACAGCCGCGCGGCGGTCAGCGTCGGGAACTTCGCCAACGTCTGGAGGATGAAGGCCCGATAGGGATCGACGCGGCTGGGTCGCAGCGGCGACGCCGGTGCCGGATCGCCGGCTTGGGCAAGCGCGCGCCGCACGGTGTCGCGATGCACATGCAATTGGCGGGCGATGGTGCCCACGCGCCAGCGCTCGGCCTTGTACAGGCGCAAGATCTTGGCGCTCAGATCGGCAGGGATAACCAAAGAAGCTCCTCCAGGTACGAGGTCAGGGACTGGGCTCGATCACGCGAGCCGGCCAGCGCCGCATGCCATGCCGCAGGAAGCCCTGGCGAACCCAGGGCGGCAGCGGCGCGGCACAGCGCCGGCACCGCACGGTGCTCGGCGACGTGAGGGCGCCGGTCACCGCGGCGGCGAGGCAGGCGGCGGGGGGCAGTGGAGCATCCGGCGCCGGCGTCGAGCTACCCTGATGCGTCACGAAGTTGATGACGCCGCCGTCCAGCGCGGCGGCGTCATGATCGGCGCGCTGCTCGGATGCGTACTCTTGGCGCCGCTGGCGCCAACGGCGTGAACGCGCCGCGTGGGCCAGGCGGCCGGCGCGACTGCGCTGGTAACGGCGTCCGGCTGCACGCCGCGACTCCAGGCGTGCCGCGCGCGAACACGCTCGGCCGCAGTAGCGCTGGCCGCGGTCGCAGCGACTGCATAGCAGCACCTGCTGGCGGCAACGCGCGCACACGAACAGGCGGGCGGGATGGTCGACCAGCTGCGCAGTTCCTCGGGAGGGCTCCCGAGGCACACGCCAGCGCGCTGCAGTGCCGTGCTACGCCGCCTGGCGGCATACACTGCGACCGCATCCCGCTTCATCGGCGCGGTGTAGGGCACGGCGTTCGGTTCCAGCTGCCACGCCAAAGGCCGACGCCGTGCCCGCCTACCGCTCGGGCACGGCGCACGTTGTACCGCACTCGCCGTGTAGCGCTGCCCGCCAAAGTACGCGGCCCGTCAGGCAGGCCGCCCTGCAGGGCGGCCTGCCTGACGACTTCCCTCGCGAAGAACGATCAGCCCAGAAACACCGCCTCGCCGCCGCTCACCAGAAACGGCACCTCACCGCCGCTTGGCCAAAACCGCCGTCTCGCCGCCGAATAAGCGCGGTTCCTGATCGCCGCCAACAGGCGGGCGACTTGCGCAGCCGCGAGGACGCAAACCCGAGAAACAGCTTGATGGCGTCGCGATAGCACGCGACCGTCTGCGGACTGAGCGCCCGTTGCGCAACCAGGTACTCGGTGAAGAACTGCTGGACGATCGCCGGAAA
>DASXQQ010000240.1:0-12135 GCA_036507085.1 Piscinibacter sp. | reverse complement strand
TCGCCGCCGGTCCGACGCGGTAGGAATTGCGCCTTCGCGGGACGGCGGAACAACAGCGATCGCGGCGATCCCACCGCCCGGTTGCCCGACGGCGGTTTTCGGGCATCGCGTTCGGCGACCTGAGAGACGGCTTCGGGTCGCGCAGCGCCGGCCGACCGCTCAACTTCGGTGCCGCATTGCCGTCATCACGTCATCAATGAGGATGCCGACAGCTGACGGCCGCGATCGGCAATGCCGGCCATCTGCTGTCGTACACGAACGGCTGCTTCCGAGCGGGCTGAAGATCATCGCTGCGATCCTGAAGACACTGGTCATCGAGCGCATCCTCCACGACCTCGGGCTACCGGCCTGGGCCCGCCGCGCTCACCTGCGCGCGCCCCGACGCCGCAAGCGGCCGACCGCCATCTAGACCTCGCCGTTCCAGCGGCCCGGCGCTGCGGGCTGCGGGGGACCTGCTGTGTCCGCGGTTTTCAGCACCGGGGCGAATCGGCCTGACCGTCAGCGTCGACCCGTATATGACCTCTGGGATGGACCACCGCGGTCGGGGTTCACGCCTCGCAACGGACCACTGTCGACCCTGAATGTCGCGAATAGGGCACCGAGTGCCGGGTCTGAAAACCCAACGGGCGCGAGAATGGCGTTTGAACAGCCTGCCCTTGATCCAGGGGTTCGCGGCTGGGCGGTCAGGGCAAAACCGGGACGACCAATGGCGGCAAGCGTCAAGTTCTCTGTGGGCATTCTCGTGGTGGGCATGCTCACCGGCACGACAGCCGCCGGACAGGAACCGGATTCGCGCGCGCCGGAAGAACCCAGCCTGCGCCCCAGCGAGGCCATGATCATGCTGGATTACCAGGTGATCCGTGTGCCTGGCGACAAGCCCATCGACTTGATGGGCTTTCATGTCTACCACAAGGTGGCCGACTGGTTGTACCTGGGTGCCGGCGTGTATGCCCCGCTGGCCAGGGGCGAGTATGGCGGCTTCACGGCCTACGACATTGGTGGCCACGTGCAGCAGCGCCTGACATCTCAACTCTTTGCCACGGCCGGGTTGTCTGGCGGCGGCGGCGGCGGCGGCCGAAGCATCGAGCAGAGCAAAGTGCTCTCCGGTACTGGCCGTTTCTTCAAAGGCTATGTCGGGTTGGGCTATGACTTCGGGAACTTCGCGATCGGCGCCAATGTCGCCAAGATGAAGTTCAGTCACTCGCGCATTGACGGCACCCAGGCCAACGTATTCGTGGAGATCCCGTATGCGTACCTCACGGGGCCGTTTACCAGTCATGGCCAGCCGCTGTCGCCATCCGATACCCGCGTGGCTTCCGAGGGATCGGGCGAAAGCATGCTGACGCTGGTCCTCGACAACTTCCGGCAAATCAATCCCGAAGGCTCGTACAAGGGCACCATCAACGTCGCAGACCTTCAGTACGCGCATTACTTCGCCCGAGACACCTATTGGTACGCCGGCCTGGGCGTGGGGTATTACGGCCTGCCGCTGTACAACCACGTGCTCGGTGGCGTCGGACAGCGCGTGTGGCTCTCGCCGCGCATCAGCGTGTACGGCCAGCTGGGCATCGGCTCCGGCGGGTACGCGCCCCGAGTCATGAACACGGATGCCGGGCTGCTGGTGTACCCCAAGATATCAGCGGAATACGCACTGACGAAGGATCTGGGCCTGTCCCTGTCTGCCGGGTACCTGGCAGCCCCCAAGGGATCGTCGAAGAATCAGACCTTCGGTCTGGCACTGACCCACCACATCCGCTCCAGCGACGGAGGCGGGGCCGCCAGCGAGCGCGGCAGCCTGCCGACGTATCGAGCGTTCAGGGTCAGCGTGTTCCAGCAGACCGAGTACGCCGTGCGTTATCGCGATATCGATCGCGGCCGGCTGCAGATGCTGGGGATCCAGGCCGACACGCTCGTCAACGATCACTGGTACATCCCGCTGCAGGCCGCCGTGGCCTACAGCGCCTACCTGGGCTACCCCGGCTACGGCGAACTGCTGGCGGGCATCGGCGTGCAGAGCCAGACCAAGCCCGGCGGTCGGGTACAGCTGTTCGGGCAGTTGATGGCCGGCGCCAATGTGCATGGCCCGGCCGCGAAGGCCGGCGCTGGTCTTCGCTACGGCCTGAGCGATCGATTGGCGCTGCACCTGACAGCGGGCAGGATCGAGGCCAGGAGTTCGGCCGGCCAACGTTTCAGCGCCGACAGCTGGGGCCTAGGCTTGGACTACCGCTTTTCGATCCCGGGTTGGTGAGGAACGGCGAGTGCCCTCCGAGCTGCATCGGCCCGGGGCGCAGCCGTTCGGCGTGAAATAGGGCTGCTGAGCAGACGCAGGCCTGCCGTGTTCGTGGAATGCCTAGTGCGACCGGCTGCTTTGTAGCGACCCATTCAGGGCAGTGAATGTCGCTCAAGGGTCGCACAGCGTCTGTGGTTCGTGAAAGTCCGCGGCGCATTGCCGTGATCGTGGAGTTGCCGACACCCGGGCGGCGTGTTGCTCGTCTCTCTGCGCGCGCTCTGAAGTTCGGGCGTGAGATCGACCCGCATCAGTCGCCGCGTGAACGCGCCCCGCGCGATCGTTTATCGCGCGCTTCTCGATGTGCTCGCGGTCGCGACGTGGAAGGTGCCGAGCGGCATGACCAGCCACGTGCATGCGTTCGACGCCCGCGAAGGTGGCTCGTTCCGGATCTCGCTCACGTACGACGCGCCGACCGGGACCGGCAAGACGACTGCTCACACAGACACGTACCACGGCCGCTTCGTGAAACTTGTGGCGAGCGAGCAGGTTGTTGAAGTGGTCGAGTTCGAAACGACAGATCCCGCGCTGCGCGGCGAGATGACGATCACGATCTCGATCGCCGATGCAGACGGTGGCACCGATGTCCTCGCTGTGCACGACGAGCTACCGCGCGGCCTGTCGACAGCCGACAACGAGGCCGGATGGCGGGAGGCACTCGCGAAACTCGCGTCGCTCGTCGAGGCGGGCTAGAACACGGGCGACGTCTTGTATCCGGCGTCGGCGTAGACTGATCGCTGGCTGCCGCGGGCGAACTCAAGCAGCGACACGCTTGGCGATTCAACGGAGGCGGGAAATGGAAGCCCCATTCGAATCCAAATGGCGCTACGAGGGCGTGCGCGTGGTGCACAGCAACGAACTCGACATCAACACGCCGCAGACGCCGGGCATGAACCGCGCCGCCGCGATCACCCACGCACGGGCCGGCGCCGAAAAACTGTGGGCTGGAACGGTCGTGATTCGTCCGAAGGCGAAGACCGGCGCCCACCATCACGGCCCCGTCGAGAGCGTGATCTATGTGGTCAGCGGGCGTGCGCGGATGCGGTGGGGCGAGCGGCTCGAATTCGTTGCCGATGCGGGCCCAGGCGATTTCATCTATGTGCCACCCTACGTACCGCATCAGGAGATCAATGCGAGCGACGATGAGCCGCTGTCATGCGTGCTCGTGCGCAGCGGACAGGAACCGGTCGTGGTCAACCTCGACATCCCCGTGGCCGAAGAGCCGGAGGAAGTGCATTGGGTCGACGATATTCACCCGGCACCAAAGGCGTAGCCGTCGCGCCAGCCTTCAGATCGGGCCATCACTCCACAGCGTTGCAGGCTGGAGCGCAGACCATCTCTGAGCGGCCCAGGACGCGTTTCGACTGAAGCTGCCCCTGCTGCCTGTGCTTCCCGCACTTGAAGCAAGAGCGCGTGTTGCCGGTACCGAGAAACGGCGAGCCAGGCGGTTTGGTCGCATAGCGAAGACCGTCGCGAGAGAGCTTGGTCGAAATGTCTTTGGCCATGGCCGCATTGTCGCAGCCTGTCGGCTTCATTAGAAGTCGTGTGGCCGCCACTCGTCGTACTCGGCTTGGGCAGCGGCTTCGGGCTGCATGTGCCCAAGGGTCGGCCACAACGCCGCCGCCATGGCTTCGATCAGCTCAGGCTCTGCGCGAACGCCGAGCGCGCGCGTGTGCTTCACGAAGCGATCGATCCAGACGGCGCGAGGCGGTGTGTCGTCCATGGCGGTCAGCATACGCCGCTCGCGCATCCCCGCCGTGCCACACTGCAGCCGTCGCGCGACCACCAGGCAGGCTCGCAAGCAACCATCAACAACGCCGGCCGCGACAGTGACCGCCGATGGGCTCAGGTGACCGGGGATTCGTCTTGCAGCGAAGAACAAAAATCGCCATCGCCTTGGCCGCCTTGACGGCGGCGGCAGCCGGCATCGCCTGGTCGCAGTGGCCCGTGCGCGTCGAAACCGCGCTGCCGATGCGCGGTCCTGCGATCGAGGCGGTGTACGCCACCGGCATCGTCGAGCCGACGGTGATGGTGCCGGTGGCGCCGCGCAGCGGCGGGCGGCTGGCGGCAATCAACGTCGATGAAGGGGCGCGGGTGCACCGCGGGCAGGTCCTCGCGCGCATCGAATCGGCCGACCTGGACCAGACTGTGCAGGAAATGCTGGCGCGCGAGCAACTGGCGCGCACCCAGTACGAGCGCACCCGCGATCTGGTGGCGCAGAAGTTCATCTCGCCCGCGGAACTCGACCGCACGCGCACTGAACTGAAAGCCGCGCAAGCCGCCGTCAGGCGCGCTCAGGCGCAACGCGACTACAACCTGCTCGTTGCCCCGGCCGACGGCACCGTCTTGCGCCGCGACGGCGAGCTCGGCCAGTTCGTCCCCGCCGGCCAGGCCGTGCTCACCTTGGCCTGCTGTGCGCCGCTGCGCGTGAGCGCAGAAGTGGACGAGGAGGACATCGCCCGCGTTGCCGTCGGTCAGAAGGTGACAATGCGCACCGATGCCCTGCCCAAACGATTGTTCGACGGCGAAGTGGCCGAGATCACGCCCAAGGGCGATCCCGTGTCGCGCAGCTACCGCGTGCGCATTCGCTTCAGCGATGCGCCCGCCATCAATGCCGGCCCGCTGCGCACCGGCATGACGATGGACGCCAACCTCATCGTGTCGCGCCGCGAAGCTGCCTTGCTGGTTGCCAACCGCGCGCTCAAGGGCGATGCGGTGTGGGTCGTGGAACAAGGCCGGCTGCACCGGCGCGAGGTGCGCAAGGGCGTGACCGGCACCGAACGCACCGAGATCGTGTCCGGGCTCAAGGAAGGCGAGGTGGTGGTGCTCTCGCCCGCGAGCGGGCTGCGCGACGGGCAGCGAGCGCGCATCGTGCCGACGGCAGCCGCTGCATCGGCCACCCGGTGAAGCCATGGCCATCGCACTCGACGTTGCGCTGGCACACCTGACGAGCCGCAAGCGGCAGACGCTGGTGTCGCTCACGGGCGTGGTGCTGGGGGTCGCGTTCTTCCTGGCCGTGTCGTCGCTGATGCGCGGCTCGGAGAAGGACTTCATCAAGCGCCTGGTCGACAACAGCCCGCACATCACCGTGTACGACGAGGTGCGCAAGGGTCGCGAGCAACCGGCCGAATTGCGCTGGCCCGATGCCGCGGTGGCCATACACAACGTGAAGCCGCTGCTCGAGACGCGCGGCATCCGTGGCTGGCCGCAGCGGCTGGCTTTCATCGAGGCGCTGCCTGGCCTGCGTGCCGCACCGGTGCTCGCCGGCACGGCCGTGCTGACCTTCGCGGGCCGCCAGCAAGGCGTGACGCTGTCCGGCGCAGTGCCCGAGAAGATGAAGCAGGTGACGACCATCGAGGAAAAGATGGTCGAGGGCTCGCTGGATGCGCTGGCGGCCAACCCCAACGGCGTTGTCGTGGGCCAGGGTCTCGTGGACAAGTTCAGCCTGCACCTGGGCAGCACGCTGAGCGTGCTGGCCGCCGACGGGACGAGCCGGCCGCTGCGCGTGGTGGGCATCTTTCGCACCGGCAACGCCGGCTACGACGAGGGTCAGACCTTCGTGCTGCTCAAGCGCGCGCAGTCGCTGCTCGGCCGCGAGAACCGCGTCAACCGCGTGATCATCCAGCTCGACGACCCCTACGCGGCGCAGAGTGTGGCGCAGACCATCGAGGGCGCCACGGGCTACAAGTCGGTGTCGTGGATCGAGGCGTCGGAAGACATCCTGAGCCTGCTGCTGGTGCGCAACATCATCATGTACAGCGTGGTCTCGGCCATCCTGGTGGTGGCCGCGTTCGGCATCTACAACACGATCTCGACCATCGTGATGGAGAAGACGCGCGACATCGCGATCATGAAGTCGATGGGCTTCCACGCGCGCGACCTGCGACGCATCTTCCTGCTCGAGGGCCTGATCGTCGGCGTGCTGGGCAGCAGCTTGGGCGTTCTGCTGGGCATGGTGCTGATGCAGGTGCTGGGCCAGGTGGAGATCCGCCCGCCTGGCATCTCCGAAGTCGTGCACCTGCCGCTGTGGTGGGGAGCGGAGCAGTACGCGCTGGCGGCTGGGTTCGCGATGCTCGCGTGCCTGGCGGCCTCTTACCTTCCGGCGAGGCGCGCGGGACGGGTGCACCCGGTGGACATTCTCCGAGGTGCGGCGTGAGTGGCGGCGAGTCGGCGGCGGCCTCGGTGATTCGCGTCGAGCACGTCACCCGTACGCTCGAAGGCGAGGTGCCCGTCACGCTGGTGGAGGACGTGAACCTCGAGATCGAGCGCGGCGAATTCGTCTGCGTCATGGGGCCTTCGGGCTCAGGCAAGTCTTCGCTGCTCTACCTGCTGGGCCTGCTCGACATGCCCACGCGCGGGCGCATCTGGATCGAGGGCGTTGACACCACCGGCTTCGACGACGACCAGCTCACGGACTTTCGCCTGGCAAAGTTGGGCTACGTGTTCCAGTTCCACTTCCTGCTGGCCGAGTTCAGCGCGCTGGACAACGTGTCGCTGCCGATTCGCAAGCGTGGCCGCATGCCGCAGGATGCCGCCCCCGAGCGCGCCGCGCAGCTGCTCGATCGCCTGGGGCTGGAGGGCCAGCACCACAAGCGGCCGAGCCAGTTGTCCGGCGGCCAGCGCCAGCGCGTGGCCATCGCCCGCGCTCTGGCGAACGACCCGCTCGTGATCCTCGCCGACGAGCCGACCGGCAACCTCGACTCGGCCTCCAGCGCCAACGTGCGCGACATCCTGCGCAACTTGACGCGCGAACTGAACAAGACAGTGGTCGCCGTCACGCATGACGCTCACTTCGCATCGGCCGCGGATCGGCGCATCGGCATTGTCGATGGCCGCATCGACCTTTCGTGGCGGCCAGGGTGACCTGGTGTGGACGAAATGCCGGCCCCTTGCCGCGTCATGTGCCCGGCCACGTCCTTTGCAGTGATGACATGGATCCGGCGTGCGGCCCGAGAGTCAAGTACGCGACGATCACGGGCGCGGTGGCTGAACGGACATCCCTTGGAGCTCATCCGGGCACCGGCCATGAGCGCACCGGCGGCGACCTCGGGGGAGACCTTGCCGCAGTGATCGAGCCGGCTGCGCTTCGAAGGGCCGCTATCTGGTCGCGTGGTCGGCGACCCGATGGCCGAAGGTCTGGAGCAGACTGATTGCTGCCGGTCACCGTTGATCGGACTACAGCCGTCGTCGACCCTAACCGGTAGTTCACGGCGCCAGCCCCGAAGCCTGAGAGCGGTCACCCGGAGCGACTCCAGCTTCGCGATCAGTGTGTGTCGGACGTATGACCCGCAGGGGCGTTCGAGCATGCGCGCGACTCGTTGGTCAAGAGGTCGGCGGCAACGGGTCGGCGTGGCAGGGGAAGCCGGCCACCCACGACGCATGCGCGACCGCGAACGGATGCCGCGCCTGCCGCGGGCGCTTGCGGCCGCGTCGCCTTGGCCCGCCGGCGTTGCACACCCCAAGCTGCGCGCGACACGCGACGTTCTCGCCTCCTGGGATGAACGATCCCGCCGGTATTGACATGAGCTGCGTGTCAGGCTTCGCCACCACTCAGAACTTCGCCACCAGGTTGAGGAACGCGCCGTAATGCGTGTAGCTGAGATTGGTCAGGTCGTCCGAGAAGTCGGTGAAGTTCCAGCCCGCGCCGAGCTTGATGTTGTTCGACAGGTGCCGGTACAGGGCCACCAGCGCGCCGCGGCGGGTGTCCTTCGCCTGCTCGACCGACAGCACGCGGCCTTCGAGCGCGAGATCCCATTCGCGCAGCACATGCCAGTCCGCGCGAGCAATGTACAGGTCGGCGGTGCTGTCGAAGAACACCGGGTTGACGCGGTCCTGGCTGACCTGCCCCATCCTGCGCGCGTACTTGCCGCCCACCGACCAGCGTGCCGAGAGGTCGTAGATGGCGTCGACTGACACGATGTGGCTCTTCTGGATGTAAGAGGCCGCCGTGTTCGGCACCAGTTCCTGGCCGGACGACGGCAGGTTGTAGAAGTAGGTGTACTTCACGAGCGCGTTCAGGCGGTCGTTGTCCACCGGACGGTAGCCGTAGCCCATGACGGCCTCGGTGTAGCTGCCGCCATAGAACTCGCCCAGCGAACTGTCGCTCTTCGAATAGTTGAGCCTGCCGATCAAGCGCCAGTTGGGGCTGATCTGGTACTTCAGGCTGTTCTTCGTGAGGAAGTTCTTCCGGTTGGAGAACGAGAGGTCGGTGGGCGACTGGACCTGGTCGCGCCGGTACTCGAAGAGCGTCGCGACCTTGATCGCGTCGAACCCGTAGCCGCCCGACACCGCGAAGCCCGAGCGCTCCATCTTGGCACCCGTGAGGTTGTCGCGCAGCGTTCCGGCGTCGACATGCGTCGAGAAGTTCCAGCGCTCGTTGGGTTTGTACTCCACGCCCGCCGAATGCAGCAGCCCGACCGGCACGTCGCCGTGCGTGTAGCGTTCTTCGCCGAAGATGCTGGTCGTATCCGAATAGTGGCTCTTGGCACCGGCGGTCACGCTGCCCTTGTTGGCGAGGACGCCGTTGTCCGTGCGCTCGTTCTCGAGCGCGTAGTTGAGGTAAGTGGTTGTCTTGTCGGAGAGCAGGTAATCGGTGCCGAGTCGCGCGCCCACGCCCAGGTCGCCGCTGGAGAGCTCGCCGCTCATCCTGAAGCGATCGCTGAACCGGTACGCGCCTCCCGCCCCGATGCGCCCGTTCTGCTCGCGGTTGCCGGTCGTCGAGGCGGTGTCCTGCACGTAGCCGTAGGCCGCCCACTTGCCCAGCGAGTCGTAGCCGGCACGCACCACGACGTCGGTGCGATCGCCCTGCACCTGGGTAGGCGGGACCACCGGCGAGTGATCGGTCCGGCTGTCCTTGCGCACGCCGGAGCTGAGCTTCCAGTGCTCGCTGAGCCGGTAGTCGGCATTGACCTCGAGCGCCGAAGTCTCGAGCGACAGCTCCTGCGACTTCTTGTCCATCTTGGCCCGCAGGTCCACCCTGTCGGTGATGGAGGTCTTCAACGACGCTCCCTTCTGGCTCACATCGGTGAGCGCCATGGCGCCGGGCGCCGCATAGCCACCCTCCACCGACTGGTGATAGAAGGTCACTTGGCCGTTGGCTGCCTCGTGCACGTCCTTCAGGTCGACGCTGCCGTCAATGCGGGTCGCGCCATGACGCCCGTCGTCGGCGACAGGCGTCACCGCAGTGGCATTCGTCGCGGTGGTCGACGTGAAGTTGAAGCCGCCGTCGTTGGAGCCGTAGGCGGTGGCGCCCGTGCCCGTGCTCATGCCCTTCTCGAGCTTCAGCCAGGTGGTCGCGCTCTGCCGCCAGGTGATGTCGGCCGCCCCGAGCGTGTTCTCCGCGCCGGGATCGGTGTTCTTGTTGGCCGTTGCGCCAAGCTTCAGGTGGTCGTTCACCCAGTACTGCACGCGTCCACCGGTCGACACGTTGTCCAGTTCCTCGAAGCCGGTGGAGTATTCATAGCGCACGACCAGGTGCGCCTCGTTGCCCGGACTTACCTCGCTGACCACGAGCAGGTTGTCGCTCACCACCGGCGACAGCGGCGATGACAGCAGCACGCGGCCTTGCAGATAGTCGATCGTGTAGTCCTGCACGGGGACCAGGTTCTTCACGGCGACCACGAGACCCGAGGCCTTGTCGCGGATCTCGACGCGCGCGCGCTCCGAGCCCGTCATGATGTCCTGGTGCTTGAGGTAGTACAGCGAGCCGCCGGTGCCGCGGAACTCGTCGCGGCCGGCCACCGTGCCGGGCTGCGCGGCAAAGCCGTCGAGCACAAGGCGCTTCTCGCCGAAAGTCGTGGTGGCCAGGGGCTCGACGTGGAGGTTCGCGCCGTACAGCGTGCGGTCCACATGCGCCAGGCTGTTATCGGTGTAGCCGATCCTGAAGTTGCCCCACAGGCCGTAGTTGGCGCGGTTTTGCAGCTTGACGTAGAACTTGCCGAGCGTGGGCGCCGCCTCCTCCGTCGTGCTGTCGTCGCCGTAGGTCGGGTAGTAGTAGTCGGGGTTGATGCGCCGGAACATCGCGTCTGGCGTCTTGTCCATGAAGTTGCTGAACAGGCTGCTGAAGGGTCCTTCGAGCGTGTCCGCGCTCGCGGTCAGCTTCCACTGGTCGCCGAACTTGCCGCGCGTGAAGAAGGCGAAGCGGCCGTCGAGCGAGGTGTTGTTGTCATAGTGCGCGTTGTCGGGCGCGACGAGCTTGGCGGGCCCGCTGGTGGACGACCTCGATGCCGTGACATCGGCGATGGCGACATAGAACCAGTCGTTCTTGTCGAGCGCGAGATCGCGCAAATACATCTCACCGTTGCCGTCCTGGTCGAGCACCGACACCTCGACCGTGTGCAGGCCCTGCGGCAGGATCTCCTCGGCGACGAACTTGCTGTCGTCGGACACGGGCACGTCGCGGCCGGCCACCGACACGCGGTGTCCGGGCGGGATCTCGATGCCGAACACCTTGATGGCGCCGCCGTGCAGCGGGATGTTCTCCACCGCAAGGCGGCTCTCGCCCCAGCCCGCGACGAGCTCGCGCTCGGCGTTCTTCTCGGCCACGTCGGGTGCGACGCTGTCGATGACCCACAGCGACTGCGCCGCGGTTTCGTCGAAGTTGCCGTCCTTGTCGTACACGCGCAGCACGTACTTGAGGTCGCGCCCGGGCGCCGAATACGAGGGCAGATCGGCCCGCCACTTCCCGCGGCCGTCCTTGTCGAGAGTCGCGACGGCCAGCGGCTCGTCGTGCACGGACTTGTCCTTGTCGAAGATGCGCACTTCGCCGTTGACGATGAACGCGCTGAAGTTCGAATAGGCCTTGAACTGCACCTGATCGTCGATCAGATCGGTGGCCGGATCGTCCTGGTAGCGGATCGACTGCGGCCAGGCGGTCACGTTCAGCCGCGGCTTGACGTCCAGGTTGTCGTACTTGAACTGGATGCTGGCCTTCTCGAGCGCCACGTCGGTGCAACGCTGGACGTCCGGGATGCTCTTGCCGGGGTCGTCCAACGGCTCGCCATCCACGGTGATGCGCATGAGGTTGAGCGCATACGGGTTGGCCACCTCCACATCGCGCGTGAAGCGGGTGACGTCGAGGCCCTCCAGCTTGTCGACGTCCGCGAGGTCGTCGTAGACCACCTGCGCCTGCACGCGCGAGACTTCGGACTCGGTGAAGCCGTTGTTGATCACGTCCTTGGTCTGCACGTAGCCGTAGCCCTCGTGCTCGGCCTGCCCGGGCTCGAGGCCGAGCTGCTTCGCAACCGCGTCCATCACGGTGCGGGCGCGCGCCGTCGACAGGCCGATGTCGTCGCCGTAGGCCAGGGCCGTGCGGCGGTCGAGCCGCTCGTTGGCGGTGGTGCCGATGAAGCGCAGGCGCACCCGCGTCTTGTCCTTGATCTCGGCCATCACGCTGGCGAGATCGGCCGCGTAGTTGGGCGGCAGCACCGGCTTGCCGTTCTCGTAGACGACCGGCTTGACGGTGAGGTTGGGCGACTGGTAAATGCGCGTGACGACTTCAGCCGCGGCGGCCTCGGGGCACAGCTGAGGCTCGGGCGAGAGTTCCTTCAAGGCATCGTCGTACCAGAACTCGACCTCGACGCGCCGGTTGGTCGCGCGGCCGCTTTCGGAGTCGTTGGACGCGACCGGGTTGGCCGCGCCCTTGCCGTCGCTGTCGATGGCGGCAGCCGGCAGCTTGAGCGCGTCCTGCAGCGCGAGCGCCAGGCGCCGGGCACGGGCCTTGGAGATGCCGACGTGATCGGCGTAGATGCGCTCGTCGCGCCCGGTGAGCGGCGCGGTGTCGGTGTAGCCGATGAACTTGATGACGACGTTGCGCTTGTCGCCGAGGTTGCTCAGCACCTGCAGCAGCT
>DASXQQ010000239.1:0-2227 GCA_036507085.1 Piscinibacter sp. | reverse complement strand
CGTCGAGAAGGTCGACTCCGGCTCCAAGCTGGTGGCCGACGCCGGCAAGACCATGCAGGAGATCGTCAGCTCGGTGCAGCGCGTGACCGACATCATCGGCGAGATCACCGCCGCGGCCGCCGAGCAGAGTGACGGCATCGGCCAGGTCAACACCTCGGTGGTGCAGCTCGACCAGATGACGCAGCAGAACGCCGCGCTGGTCGAGCAAAGCGCGGCCGCCGCCGAAAGCCTCAAGCACCAGACCGTTCAGCTGTCGCAGGCGGTCAGCGTGTTCCGCTTGCACGAAGCGGCCTGAACCTCCCTCCCCCAACCTCACGTCTGTACCGAGGCGAATCCATGAAACCTGTCTCTCGTTCCGCAATGACCCTGGCAGCCAAGCTGCGCTGGGCGGCCGGCATCGCCCTTGTCGCCTTCCTCGGCGTCGTGTCGATGATGGTGTACCGCAGCTACCAGTCGCTGATGGACGAGAAGCTGCACATGACGCGCAGCATGGTCGACCAGAGCATCAAGATCGCCGAAGGCTACTACCAGCAGGAAAAGTCCGGGCAGTTGCCGCGCGCCGAAGCGCAGGCCAAGGCGGGCGCCGAGATCAAGCAGCTGCGCTACGACGGCAAGGAATACGTCTGGGTCAACGACATGCGTCCGACCTTGCTGTTCCACCCGATCAAGCCCGAGCTCGAGAACAAGGACATGTCCGACTTCAAGGACCCGAACGGCAAGCTGCTGTTCGTCGAATTCGTGGAGCGCGTGAAGAGCGACGGCGCGGGCTACGTGGACTACCTGTGGCCGCGCCCCGGCGCCAAGGAACCCGAACCCAAACGGTCCTACGTCAAGAGCTTCGCGCCCTGGGGCTGGGTGATGGGCTCCGGCGTCTACATCGACGACGTGCTCGGCGTGGCGAAGAGGGAAACCGCGATCGCGTTCGCCGCCGTCGCGCTGCTCGCCGTGCTGTGCATCGTCGGCATCGAGCTGCTGGTGCGCCGGCTGCAAAGCCGCCTGAGCCTGGCGGCGCAGGTGATGGAAGCGGTGGCCGCGGGCGACTTGTCGAAAGCGGTCGAGCCCGGCGCGCAAGACGAAGTGGGCAAGCTGCTGACGCAGGTGTCGACGATGCAGACCCGCCTGTCCGAGATGGTGCGGCAGATTCGCGCCTCGACCGACAGCATCTCCACTGCGAGCGCCGAGATCGCCACCGGCAACCAGGACCTGAGCGCGCGCACCGAACAGACCGCGTCGAACCTGCAGCAAGCGGCCTCGTCGATGGAGGAATTGACCGGCACCGTCAAGCAAAGCGCCGACTCGGCGCGCCAGGCGAACCAGCTCGCCTCGTCGGCGGCCGAGGTCGCCGCGCGCGGCGGCGCCGTCGTCTCGCAGGTCGTCTCCACGATGGACGAGATCAACACGAGCTCCAAGAAGATCGCCGACATCATCGGCGTGATCGACGGCATCGCATTCCAGACCAACATCCTCGCGCTCAACGCCGCGGTCGAAGCGGCGCGTGCCGGTGAACAAGGCCGCGGCTTCGCGGTGGTCGCCGGCGAGGTGCGAAACCTCGCGGGCCGCTCGGCCGAAGCGGCCAAGGAAATCAAGGGCCTGATCGGCGCTTCCGTCGAGCGGGTCGAAGTCGGCTCGCGGCTGGTAGCCGACGCGGGCAAGACGATGCAGGAGATCGTCGGCTCGGTGCAGCGCGTGACCGACATCATCGGCGAGATCACCGCCGCGGCCGCCGAGCAAAGCGACGGCATCGGCCAGGTCAACACCGCGGTGGTTCAGCTCGACCAGATGACGCAGCAGAACGCCGCGCTGGTCGAGCAAAGCGCCGCCGCCGCCGAGAGCCTCAAAGACCAGGCCGGCAAGCTCGCCCAGGTGGTGGGCATGTTCAAGCTGAACGCGGCGCAGCCGGCGCCGGTCGCGGCCGCCGTGCCGCATGTGCAGGCGACACACCAGGTGATCGCGAAAGCGCGCACCGAATCGGCCAAGGCCGTCGCGCCGGGCAAGCCCGCGCCGCCCAAGCTCACCCCAACCGTCGTCGCGCCCCCGGCCGCGGCAGCGGCCGCGACGACGCCCGCGCCACGCGCCAGCACGAGCGCGGCGCACGGCGACGACTGGGAAACCTTCTGAGGACGAGAGGACCACCATGAACATGATCACCGACGCCACCCACGTGGCCCGCCATGAAGCGGCCCGCGCCGCGGCCGCCGCCGGCGGCGAGTTCCTCACCTTTCGCCTC
>DASXQQ010000238.1:0-5166 GCA_036507085.1 Piscinibacter sp. | reverse complement strand
GTATTGAGGCCGTTTGCTTTGGTGACTTTCATTTGGGCCAGCAAATGAAAGTTACCCGGCCGCCGGGCCGGGACCCGGCTTGCAGGCATGAACCAGTCATCGAGCAAACGAAAAGGAAAGTCCGCACCGGGCCGCAAGACGAACGCTCGTTCGTGTCTCATCTCAACCCGCCAGAAGGATGTGCACCAGCAAGCCGATGACGGCCAGCAGGAACGCGGTCGCGAGGAACTCGGGCACGCGGAAGATGCGCATCTTCGCGCTCGCGGTTTCGAGCAGCGCGAGGCTGATGCCGCCGATCGCGAGCTTGCCCACCAGCACCGGCAGTGCGAGCAGCAGCTCGAATGGCGCCTGCGCCTCGGCCACGCCCCAGGGGAAGAACAGCGCCAGGCCGATGCACGAGTAGGTGAACATCTTCAGGCTCGCCGCCCATTCGATCAGCGCCAGGTGGCGGCCCGAGTACTCGAGGATCAGCGCCTCGTGGATCATCGTGAGTTCGAGGTGGGTGGCCGGGTTGTCGACCGGCACGCGCGCGTTCTCGGCCAGCGACACCATCGTGAAGGCGACGCCTGCGAACGCGAGGCCGGGATAGATCGCCAGCTCGCGGTGGGCGAGCGTCTCGACCATCGTGGTCAGCGAGGTCGACTTCGAGATCAGCGAGGCCGAGAACAAGACCATCAGCAGGGCCGGCTCGGCCAGAAAGCCGATCAGCATCTCGCGCCGCGCGCCGAGCGAGCCGAACGCGGTGCCGATGTCCATCGCCGCGAGCGAGATGAACACCCGGGCCAGTGCGAACAGGCCGACGAGCGCGATCGCGTCGGCGGCTTGCGACAGCGGCAGGTCGGTCGACAGCGACGGGACGATCGACGCGGCGAGCGCCATGCAGCCGAACACGATGTAGGGCGCCGAGCGGAACACCGACGACGCATGTTCGGCCAGCACCGACTCCTTGTTGAACAGCTTGTGCAGCGTGCGGTAGGGCAGGAACAGGCTGGGCGGCGTCTTGTTCTGGAACCAGGCACGCCACTGGTTGACCCAGCCGCTGAGCAGCGGCGCGAGCGCGAGCGCGACGATGATTGCGAGCAGCTGCGAAATCAGGCCGTAAACGGTCATGACAGCCCCCACGGCGCTTTGCGCCTGCCCCCCGAGGGGGCTGAGCATGTCTTGAGGCGGCTCGGCGACATGCTCATCGCACCACCCACAACATCGCCAGCAGCGTTATGAAGCTGTACAGCAGGTAGATTGCGATGCGCCCCTGCTGCAGCAGGCCGACCAGGCGCGAGGCCTGCGCGACGAGCGCGGCGATCGGCAGGTACAGCCAGTGCCAGAAGTGGTCGTCGACCGTTACCCGGTAGCGCGGCTCCGTGTCGAATGGGGTCGGCAGCTCGCGCTGCATGCGGAAGAAGGGCTCGAAGATCTGTCGGATCGGCTGGCCGAAGCCTTCGGCGGTGTCCTGCATGCGTGCGGTCTGCGCCGCGTAGCCGCAGTCCCAGGGCGGCGCACGCCGCACCCGACCGTGGTAGAGCCAGCGCACCAGCAGCCAGGCGAGCAGGAAGCTCGCCGCCACCCCGAGCAGGAAGATCACCGGCCCGTAGCTCGCGCGCTCGACCGCGGTCGGCGCGAGCAGCCAACCGTGGGCCGCGACGGTCTCGCCCAGGCCCGCGGCGACGAGCTGGCGGGTGACCGGATCGATCATCTGGATGAACTGAATCGGCAGCAGGCCGAGCGCGACGCAGCCGAGTGCCAGCCACACCATGCCGAGGCGCTCCCAGCGGCCGGCGTCGCGCGCGGTCGCGAGCTTCTCTTCACGCGGGCGGCCGAGGAAGATGACGCCGAAGAACTTGACCATCGTGTAGCCGGCGAGCGCGGCGACCAGCGCGATCAGCGCGGCCACCAGCGGGATCAGCATGTTGAGCACCGGATCGGGCAGGCCCGGCGTGAAGAGGAAGCTCTGCAGCAGCAGCCACTCGGAGACGAAGCCACCGAGCGGCGGCAGGCCGGCGCTCGCGAGCACGCCGAGCAGCGTGATCCAGGCGACCCAGGGGGTGCTGCGGATCAGCCCGCCGAGCTTGCCGAGGTTGCGCTCGCCGGTGGCGTGCAGCACACAGCCGGTGCCGAGGAAGAGCAGGCTCTTGAACAGCGCGTGGACGGCCACGTGGTACAGGCTCGCGGTCAGCGCGAGCGCGGCCAGCGGCTTCATCCCGTAGGCGGAGAAGACGACGGTGAGCCCGATGCCGGCGAAGATGAGGCCGATGTTCTCGATCGACGAGTAGGCGAGCAGGCGCTTCATGTCGACCTGCACCGCGGCGAAGACCACGCCGAACAAGGCGGTGGCCAGGCCGATCGCCAGCAGCACGCCGCCCCACCACCACAGCTGAGCGTGCTGCAGGTCGAACAGGACACGCAGCAAACCGTAGACGGCGGTCTTGAGCATCACGCCGCTCATCAGCGCCGACACCGGCGACGGCGCGGCCGGGTGCGCCTCGGGCAACCAGATGTGCAGCGGCACGATGCCGGCCTTGGCACCGAAGCCGAGCAGCGCCAGCCCAAAGGCGACCGAGGCCCAGAACGGCGACAGCTGCTGCGCGCGCATGTTGGCGAAGCTGTAGTCGCCGGTGTTGGCCTGCAGCACGCCGAAGCACATCAGGATCGCGATCGCGCCGACATGGGCCACCAGCAGGTACAGGTATCCGGCGCGGCGGATCTCGGGAATGCGGTGATTGGCGGTGACGAGGAAGAACGACGACAGCGCCATCGTCTCCCACATCACCATGAAGGCGTAGGCGTCGTCGGCCAGCACGACGCCGACCATGCTCGCGAGAAACACGTGGTACTCGAGGCACAGCAGCCCGGGCGGCGTGCCTTCGCCGCGGCGGAAATAGCCGGCCGCGAAGACCGAGACGCCGGCCGACGCGCAGCCGATCACCATCAGGAAGAAGGCCGACAGGGCGTCCAGGCGCAGGTGGAACGGCAGCGTGGGCAAGCCGATGCGCAGCACTGCGACCTCGGGGCCCGCGAACACGGCGATCAGCGCCACGCCGAACAACAGCACGCCGAACACGCCACCGGCGGGAAACAAGTAATGCGACACCAGCCGGAAACGGCGCAGCGCGAACACGCCCACCACGCCGACCAGCAGCCAAGCCGCGACGACGACCAGCGCCCAGTCGAGAAGACCCCAGCGCGCGACGTCGTTCATCGGTGGGTAGCGCTCGCCTTAGCGGCGCTTGCGTGGCCTGGCCGCGGGCGCGGCGGCGCGGCGGGTCTTGCGCGCGGCGGGCTGGGGCGCGGCGGGCGCCGGCGGCGTGCCGCTCGGCACGTAAGAGGCGCCGTGCTGCGACAGGTAATCGCGAATCAGCTGCCGCACGACCTGCGACGGCGTCAGGTCCTGGCGGGCGCAGAGCTGCTCGAAGGCGGTCTTCTTCGCCGGGTCGATGAGCAGCGTGAGGCGCGCCGTCTTCAGTTCCATGCCGATTCGCGGTGGCTTCAGTATGGTAATGCGATGTGAATTGGCGTCGCATGCTACGCGCATAAAATGGGGCCCGCAAGCCCGCTGTACCGCCGATGCCCACCGACTTCCTTCACCGCCTGACCACGAAGGTTCGGACGCGCCGCGCGAACCGCCAGCTCGGCGGCGTACTGGCCTTTGTCGCCGGTGCGGTCAATGCCGGTGGCTTCCTCGCGGTGCAGCGCTACACCTCGCACATGAGTGGCATCGTCTCCAGCATCGCCGATGACCTGGTGCTCGGCCAGGCGACGCTCGCGCTGGCCGGACTCTGTCTGCTGCTCGCGTTCACCGCCGGCGCGGCGACGACCGCGGTGCTGACCAACTGGGCGCGGCGGCGCCAGCTGGAGGGCGAGTTCGCGCTGTCGCTGATGCTCGAAGCGCTGCTGCTGCTGGTGTTCGGCCTGCTCGGCGCCAACCTCGAGCGCTTCATCGACGTGTTCGTGCCGTCGACGGTGGTGCTGCTGTGCTTCATCATGGGCTTGCAGAACGCGATCGTCACCAAGATCTCGCAGGCCGAGATCCGCACCACGCACATGACCGGCGTGATCACCGACCTCGGCATCGAGCTCGGGCGGCTCGCCTACTGGAACCGCACCCACGAGGCGAACACGCAGCACTTCGTGCGTGCCAACCGCGACAAGCTGGCGATCCATGTCACCATCCTCGGGCTGTTCTTCGTCGGTTGTCTGGCCGGTGCGCTGGCCTTCAAGCGGGTCGGCTTCGCCGCGACGGTGCCGATCGCGGCGCTGCTGATGGCGCTGGCGACTCCGCCCTTGCTCGTCGATCTGCGGTCGCGCCGCCCGCTCGGCGAAGAGCTGTCGTAGGAGGCCCGTCTTGTGATCAACGACTTCTTTCCCGCCGACCCCGACGCGGTGCAGCCCGTCGTACATCAGGACGAGCGCACCCTGTCGATGGTATTCGACATGTCGTCTGTGCAAAGCCGCATGCGCCGCGCCGATCCGGTCGCGCTCGAACTCGACTACACGCGCACGATGATGGGCTTCCTGCTGGTCGAGCCCGACCCGGCGGCGATCCTGATGATCGGGCTGGGCGGCGGCTCGCTCGCCAAGTACTGCCACAAGCACCTGCCGAGCGCGGACATCACCGTGGTCGAGATCAATCCGCATGTCATCGCGCTGCGCGACGCGTTCTTCGTGCCGCGCGACGATGCACGCTTTCGCGTCGTGCTCGGCGACGGCGCGGTGCATGTCGCGCGCACCGCGCGCCGCCACGACGTCCTGCTCGTCGACGGCTTCAACCTCGACGGCCAGCCCGACGCGCTGTGCACGCCCGCCTTCTATCGCGCCTGCTGCGCCGCGCTCAGCGAGCGTGGCGTGCTGGTCGTCAACCTGCATGCCGAGGAGCCGGCCTGCTCCGAATTGATCGACCGCATCGACGAGGTCTTCGATGGCGACATCCGGGTGGCGCGCGCCGATGCCGGCGGCAACCGCATCGTCTTCGCCGGCTGCTCGGCGCGGCTCGCCGATTGCGCGGCCCACTTCGGCGAGCGCTGGGCGGCGCTGCCCGAGGTCCACAAGCGCACCTTGCGCACCAGTGCGAGCCGCGTCGCCCGCAGCGCGGCGTGGCGCGCGCCGGCGTTCAGCGCAATGGCCGGTTGAGCAGCCGCTCGAGCGCGCGCAGCGGCGAGAAGGATACGGCGC
>DASXQQ010000237.1:0-7418 GCA_036507085.1 Piscinibacter sp. | reverse complement strand
CCGATGCCGACCTCGGGCAAGCCGAGCTTGGCTTCGTGCGCGGCAATGCGCAGGTCGCAGGCCAGCGCGAGCTCGAGGCCGCCGCCGAGCGCCGCCCCGCCGATCTCGGCCAGCGTGATGCGCGACAGCGATTCGAGGCGGCGGAACACCGCCTGCAGCCGCTGGATGTAGGCGGCCAATGTCGCGTCGGGCCGCGGCGCTGCGATCCACGACTCGATCTGTGCCAGGTCGGCGCCGGCGGCGAAGACCTTCTGGTTGCTGCGCAGGTGCAGCACGCTCCAGTCGTCACGCGCCTCGAGTTCGGCGAGCAGTGCGAGAAAGCCCTCGCCCCACGCTTCGCTGATGGCGTTGACCGGGGGCCGGCACAAGGTGACGACGGCCGCGCGGCCGCGCAGGGAAAGTTCGAACATGTCAGTGCCCGCCCGGCCGCCCGAAGGGCACTGAGCGCCCCCTTGGGGGGCAGTGAACGAAGTGAGCGTGGGGGTGGTCATCCTTGCACCTCAGCGTTCGGCTCGCGCGATTTCGCGCAGTGCGACCTTGTTGACCTTGCCGCTCGCCACCCGAGGCAGGGCCGGGACCACCTCGACCTGCTTGGGGCACTTGTAGCTGGCGATAAGCCGCTTGCAATGCGCGATCACCGCGGCCTCGGTCGCGTCGACTCCTGCGGCGCAGACCACATAGGCTTTCGCGACCTCGCCCCATTTCGCATCGGGCACGCCGATCACCGCCGCTTCGATCACCCCGGGATAGGCCTGCACGGCGTCCTCGACCTCGCGGCTGTAGATGTTCTCGCCGCCGGAGATGATCATGTCCTTCTTGCGATCGACGAGGTACAGGTAGCCGTCCTCGTCGAGCACGCCGATGTCGCCGGTGCGGTACCAGCCGTCGCGCAGGGCGTCCAGCGTCGCGGCGGTGTTGTTCCAGTAGCCGTCGATGCGCTGGTCGGTCAGCGTCCAGACCTCGCCGGGCACGCCGACCGGGCAGTCCGCGCCGGCGTCGTCGACGACGCGGATCTTCGTGCGCGGTGCCGGATGCCCGACCGACGCGATGCGTCGGATGTCGCGCTCGTCGCCGTCGGGCCGAACCTCGTGCGCGAACATCACCGTGCCGGCGGTCTCGGTGGCGCCGTACTGCACCGAGAAGATCGGCCCCAGCCGCGCAATCGCGCGCTTGAGCAGCGGAACCGGCACCGGCGCGGCCGCGGTCACGATGTTGCGCATGCTGGAGAGGTCGGCGCGATCGATGCCGGGCGCGTCGAGCAAGGCCTGCAGCATCGCCGCGACCACGAAGGTGAAGGTGATGCGCTCGGACTCGATCGCCTCGAGCACCTTGGCCGCATCGAAGCCGCGGTACAGGACCATCGTGCCGGCATGCCAGAAGACCTGCAGCGCGTAGCCGATCACGCCGACGTGGAAGGCGGGCGTGGTCAGCAGGGCGCGCGTGTCGGAGGTGAACTCGCTCGCATACGCGCCGCCTTCGGCAATCGCGACCCAGCGCCATTGGCTGTGCAGGGCGCCTTTGGGGCGGCCGGTGGTGCCGCTGGTATAGACCAGTGCCCCGTAGTCCTCGGGCTGCGAGCGAAACGGCGGACCGTCGGGCGAGCCGCTCTGCGCGACCGCTTCGAACGACTGCGCCCAGTCGGGCGCCGCGCCGCCGATGCACACATAGGCCTGGATGCCCGGCAGCTTGCCGCGCAGGCCCTCGACCACATCGGCGTACTGCGCCTCGAACACGAGGATGCGCGGCGTCGAATCGCCGAGCATCCACTCGATCTCCGGCGCGGCGAAGCGGAAGTTCACCGTCGCGACGATGTAGCCGGCCCAGTCGCCGGCGCACAGCAGCTCGATGTACTCGGGGCAATTCATCGCCAGGATCGCCACGCGGTCCTGGCGGGCGAGGCCGAGTCGGTGCAGCCCGTCGGCCAGGCGCTTCGTGCGCTCGGCCAATTGCCGGTAGGTGAGGCGCCGGCCTTCGCAGACGAGGGCCTCCTTGTGCGGATAGAACTTCGCGTTCCGCTCCAGCAGTTCGCCGACAGTGCGCATCGCGTGTCCCCTCAGACGGGCGTGTCCGGGCTGAACGAGGCGCTGCGCTTCTGCAGGAACGCGTCGATGCCTTCGGTGCCTTCGGGTCCGGCGAAACCGATGAATTCCAGCGCCAGCGACGCATCGAAAATCGGCGCGGCCTGGCGCAGCCAATGGTTCAGGGTGTGCTTGGTCCAGCGCAACGCGGCGGGCGCGCTTTCGGCCAGGCGGGAGGCCACCTCGACCGCCTTCGCTTCGACCTGCGCATCGGGCAGCGCCATCGAGATCAGGTTCATGCGCTCAGCCTCTTCCCCGGTGAAGGTGTCGGCCGTCATCAGATAGTACTTGGCCTTGGCCATGCCGCACAGCAGCGGCCAGATGATGGTGGCGTGGTCGCCCGAGGCGACGCCGATCTTCAGGTGGCCGTCGGAAAATTTCGCGTCGGTCGACGCGATCGAGACATCGGCCAGGATCAGCAGCGCGAGCCCCGCGCCCACCGCCCAGCCGCGCGCCGCGCCGACGATCGGCTTGCGGCAGTTGATCATGCCCATCACCAGGTTGCGCGACTCTGTCATCGCCTGCATGCGCAGCGCGTAGTCCTCGCACACCTTGCGCTCGTGATTGAGGTCTCCGCCTGCGGAGAAGGTCTTGCCCTCGCCGGTGACGATGGCCACCGAAACGCTGTCGTCGGCATCCACGTCGGCCCAGATCTCGGAGGCCTCGCGGTGCATTTGCGCGTCCATCGCGCCCATCTTCAGCGGCGACGCGAGCGTGATGCGCAGCACGCGCGGGTGCGGTCGGTCGAATTTCAGTCGGGTGTAGCGCGCGTAGCGATCGTGGGCTTCTGGCATGTCTCCATCCTTGTCTGACTCCCGGATTCCCTGGGAAACCCGGGGGTCGTCGGGTTGACGTTGGTTCGGTTCGGCGTTTATATTACCGAACATCGTTCAACAATGGAAGCGTAATGGAAACTGTCGGTCTGGGTTTTTGCTTCGAAGACCTTCCCTTGGGAAGGCAGTTCCAGACCATCGGCCGCACCGTCACCGAGCCCGACATCGTCAATTTCATCAACGCGATCGGGATGACCGAGGTGCTGTTCACAAACCTCGACTTCCTGAAGAACGAGGCCGGGTTCAAGGGCCGGCTGGCGCCGGGCTCGCTGGTGTACTGCTTCGCCGAAGGGCTGCTCGCGCAATCGACGATGCAGGGCACGGGCTTCGCCTTCCTCGGCATGCAACTCGACGTCAAGGGCCCGACCTTCGCCGGCGACACCATCCATGTCGAGTGCGAAGTGACCGAGGCGCGCCGCTCGGAGAGCCGGCCGGGCCGCGGCCTGGTGCGCACGCGCAACCGGGTGGTCAAGCAGGACGGCACGGTGGTGCTCGAGTACACGCCTCTGCGCATGATCAAGTGCCGCACGGGGGGCACGCGATGACCTCCGCGCGGGCACTGCAACAGCCCGGCACCGGCCCGCTCAGCGGCGTGCGGGTCATCGATCTGTCGATCAATGTGCTGGGCCCGCTGGCGACGATGGTGCTCGGCGACATGGGTGCCGACGTGATCAAGATCGAGACGCCCGACGGCGACCCGAACCGGCAGAACGGGCCGGCGCGCAACGCCAACATGGCGGCCATGCACCTGAACATGAACCGCAACAAGCGCAGCGTGACACTGAACCTGAAGCGTCCGCAGGCGCGCGAGGCCTTGCTGCGCATGGTGGAGACGGCCGACGTCTTCGTGCACAGCATGCGCCCGGCCGCAGCCGAACGCCTGGGCATCGGCTACGAAGACATCGCGCTGTGCAACCCGCGCATCGTCTACGGCTACGGTTGCGGCTACCTGCCCGGCGGCCCGCGCGAAAACGACCCGGCCTTCGACGACGTGGTGCAGGGTGAAGCCGGCATGGCCGACCTGATGCTGCGCGCGGTGGGCGTGGCGCGCTACCTGCCGACGGTGCTCGTCGACAAGTTCTGCGGCTACATGCTCGCGTCCGCGATCGGCATGGCCTTGTACTCGCGCGAGCGCACCGGCCGAGGCCAGCAGGTGCGCGTGCCCATGCTCGAATCCATCATCGCCTTCAACCTGCAGGAGCATCTGTGGGGCGCCGTGTTCGACCCGCCACTCGGCTCGGGCGTGGGCTATGTGCGGCTGCTGTCGGAGCACCGCCGGCCCTACGAAACGCGCGACGGCTTCATCTGCGTGCTGGCCGTCAATGACGAGCAATGGCGGCGGCTGCTGCCGGTGATCGGCTGCCCGGAGCTGGTGAGCGACGAGCGCTTCTGCACGGTCGACGCCCGCATCAAGAACATCGACCACGTCTACGGCGTCATCTCCGATCAGATGAAGACGCAGACCACCGCCGAATGGCGCCGCTTGCTCGACGCGATCGACATTCCCAACGGCCCGGTGGCGCGCTTCGAAGATCTGCTGGCCGACCCGTATCTGAACGAGACCGGTTTCTTCCAGCGCTACGAGCACCCGACCGAAGGACCGATGCTGACCACCGCCGTGCCGACCCAGTTCTCCGCCACCCCCGGTGGGCTGCACCGGCCGCCCCCGCTGCTGGGCGAGCACAACGTCGAGGTGCTTTCTTCGATTGGATACAGTGCCCAGGACATCACCACCCTGACGCGGTGAACCGGGGAATCGCCATGGCTTATCAGCAGATCCTCTACGAGGTGCGGGACCGCATCGCCACCATCACCCTCAACCGCCCCGACGCGCTCAACGCCTGGACCGACGTGATGGCCGACGAGGTGTGGCAGGCGATGCACGAGGCCGAGCGCGACGAGGCCGTGCGGGTCATCGTGCTGACCGGCGCGGGCCGCGCGTTCTGTGCCGGCGGTGACGTGACCGGCTTCAAGAGCGACGACCCCCGCCAGCTGCTCGACAAGCTGCCGCGTGCCTACGACTTCAGCCGCCGGCCCGACTACCAGGGCCGCGCCAGCTACTTCCCATCGATCGCCAAGCCGATCATCGCGATGCTCAACGGCGCGACCGCCGGCCTGGGTCTGGTGCACGCGCTGTTCGCCGACGTTCGCATCGCGGCGGACGACGCCGTCTTCACCACCGCCTTCGCGCGCATCGGGCTCGCGTCGGAGTACGGCATGGCCTGGGCGCTGCGCAACGCGGTGGGCCATGCGAGCGCGCTCGACCTGCTGCTGTCGGCGCGGAAAGTGCGCGGCGACGAAGCGCTGCGCATCGGGCTCGTGAGCCAGATCCACCCGCACGACAAGCTGGCGGAGGCGACCTACGCCTATGCCCGCGAGATCGCCGAGCTGTGTTCGCCGCGCTCGACGCGCGTGCTCAAGCAGCAGCTGTGGGAACTGCCGTTCCAGAGCTTGCACGAGGCGGTGCAGAGCGACAGCCAGGCCATGCTCGACGCCAACGTGTGCGAGGACTTCGAGGAAGGCAAGCGCGCCTTCATGGAAAAGCGCCCACCGCGCTTCACCGGGCGCTGACACGATGGACCTGCGCGACGCCGACGAGGACCGCCGATTCCGCAGCGAGGTGCGCGCGTTCGTCGCCGCCCGGCTGCCGGACGACATTCGCCGCAAGGTGCTCGGCTTCCTGCGCGTCGAGCGCGAGGACTATGTGCGCTGGCAGCGCATCCTCTTCGAGCGCGGCTGGGGAGCGCCCGGCTGGCCGCTGGAATGGGGCGGCTGCGGCTGGAACGCGGTGCAGCGCAACATCTTCGACGAGGAGTGCTTCACCGCGGGCGCGCCGCGGCAGATGCCGTTCGGGCTGTCGATGATCGCGCCGGTGCTGATGAAGTACGGCACGCCCGAGCAGCAGGCGCGCTTCCTGCCGCGCATCGTCTCGATGGAAGACTGGTGGTGCCAGGGCTACTCCGAGCCCGGCGCGGGTTCGGACCTGGCTTCGCTCAAGACACGGGCCGAGCGTGTCGGGTCGAACTACGTCGTCACCGGCCAGAAGATCTGGACCTCGTTCGCGCAATGGGCCAACTGGATGTTCGCGCTCGTGCGCACCGACAGCAGCGGCAAGCCGCAGCGCGGCATCTCGCTGCTGCTGATCCCGATGGACGCCAAAGGCATCAGCGTGCGGCCGATCAAGACGCTGGACGGCGGCCATGACGTCAACGAGGTGTTCCTCGATGCGGTCGAGGTGCCGGTGGAGAACCTGATGGGCGTCGAAAACGACGGCTGGACGATCGCCAAGTACCTGCTCGGCCATGAGCGCACCACCATCGCGGGCCTGGGCATGTGCAAGCGGCTGCTCAGACGCTTGAAGGAAGTGGCGCGCACGCAAACCCGAAACGCCCGACCGCTGATCGACGACCCGCGCTTTCGCGACAAGGTGGCGAAGATCGAGATCGACGTGCTCGCTCACGAGTGGGCGCTGGCGCGGCTGATCTCGCTGGAACAGGCGGGCCGCGGCTTGGGCGCCGAGCCCTCGATGCTGAAGATCCGCGGCTCCGAGATCCAGGGCGAGCTCGGCGAGCTGCTGATGGAGTGCGCCGGGCCGTATGCCCTGCCCTTCCTCGACGAGGCCACGGTCTTCGGCTACGACGGCCCGACCGCCGGCGGCGTCGAGCTCAACCCGCTGGCGGGCCTGTACCTCGACCTGCGCAAGGTGGCGATCTACGGCGGCACCAATGAGATCCAGCGGGGACTGATCGGCAAGTCGATCGTGGGCGTATGAACTTCATCCTCAACGAAGAGCAGCAGATGCTCGCCGACACGGTCGAGCGCTTCGTGCAGACCGAGTACGACTTCGAAGCACGGCGCAAGCGCCTGGCCGGCTCTGCCCACCAGGCACCCGGCTACAGCGAGGCGCTGTGGCGGCAGCTCGCCGACCTGGGCTTGTTCGGGCTCAACGTGCCCGAGGCTTACGGCGGCATCGGCGGCGGGCCGGTCGAGACCCTGATCGTGATGGAGGGCCTGGGCCGCGGCCTGGTGGTCGAGCCCTGGCTCGCGACCGGGGTGATCGCGGCGCGCCTGCTCGCCACCCATGGCAGCGCCGCGCAGAAGGACCGCTTCCTGGGCGCGATCGCCGAGGGGCGACTGCGCTTCGCGCTGGCTGCGATCGAGCCCCAGGCGCGCTACGACCTGCACGACGTCGCCACCACCGCCACGCGCGTCGGCAACGGCTGGCGGCTCGACGGCGCCAAGTCCGTGGTGCTGAACGGCGACAGCGCCGACTGGTTCATCGTCACCGCGCGCACGCGAGCCGGGACCACGGCGGCCGAAGGCCTGACGTTGCTGCTCGTCGACGCGAAGGCGACGGGCATCGCGATCCAGGGCTTTCCGACCATCGACGGCCAGCGCGCCGCCGAGGTCCGCTTCGACGGCGTGGCGATCGACGACAGCTCGGTGATCGGAGAGGTCGATCAGGGGCTGGCGCTCGTCGAATGGGCCACCGACCAGGGCCTCGCTG
>DASXQQ010000236.1:0-19314 GCA_036507085.1 Piscinibacter sp. | reverse complement strand
CTGCGTCTCGCCGGGCTTGGAATAGCTGCGGATCTTGTCGGCGTACGGCACCTCCTGCAGCGTCTTCTCCAGCTTGTCGGTCACCTGGTCGGCGATCTGCTGCGCGGTGGCGCCCGGCCAGTAGGCGCGCACGACCATCGCGCGAAACGTGAACGGCGGGTCTTCGTCCTGACCGAGCTGGAAGTAGGCCGCCAGGCCCAGAAACAGCAGCACCAGCAGCAGGTAACGGGTGAGCGCCGGATGGTCGAGCGCCCACTTGGAGATGTTGAACGACTGGGCCCGACCGATGACCGGTGCCGCAATGGCTTGCGAGGTGCTGGATGTGCTCACGGGGGCCTCGCTCACTTCAGCGTCACCGCGGTTGCCACCGACGCGACAGCGGCGACCGAAGCCGACACGCCCGGCTCGACATACAGCTTCACCTTCTGACCCGGATTCAGCACGTGCACGCCGGCGGTCACGACCACTTGACCGGGCGTCAGCCCGCCGGTCACCACCGCGTCGTTGCCGTCGGCGCCGGCCAGTTGCACCGGCTGCGGCTTCACCGTCATGCTCGCCTTGTCGACGATCCAGACAATCGTGCGGCCCTGCTCTTCCTTCAACGCCGACAGCGGCAGCTTGTTGATGCCGATGGTCTTGGGCATCTCGACCAGCATCGTCGCGGTCTGCCCGAGCTGCACTTCCTTCGACGCATCGGCGCCGATGTCCGCCTTGACGAGGAAGGTGCGCGTCACCGGGTCGGCGGCTGCGGCGATCTCGCGCACGGTCGCCGGCAGCGGCTCGCCGCGGGCGCCCCACAGGCGCACCTTGAAGCGCCCGGGCTGCGACGCCAGAACCTTGATCAGGCCCACCTGGTCTTCCGGCACCGCGAACACGACGTCGCGCGGCCCGTCATGCGCCAGGCGGACGACCGACGCGCCAGCACCCACGACCATGCCGGGCTCGGCATCGACACCGGTGATCACGCCGCTCGCATCGGCCAGCAGCGCGGCATAGGCGGCCTGATTGCCCTGCACGCTGGCCTGCGCGCGGGCCTGGTCGAGCTGGGCCTGGGCGGCCTTCAGCGCGGTGTCGCGGCGCTCCAGTTCAGCCGAGCTGATGAAGCCCTGGTCGCGCAGTTCCTTGAAGCGCTTGTAGTCGGCCGCGGTCTGATCGTGGTTGGCCTGGGCGGCCACTAGGCCCGCGCGAGCCGCATCCTGCCCGAGTCGAAGATCCTGCGGGTCCAGCTGCGCCAGCACCTGGCCGGCCTTCACCGTGCTGCCGGCGTCGACGTTGCGGCGCACGATCTTGCCCCCGACGCGAAAGCCGAGCCGCGATTCGGTGCGTGCCCGCACCTCGGCCGCATATTCATGGACGCCGCCGGCGGCGTCGCTCGACACCGTCATCGTCCGCACCGCGCGCACCGGCTCGGGGGCGGGCTCGGTCTTGGCACATCCGGTGACGACGGCGGCGCTGGCCAGCGCGATGAGCAGTAGATGGCGCATGAGAATCCTCGGGGGTGCGTTGGGAGACCAACAACTGACTGACTGGTCAGTAATATATTCGGCGAAACCCGCAGTGTCAAATCGCTGCCATCGCTCGTCGGCGAGCGGCCAGCCGATCAGCGGAGACAATGCACGCCGTGAGCGTCAATCACTACGAGAACTTCCCGGTCGCTTCGCTGCTCTGCCCGCCGCACCTGCGCCCGGCCGTTGCCGCGATCTATGGATTCGCCCGCACCGCCGACGATCTCGCCGACGAGGGTGACGCCACGCCGGCTCAGCGACTGGCCGACCTGGCCGACTACCGCCGCGATCTCGACGCGGTCGCTCGTGGCGCGGCGGCCTCGCCGCGCTGGGCGCCGGTGTTCGACCCGCTCGGCCGCGCGATCACGCAGTTTCGCTTGCCGGTGGGCCTGCTCGCCGACCTCCTCGGGGCATTCGAGCAGGACGTCGTCAAGCACGCCTACGCCGACCGGGCCGAACTGCTGGACTACTGCCGCCGCTCGGCCAATCCGGTGGGGCGCTTGCTGCTGCATTTGTACGGCATCGACGACGCGGCGTCGCTCGCGCAGTCGGACGCGATCTGTAGCGCATTGCAGCTCGCGAATTTCTGGCAGGACCTGAGCATCGACACCGCACGTGGGCGGCTCTACCTGCCCCAGGCCGATTGCGAACGCCATGGCGTCGACGCCGCATCGTTGCACGCGCGACAGGACAGCGCGCAGGCCCGCGCGCTGATCGCCGACGTCGTGGGCTGGACCCGCTCGCTGATGCTTGCCGGCGCACCGCTCGCGCACGCGGTCGCGGGTCGCGCCGGTTGGGAGTTGCGGCTGGTGGTGCAAGGCGGCTTGCGCATCCTGGACCGGATCGAACACCTGCAGTTCGCCACGCTGCGCACACGACCGCGGCTGCGCTGGAGCGACGCGCCCGTGCTGCTGTGGCGGGCCCTGTGCATGCGGGCCCCGCCCACGAGCGCCGCAAGGAACGCCGCATGACCCCTGAACAATACGTGCAGGACAAGGCGGCCAAGAGCGGCTCGAGCTTCTACTACGCGTTCCTCTTTCTTCCACCGCCGCGACGCGCCGCGATCACCGCGTTCTACGCGTTCTGCCGCGAGGTCGACGACGTGGTCGACGAAGTCAGCGACCCAGGTATCGCCGCCACCAAGCTCGCGTGGTGGCGCAAGGAGGTCGCCGCCGGATTCGCCGGTCAGCCGAGTCACCCGGTCATGAAGGCCCTGATGCCGCACACCGCGACCTATGGCATCACACCGGCCCACCTCGCGGCGGTGATCGAGGGCTGCCAGATGGACCTCGAGCAGTCGCGCTTCCTCGACTTCGCGGGGCTCGAGCGCTATTGCCATCTTGTGGCCGGCGTGGTCGGCGAGGTGGCAGCGAACATCTTCGGACGCACCAGCGACGCGACCGTCGCGTATGCCCACCGGCTGGGCCTCGCGATGCAGCTGACCAACATCATTCGCGACGTCGGCGACGACGCACGCCGCGGCCGCATCTATCTGCCCGTGTCGGAGCTCCAGCGCTTCGACGTAAAGGCCAACGAGCTGCTGCAGCGCAGCGCACCGTATGGCTACAGCGATCGCTTCACCGCCTTGATGAAGTTCCAGGCCGAACGCGCGCATCGCTGCTACGACGAGGCGCTGGCTCTGCTGCCCGACGCCGACCGCGCCGCGCAAAAGCCCGGGCTGATGATGGCCAACATCTACCGCACGCTGCTGCGCGAGATCGAGGCCGACAACTTCCAGGTGCTGCACCAGCGCACCTCGCTCACGCCGCTGCGCAAACTGTGGATCGCGATGCTGACGAATTGGCGAGGGCGCTAGTGACCGGTCGCAGCGTGGCCGTCGTCGGCGGCGGCTGGGCCGGCCTGGCGGCGGCGATCGAAGCCCGGCAGCGCGGCCATGCCGTCACGCTGTATGAGATGGCGCCGCAACTCGGCGGTCGCGCGCGCCGCGTCGATCTCGACGGCATCGCGCTCGACAACGGGCAGCACATCCTCATCGGCGCCTACCGCGAGACCTTGCGCCTGATTCGCGCGGTCGGCGTCGACCCCGCGGTGGCGTTCGTGCGCACACCGCTGCGCCTGGTCTACCCCGACGGACACGGCCTGCAGCTTCCGCCGGGGTCGCCGATGTGGGCCTTCGCGCGCGGCGTGATGCGGCTTCGCGCGTGGCGCCTGGGGGATCGCCTCGCGCTGCTTGCAACGGCGGCGGCCTGGATGTGGCGCGGCTTTCGGTGCGACGCGTCGCTGACCGTGGCCCAGCTGACGTCGAATCTGCCGCATGCGGTTCGCGCCGACCTTGTCGACCCGCTGTGCGTGGCGGCACTGAACACGCCGTCGCAGACGGCGAGTGCGGCTGTGTTCCTGCGGGTGATTCGCGACGCGCTGTTCAGCGGTCCGGGTTCGGCCGATCTGCTGCTGCCCACGCTGCGCCTGACGGAGCTGTTCCCCGGCCCCGCCGCGCACTGGCTCGAACGCTCCGGCGTGGCGGTCGAACGCTCGCATCGCGTCGACGCGTTGAAGGCCGATGCGGGACGCTGGTGCGTCGACGGCACGCCGTTCGACCAGGTCGTCGTTGCCACCAGCGCGGCCGAGGCGGCACGACTGATCGAACCGATCGAGCCCGGATGGTCGGCGATGGCCGCCACGCTGCGGTACGAGCCCATCATCACCGTCTACGCCCAGTGCGACGGCGTACGCCTGGCGCAACCGATGCTCGCGCTGCGCTCCGACGACGCCCACTCGCCGGCCCAATTCGTCTTCGACCTGGGCCAACTCGGCGGCCCGGACGGGCTGCTCGGCTTCGTGATCAGCGGCGCCCAAGCCTGGGTCGATCGCGGAGCGGACGCCACCTGCACCGCCGTGCTGAACCAGGCGCGGCAGATGCTCGGCCGCCAGCTGCGCCAACCCTTGCGCGTGCAGCGGCTGCTGACCGAGAAGCGCGCAACTTTTCGCTGCACACCAGGATTGCAGCGCCCGCCGGGTTCGATCGCGCCCCGACTGCACGCCGCCGGCGACTATGTCGCCGGCCCCTACCCCGCCACGCTCGAAGGCGCGGTGCGCTCCGGGGTGGACGCCGTGCGCTCGATCGTTTGAGGGCTGCCAGCTAGCGTCGCGAGAACGGCGCCGCCAGCGGCTCGCCGACGAACACGCCTTGCTGCGGCCAGGCCACGCTCTTCCAGTAGGCCTCGATCGCCGTGCTGCCCTGCAGATAGTGCAGCAGAAGCACTTGCGGATGGGGAAACTTCTGCGGGTGCGAACACGGCTCGGACACGGTGCCGTAAGTCGCGGTCGCCCCCGAGCTGATCCAGTCCAGCGCGTTCATCTGACCGCCCTTGCCGTCCAGCCGTCCGCCGAACGAGGTCAGGTGATCGGCCAAGGCACCCGGAACCCACTTCACCCGGTCGAGCTTGTCCACTTGCGACAGGCCGGTCTCGTAAAGCAGCACGCGATCGACGTCCTCGAGCGCCTGCGTCGTCTCGACTCGGACCTCGATGCCGGCGCCCCGCGACAGGCCCGGTGGCGGATACAGCGCCGCGCGCACACCGCGCGCGCGGTCCTGCGTGACGATGAAGTACGCCTTCGCCGGCAGCCCCCCGCGCAACCCGAGCGAATGGTCCGACTGCACACCGCGCTCGATCAGGCTCTTCGCCGTGGCCACGTCCTTGGCCGCGAGCAGCATCGCCGGGCGCAGCCGCAGGTCGGTGTAAGGCCTCGACGTGGCCGCGTTGAAGTACGGCGACAGCCTCGATGGGGCGCAGGTCTGCGAGCACAGTCCGGCGTCATACCCCAGCGTCACCGCCGCAGTGATCGAGTTGCAGTTCACCGCGAACGGTACCGTCCAGGCCAGCGCAAGCGCCTGGGTTGCGGCGCCGAAATGGCCCGCGATCTGCCCTTGCAGCGACCTGAACTCCTCCGGCGTCAGTACGGCCTTGACCGGAAGCTCGACACGCAGCACCTGCTCCGGGGTCAACCGCCGGGACGCGGCATAGAACTCGCCGACCTCGACCGAATACGGGTCGGCGGTGTTGACGACGAGTCCCAGGTCCTTCGGCGTGAGTCGGCCGACGGCGCGAGGCACTGAGATCCAGCGCGGAATCATCGCCGGGCGCGCGCGCGACCCGAAGGCGGCACTCGGAGGCAGTGGCGGCGCCGACGCATTCTCGCCATGCGCCGGCTGGCCGCAGACGAGTGCGAACACGCTCCAGGCAACGAGCCGCCACTTCCGGCATGCAATTGCGATTTTCGCCATGCAAAATTACGAGAATCTGAGTGAAAATCGGCTTCATGAAAAATGTTGAAGCCAGGAGCCCGACCATACAGGTGTTGGAGCGCACTTTCGCCCTGCTGGACGTGCTGGCGTCATACCAGGACCCGGTGTCGCTGAAAGTGATCAGTGAGCAAACGGGCCTGCACCCGTCGACGGCCCACCGCATCCTGAACGACCTGGCGATCGGCCGCTTCGTCGATCGCCCCGAGGCAGGCAGCTACCGGCTCGGGATGCGGCTGCTCGAACTCGGCAACCTCGTGAAGGCGCGCCTGGACGTGCGCGATGCGGCGCTGGGCCCCATGCGCGAGCTGCACAAGCTGACGCACCAGCCCGTCAACCTGTCGATGCGGCAGGGCGACGAGATCGTCTACATCGAGCGAACCTACAGCGAGCGCTCCGGCATGCAGGTGGTCCGCGCCATCGGCGGGCGAGCCCCCCTGCACCTGACCTCGGTCGGCAAGCTCTTCCTCGCCCATGACGACCCGCAACGGGTGCGCGCCTACGCAACGCGCACCGGACTGGCGGGCCACACGCGCAACAGCATCACCAACATCGCGACGCTGGAACGCGAGCTGTCCAAGGTGTTGCAGTACGGCACGGCGCGCGACGACGAGGAACTGGAGCTCGGCGTGCGTTGCATGGCCGCCGGCATCCTGGACGACCAGGGAAAGCTGGTGGCGGGCCTGTCGATTTCGGCGCCAGCCGATCGTCTGGAAGAAGCCTGGATGGAACGCCTGAAAGCGACCGCGGCCCACATCTCGGCAGCGCTCGGTCACCGGTCCACGCCCAACGCTACCGCAGTCTCCAAGTAGAAGAGCCCGGATGGACCGGGCTCTCATTCAGCAGTGTCGGAACTCGCTGCGCTCAGGACGTGACCTTCGGTGCGACGAGTGCCGTAGGCGAGCTTTCGTTGACCCACTTGCGCACCCGCTCGGCGTCACCGATCCGCGAATACTTGCCGGCCGAATCGAGGAACACCATGATCAGCTTGCGCCCGGCCAGCTGGGCCTGCATCACCAGACAACGGCCCGCTTCTGAGATGTAGCCGGTCTTCTGCAGGCCGATGTCCCAGGTCGGGTTGCGCACCAGCAGGTTGGTGTTGCGGAATTGCAGTTGCCGCTTGCCGACCGCCACCTGGTATTGCGGCGAGGTCGACAGTTCACGAATGATCTGGTGCTCGTGCGCAGCCTTGACCAGCGTGGCGAGATCTCGCGCGCTTGACTGGTTGCGGCTCGACAAGCCGGTGGGCTCGACGTACTGGGTGTCGGCCATGCCGAGCGCCTGCGCCTTCTGATTCATCGCGGCAACGAAGGCGTCGAGGCCACCCGGGTAGGAGCGCCCGAGCGCGTGCGCCGCCCGGTTTTCCGAGGACATCAGCGCGAGATGGAGCATTTCGCCGCGGGTCAGTTGGGTGCCGACCTTCAGGCGCGAGCCACTGTGCTTTTCGGTGTCGACGTCGTCCTGGCTCACCGTCAGTGTTTCATCCAGCGGCAACTGGGCTTCAGTGACCACCACCGCCGTCATCAGCTTGGTCAGCGACGCGATGGGCAGCACCGCTTGCGAGTTCTTGCTGAAGAGCACTTCGTCGGTGTCCTGGTCGAGCACCAGTGCGGCGCTGGACTTCAGGTCGAGGGCATCGTGTGTCGAATGCAGTCCGGCCAGTTGACCGAACGAGGGCTTGGCGGGCACGACACGAACGACTGACGCGACGCGCTTGACATGGCGTGCACGCACCGGAGCCGTCGCGGACTTGGCCACTTTGACGTGCGCGGGTGCCGGCGCTTCGCCATTGGCCGCAGCTGCACCCGCGCACAGCACCGTACCGAAGGCGAACACAGCGACCGAAGCGATTCTGGACAGGTACAACACGCCAACCCCTGCGTTAAGTGTCGTGAGTGTAGGTGAGATCAGGAAACCACACAAGATCAAAGACTTAGCTTCTTCTTCTCAAGTCAACTCTTCGACAGCCGTCAGAAATGTGACAAACGTCTCATCCTTGGGCCGCGACGCGTTCGGTCGTGCTATGCAGCTTGTTCAACGCGGACAAGTACGCCTTGGCTGACGCCACGACGATGTCCGGATCCGCCCCCACCCCGTTGACGACCCGGCCGGCGTGTTGCAGTCGCACCGTCACCTCGCCTTGCGATTCTGTGCTGCCCGAGGTGATGGCATTGACCGAATAGAGCAGCATTTCGGCGCCACTTTGCACCTTCGATTCGATGGCTTTCAGGCTCGCGTCGACCGGTCCGTTGCCATCGCTTTCGGCGTGATGCTCGACATCCCCGGCGGCGAACGCCACCTTCGCGTGCGGACGTTCGCCGGTCTCGGAGCGCTGAGACAGCGCGAGCAGGCGGTAGTGCTCGTGCTCGGTGGTGACCGACTCGTCCATGACCAGCGCCACGATGTCCTCGTCGAAGATGTCGCTCTTGCGATCGGCGAGCTCCTTGAACTTGGCGAAGGCCGCGTTCACCTCGGCTTCGGACTCGAGTTCGATCCCGAGATCCTGCAGGCGCTGCTTGAACGCATTGCGGCCCGACAGCTTGCCGAGCACGATCTTGTTGGTCGACCAGCCCACGTCTTCGGCGCGCATGATCTCGTAGGTGTCGCGCGCCTTCAGCACGCCGTCCTGGTGAATGCCGGACGCATGAGCGAACGCGTTCGCGCCGACCACCGCCTTGTTCGGCTGCACGACGAAGCCCGTCGTCTGCGACACCAGGCGCGACGCCGGCACGATCTGCGTCGCGTCGATGCCGAGCTCGAGCCCGAAGTAGTCGCGGCGGGTCTTCACCGCCATCACCACCTCTTCGAGCGAGCAGTTGCCGGCGCGCTCGCCAAGGCCGTTGATCGTGCACTCGATCTGGCGCGCACCGCCGATCTTCACGCCGGCCAGCGAGTTCGCCACCGCCATGCCGAGGTCGTTGTGGCAGTGCACCGACCAGATCGCCTTGTCCGCGTTCGGAATGCGCTGGCGCAGGTTCAGGATGAAGTTGCCGAAGAGCTCCGGGATCGCGTAGCCGACGGTGTCTGGAATGTTGATGGTCGTCGCGCCTTCGGCGATCACGGCCTCGAGCACGCGGCACAGGAAGTCGGGGTCGGAGCGATAGCCGTCTTCCGGCGAGAACTCGACGTCGCCGGTCAGGTTGCGGGCGAATCGCACCGACAGGCGTGCCTGCTCGAACACCTGGTCGGGCGTCATCCGCAGCTTCTTGTCCATGTGCAGCGCACTGGTGGCGATGAAGGTGTGGATGCGCGAGCGCGCCGCGCCCTTCAGCGCCTCGGCGGCGCGCGAGATGTCGCGGTCGTTGGCGCGCGCCAGCGAGCACACGATCGAGTCCTTCACATGCTCGGCGATCGACCGCACCGCTTCGAAGTCGCCGTTGCTCGACGCGGCGAAACCGGCCTCGATCACATCGACCTTGAGCCGCTCGAGCTGGCGCGCGATGCGAAGCTTTTCGTCCTTGGTCATGGAGGCGCCGGGCGACTGCTCGCCGTCGCGCAAGGTGGTGTCGAAAATGATCAGCTTGTCGGTCATGGTGGACTCCTCGATGGCGTGAATCTTAGGGCCTGTTCACGCTAATGCGTGCCCGCGCCGGTGCCTGGCAGGCCGCAGGGCTAGGCGCGGGCGAGGCGGTGTGCAAGGGCCACGAAGGGGCCCCTTCGTGGCCCTCGCACACAACGAGGCCGCAACGACGCCCTGCGGCCTGCCAGGCACCGGCCCTTCGGGTGATCTCAGGAAACGCCCGCCCTCCGCGTTGCAAATGCTCGTCGTGGGCACCACCACGCCTGCGCTTTGCGCCTTGAGGGCGGGCGTTTCCTGAGTCACGCGGGCACACATTAGAGTGAACAGGCCCTAGGCCAGCACGGCGGGCTCGAAACGCAACGCCCCGCGCTGCATCGCGCGCTGCAGCCCCGAGGTGATGGCCTGCAGCGAGGCCGAGACGATGTTGGCATCGATGCCCACACCGAAAAGGGTCAGCGCGTCGCCGACGCGCAGCTCGAGGTAGGCCACGGCCTTCGCATCGGCGCCGCTGCCGATCGCATGCTCGTGGTAGTCGAGCACGCGGACCGGTGACGCGGGCAAATGGCGGTTCACGCCGTCGACGAAAGCGTCGATCGGACCGGACCCTGTCCCGTCGATGCTGAACTCGCGCCCACCCAGTCGCACGACCGCCGACACGCGCACGGTCTCGCCGCTGCTGACCGGATCCATCACCCGGGTTCGCGCCGACGCACCGAGCCCGTACTCGCGCTCGAAGATGCTCCAGAGGGCCGCGGCGCTCAGTTCCTTGCCGGCGTCGTCCATCACCGCCTGCACGACCTGGCTGAACTCGATCTGCAGCCGCCGCGGCAGCTCGATGCCGTACTCGGCCTCGAGCAGGTAGGCGATGCCGCCCTTGCCCGACTGGCTGTTGACGCGAATCACCGCGTCGTAGCTGCGCCCCAGGTCCTTCGGGTCGATCGGCAGGTAGGGCATGGTCCAGACGTCGCCCTCGCGCCGCGCGGCGAACGCCTTCTTGATCGCATCCTGGTGCGAGCCGGAAAACGAGGTGTAGACCAGATCGCCCGCGTAAGGGTGGCGCGGGTGCACCGGCAACTGGTTGCAGTGCTCGACGCAGCGGCGCACCTCGTCGATATCGGAGAAGTCGAGCCCCGGGGCGACGCCCTGCGTGTACAGGTTCAGCGCGATGTTGACCAGGTCGACGTTGCCGGTTCGCTCGCCGTTGCCGAACAGGCAGCCTTCGATGCGATCGGCGCCGGCCATCAATGCGAATTCGCCGGCCGCCGTGCCGGTGCCGCGGTCATTGTGCGGATGCACCGAGAGCACGATCGCGTCGCGCCGCGCGAGGTGGCGGTGCATCCACTCGACCATGTCGGCGAAGATGTTCGGCGTCGAGTGCTCCACCGTCGACGGCAGGTTGACGATGCACGTGCGCTGCGGCGTCGGCTGCCAGACCTCGGTGACCGCATCGACCACGCGTTTGGAGAACGCGAGCTCGGTGCCGGAGAACATTTCCGGCGAGTACTCGAATCGGAAGTCGGTTTCCGGCTGCGCATCGGCCAGGCGCTTGACCATGCGGGCGTGCGACACCGCCAGCTCGACGATACCGTCCTCATCCAGGCCGAGCACGACGTCTCGCATCACCGGCGACGTGGCGTTGTAGAGGTGGACGATGACGCGCTTGGCGCCGCGCAGCGACTCGAAGGTGCGGGTGATCAGCTCGGGGCGCGCCTGGGTGAGCACCTGGATCGTCACGTCCTCGGGCACCAGGTCGCGCTCGATCAGCATGCGGATGAAGTCGAATTCGGTCTGCGACGCCGACGGAAAACCGACCTCGATCTCCTTGAAGCCGATGCGCACCAGCATCTCGAACATCCGCAGTTTTCGCGCGCTGTCCATCGGCTCGATCAGCGCCTGGTTGCCGTCACGAAGGTCGACGCTGCACCACAGCGGCGCCCGTGTCAGCACGGCGTCGGGCCAGCGGCGATCCGGCATCGCAATGGGCGCGAAAGGCCGGTACTTGGTGTTCGGTTGCTTCAACATGGCGATCCTCTCTTGAGTCATGCTCGCAACCAGCAAATGCAAAAAACAAAACGGCCCGCTGCTGGTTGCATACGGGCCGTTGGAACGAAAACGTTTGGACGTGGACGATCAGCGAACCCGTGGCTCTCCTAGAAGAAGCAGTAGCGTGGTCGCGGAAGCAAACGTCATGGGCGGCAATATAGCATGAGCCGCCGGAGCGAAGCGCGGGTTCATTGGTGCAGGCCCTGCTCGTCGGGCTCGTCGGTGGAGGTCGCGATCACGCTCACCGGCTTGCCCTTCATGCGCTTCCACACATAGACGGCGTAGCCGGAGGCGCCGTAGACCACGAACAGGCCGAACAAGACCAGCGGCGGGTGCAGCGTGATGAAGGCGATGCCCAGCGCAATCGCGACGATGACGATGAAGGGCACCGAGCGCTTGAAGCTCACGTCCTTGAAGCTGTAGAACGGCACGTTGGTCACCATCGTGAGGCCGGCGTACAAGGTGAATCCGAACGCGGTCCACTGGAGCCACGGACCCTCGGCGCCGCCCTGGAAGCCCTGGTTGTCCATCAACCAGATGAAACCGACAACCAGCGCTGCCGCCGCGGGGCTGGGCAGGCCCTGGAAGAAGCGCTTGTCGACGACCGCGAGGTTGGTGTTGAAGCGCGCCAGTCGCAGCGCCGCGCAGGCGCAGTAGACGAAGGCGGCGATCCAGCCCAGCTTGCCCAGGCCGGTGAGCGCCCATTCGTAGACGATCAGCGCGGGCGCCGCTCCGAAGGACACCATGTCCGACAGGCTGTCCATCTGCTCGCCGAAGGTGCTTTGGGTGTTGGTCATGCGGGCGACCCGCCCGTCCAGGCTGTCGAGCACCATCGCGCAGAACACGCCGATGGCCGCCTGCTCGAACTGGCCGTTCATCGCCATCACGATGGCGTAGAAGCCGCCGAACAACGCCGCGAGCGTGAACAGGTTCGGCAGGATGTAGATGCCCTTGCGGCGCGGCCGCACCGGTGGCTCGTCGTGCTCCGGCGTGAGCTCGGCTCCGTCGTGCATGCCGCTCATGAGCCCGAAGCGATCAGGAAGGTGGGATGGTCCATGGCGGGAGGATACCGTAGCGAACAACAAAAAAGCCGCAAGGAAAGTCCCCTGCGGCTCGGTGTGGCGAACGCGGGCTCACTCAGTTCTTCGACTGGTCCACCAGGCGGTTCTTCTTGATCCACGGCATCATCGCGCGCAGCTTCTCTCCGACCTGTTCGATCGGATGCTCGGCCGTCAGGCGACGACGCGACAGCAGCGTGGGCGCACCGGCGCGGTTCTCGATGATGAAGCTCTTCGCGTACTCGCCCGTCTGGATGTCGCGCAGGGCCTGACGCATCGCCTCCTTGGTCGCTTCGGTCACGATCTTCGGCCCGGTCACGTACTCGCCGTATTCGGCGTTGTTCGAGATCGAGTAGTTCATGTTGGCGATGCCGCCTTCATAGATCAGGTCGACGATCAGCTTGAGCTCGTGCAGGCATTCGAAGTAAGCCATCTCCGGCGCGTAGCCGGCCTCGGTCAACGTCTCGAAACCCGCCTTGATCAGCTCGACTGCACCGCCGCACAGCACGGCCTGTTCGCCGAACAGGTCGGTCTCGGTCTCTTCGCGGAAGTTGGTTTCGATGATGCCGGCCTTGCCGCCGCCGTTGGCCGCGGCGTAGCTCAGCGCCAGGTCGCGCGCCTTGCCGGTCTTGTCGGCATAGACAGCGATCAGGTGAGGCACGCCGCCGCCCTGGGTGTAGGTCGAGCGCACGGTGTGGCCGGGGGCCTTGGGCGCGACCATCCACACGTCGAGGTCGGTACGCGGGACGACCTGGCCGTAGTGAACATTGAATCCGTGGGCGAACGCGAGCGATGCGCCCTGCTTGATGTTCGGCTCGACTTCGGTCTTGTAGACCGCGGCGATCTGCTCGTCGGGCAACAGGATCATCACCACGTCGGCCGACTTCACCGCGTCGGCGATCTCGGCCACCTTGAGCCCGGCCTTCTCGGCCTTGGCCCACGAGGCGCCGCCGCGGCGCAGGCCGACCGTGACCTTCACGCCGCTGTCGTTCAGGTTCTGCGCGTGCGCATGGCCCTGCGAGCCGTAGCCGATGATGGTGACGTTCTTGCCCTTCACCAGGCTCAGGTCGGCGTCCTTGTCGTAGTAAACCTTCATGCTCTTCTCCTTCAAATCAAACTCGCGGGTCGATGTTCAAACGCGCAGGATGCGCTCGCCGCGACCGATCCCGCTGGTGCCGGTGCGCACGGTTTCCAAGATGGCGGCACGGTCGATGGCTTCCAGGAAAGCATCGAGTTTGCCCGTGTCGCCGGTCAGTTCAATGGTGTAGCTCTTCTCCGTCACGTCGATGATGCGGCCGCGAAAAATGTCGGCCATGCGCTTCATCTCCTCGCGCTCCTTGCCGACGGCGCGCACCTTGATGAGCATCAGCTCGCGCTCGGTGAACGCGCCTTCAGTCAGGTCGACGACCTTCACCACTTCGATCAGCCGGTTCAGATGCTTGGTGATCTGCTCGATCACGTCGTCGCTGCCGGTCGTGACGATGGTCATGCGCGACAGCGAGGCATCCTCGGTCGGCGCGACGGTCAGGCTTTCGATGTTGTAGCCGCGGGCGGAAAACAGGGCCACGACGCGCGACAGCGCGCCGGGCTCGTTCTCGAGCAGCAAAGCAATGATGTGTTTCATGTTCGTTGGAGCGCGCTCTTCAGACAGTCGGCGGTAACCGACGGCCCTTGGCCACGCTGTTCGATGGGTGAAAAGTGTGATGTCGCCGAAGCTGCTTCACGCGTCCCGGCGGCTCCTGGACGGGCGCGGTAACGCCCAGCCCCTCGCCGCCGCGCTCGCGCGTCACAGGTCTTCGGACCCCAGCAGCATCTCCGAGATGCCCTTGCCCGCCTGCACCATCGGCCAGACGTTCTCCGTCGGGTCGGTGCGCACGTCGAGGAACACGGTACGGTCCTTCAGCTTGATGGCTTCGCGCAGCGCCGGTTCCACGTCGCCAGGCTTCTCGACCAGCAGGCCAACGTGGCCGTAGGCCTCGGCCAGCTTCACGAAGTCGGGCAGCGCGTCCATGTAGCTGTGCGAGTAGCGGCCGCCGTAATCGAGCTGCTGCCACTGCCGCACCATGCCCAGGTAGCGGTTGTTCAGCGACACGATCTTGACCGGCGTCTTGTACTGCAGGCAGGTCGACAGCTCCTGGATGCACATCTGGATCGAGCCTTCGCCGGTGACGCAGAACACGTCGGACTCGGGCTTCGCGAGCTTGATGCCCATGGCATACGGCAGGCCCACACCCATCGTGCCGAGGCCGCCGGAATTGATCCAGCGGCGCGGCTCGTCGAAGCGGAAATACTGCGCGGCCCACATCTGGTGCTGCCCGACGTCCGATGTGATGTACACGTCGCGGTCGCGAGTCAGCTCCCACAGTTTCTCGACCACGTACTGCGGCTTGATGACCTCGGTGCTGTTCTTGTAGCGCAGGCACTCGCGCTTGCGCCATTCGTTGATCTGGCCCCACCAGGCCGACAGCGCGGTCACGTCGGGCTTGGTCTGCGCATCCTTGAGTTGCGCGATCAACTCCTGCAGCACGTCCTTCACATCGCCGACGATCGGGATGTCGACCTTGACGCGCTTGGAGATCGACGACGGGTCGATGTCGATGTGGACGATCTTGCGCTCGACCGACGCGAAGTGCTTCGGGTTGCCGATCACGCGGTCGTCGAAGCGCGCGCCCACCGCCAGCAGGACGTCGCAGTTCTGCATCGTCATGTTGGCTTCGTAGGTGCCATGCATGCCGAGCATGCCGAGGAACTTCGGGTCACTCGCCGGGAAGGCGCCCAGGCCCATCAGCGTGTTGGTGCAGGGGTAGCCGAGCAGGTTGACGAGCTCGCGCAGCTCCGCCGCGGCGTTGCCGAGAATCACGCCGCCGCCGGTGTAGATGTAGGGCCGCTTGGCGCCCAGCAGCAACTGCACCGCCTTGCGGATCTGCCCACCGTGGCCCTTGCGGACCGGGTTGTAGGAACGCATCTCGACGCTGGCGGGATAGTGGAACGGCGCGGTCTTCAGCGAGACATCCTTCGGGATGTCGACGACCACCGGGCCGGGCCGCCCGGTGCGCGCGATGTGGAACGCCTTCTTCAGCGTCATCGCCAGGTCGCGAACGTCCTTCACCAGGAAGTTGTGCTTGACGATCGGACGCGTGATGCCGACGGTGTCGCACTCCTGGAACGCGTCGAGGCCGATCGCCGGCGTCGGCACCTGCCCGGTGATGATGACCATCGGGATCGAGTCCATGTACGCGGTGGCGATGCCCGTGACCGCGTTGGTGACGCCGGGGCCGGACGTGACGAGCGCGACGCCGACGTCGCCGGTGGCGCGCGCATAGCCGTCGGCCGCGTGCACGGCCGCCTGCTCATGGCGCACGAGCACGTGCTCGATGCTGTCCTGCTTGTACAGCGCGTCGTAGATGTAGAGGACCGCCCCGCCGGGATAGCCCCAGAGGTACTTGACGCCTTCGGCCTGAAGGCAGCGGACGAGGATTTCGGAGCCGTTGGGCTCCGCTTGAGAGGGGTGCGGTTGTGCCGAAGCGGCACGCTTGACTTCCGCGGCAGACATATCCATGTTGAACCTTTGCGATTTTCTCTGACGAAAAACCATCGGTGCACCTCTCCGCGCTCTTGTGAAGCGGGTGTGGTACCTGCGCGGTCAAAAAACATGGCGGCCGGGTCGGCCGCCAGCCAGTGACCAGACTGTTGTGCGAAGCAGCATTATGGCACTGGTTTGCGACGCGACGCTTACCGCACGAGGCCCAAAGCGGTGCGATGAGATAATCGCGCCCGTCTTTCCAGGCCGCAGCCTGAGGCGCCCGTCCCTTGGCATCCGAAAAAGAACTCTCCGACTTTCTCAAGAGCGTCGAAAAGCGGGCTTTCAAGCGCGCCCTGTACGCCGTTCGCGACGACGAGGCCGCGCTGGACATCGTCCAGGACGCGATGATCCGTCTCGCCGAGAAGTACGGCGACCGACCGCCGGCCGAATTGCCGCTGGTGTTCCAGCGCATCCTGTCCAACGCCACGATGGACTGGTTTCGCCGCCAGAAGGTGCGCAACGCATTGGTGCGGAATTTTTCCGATTTCGAGTCGCTTGGAGACGACGGCGACTTCGACATCCTGGAAACTTTGGAGGCGCAGGGCGGGTCTACGGCTTCCGAGAGTGCGTCCGACTCGGTGTCGCGCGCTCAGATCCTGCTGGCCATTGAGGCGGCCGTCGAGCAGTTGCCGGCTCGTCAACGCGAGGCCTTCCTGCTGCGTTACTGGGAAGAACTCGATGTCGCCGAGACGGCCGCGTCCATGGGCTGTTCGGAGGGAAGCGTCAAGACGCATTGCTCGCGCGCCGTGCATGCCTTGGCGAAGGCCCTCAAGGCAAAGGGAATCCAGCTATGAAGAACCAAAATTTCATCACTTCCGCCGGCGGCCTGGACGCTCTCCAGGCACGCTTCGCATTGCGCGTCACGTCGCGCCTGAGCGAGGGCGCGCGTGAACTGCCGCACGATGTGACCGAGCGCCTGCGCGTCGGGCGCGAGCAGGCGCTGGAGCGTGCACGGCTGGCCAAGCGGGTTCAGGTGGCGGCGACTGTCCAGGCCCAGGGGTCCGGCACCGCCACGATGACGGCGGCGGGCGGGCCCGCCGATGGCTGGTGGCTCAAGCTCGCATCGGCATTGCCTTTGATCGCCCTGGTCAGCGGCTTCCTGTTCATCCATCACTCGCACGTCCAGTCGCAGATTTCGGCTGCTGCGGAAATCGATGCGGCCCTGCTGGCCGACGACGTGCCGCCGGCCGCCTACAGCGACCCGGGCTTCGTCGAGTTCCTCAAAATCCCGCGCGACTGACGGCGGCCCGCCATGAGGCGCCGCGGTGTCCCCTCCCCACGCCAGTGGCTCAGCTGCGCCTGTGCGGTGTTGCTGTGGGCGGCGATCGGTGCCGCGCCGCTGACGGGCTGGGCGCAGCCGGCCACCGCCAAAGCCGCCGAAGCGGGGCCGAAGTGGTCTGAACTGACGCCCGCCCAGCGTTCATCGCTGAAGCCACTGGAGCGTGATTGGGCCACCATCGATGCCGATCGCAAGCAGAAGTGGATCGAGATCGCTGGGCGCATGCCTGGCATGCCGAAGGCCGAGCGCGAGCGCGTCGAGGCGCGAATGACCGAGTGGACCCGACTCTCGCCGCAAGAACGCGGGCGGACCCGAATGGCTTTCCAGGAAGCCAAACGGGTCGCGCCGCAAGACCGTCAAGCCCAGTGGGAGGCCTACCAGGCCCTGCCCGCAGAGCAGAAACGCCAGCTCGCTGCGCGCGCCACACCACCAGCGTCGGCCGTCGCGCCAAAGACTGGCGGACCTCAGCGACCCGAACGTTCGGACCGGGCCAACGCAGGCCAAGCCAAGTCGAACATTGTTCCGAACCCCGCCTTCGCCGCCCCGCCCAAGCCGGTCGCGCCGAGCGTGATGCAGGCCCAGCCTGGCGCGACGACGACGCTGATCTCCAAGCGCCCCACGCCGCCTGCGCACCAGCAGGCCGGCTTGCCCAAGATCGCCGCGACGCCGGAGTTCGTCGACAAGACGACCTTGCTGCCGCAACGGGGCGCGCAGGGGGCGGGCACCCGCTCGGCTGCGGCCTCGGCGCCCGTGCAGCGCCCATGAGCCGCCGGGCCGCTCCTCCCAAGGCGAATTCCGCAGCGCGTAGCGCGCAGGTTACCCAATGAGCGAGGTCGCGGGCGCCACCCCCAGCGACCTTTCCGCGCCCGGCCTGCCGCGACGGCTCGCCTGTTTCGTCTACGAAGGCGTGCTGCTGTTCGGCGTGCTGATGATCGCCGGCTACCTGTTCTCCAGCCTCACCCAGCAACGCCACGCGAACATCGGGCGCCATGGACTGCAAGCCTTCCTGTTCATCGTTCTGGGCATCTACTTCACTTGGTTCTGGTCGCACGGCGGCCAGACGGTCGCGATGAAGGCGTGGCATGTGCGGCTGGTCGACCGACACGGCGCGCCGGTGTCGCAAGCTCGTGCGTTGGCGCGCTACCTGCTGAGCTGGCTGTGGTTCATGCCGGCGCTGCTGGTCTTGTACCTGACGGACATGCGCGATCTGGGCACCATCTTCGGCGTGATGCTGGCGGGCGTGCTCGGCTACGCCCTGCTGTCTCGGCTGCACCCGACGCGCCAGTTTTTTCACGACGTTGTTTCCGGCACCCGCCTTGTCACCCACCGACCGGTCCCGCAGCGGCGAGCGTGAACGAGACTGTCGCTGTCTCGCGGCACAATCGCAGCCGATGACCAATCCGTTCAAAGGCCGCACCGGGCTCGACCGGGTGATGCGCGCCACCGGCTACTCGCTGGCAGGACTGAAGACCGCGTATCGCGGCGAGAGTGCCTTCCGCCAGGAAGCCTGGATCGCCGCGTTCCTGCTCCCCGCCGCGTTCTGGCTCGGCCGTTCCTGGGTCGAGGTTGCGATGCTGGTCGGCTCGGTGATGCTGGTGATGATCGTCGAGCTGCTCAACTCGGGCATCGAAGCCGCGATCGACCGCGTGTCGTTCGAGTTGCATGACCTGTCCAAGCGGGCCAAGGACCTCGCGAGCGCCGCGGTGTTCCTGTCGTTGATGCTTTGCGCGGCGATCTGGCTCGCCGCCGCGTGGAACCGGTTCGCGACATGACGAACGCGGTGGTGGCAACGCCGCACTCACTGTGCGTGTACTGCGGCTCACGCACTGGCCTGCGCCCGGGCTACGCGCGTGCGGCGCGTGAAGTCGGCACGCTGATCGGCCGGCTCGGCTGGCGCCTGGTCTACGGCGGCGGCCGCGCCGGGCTGATGGGCGTGGTGGCCGACGCCGCACTGGCCGCGGGCGCGAGCGTGATCGGCGTGATTCCGTCGTCGCTGATGGAGCGCGAACTCGGGCACGGCGGGCTGACTGAACTGCATGTGGTGGAGACCATGCACGAACGC
>DASXQQ010000235.1:0-9690 GCA_036507085.1 Piscinibacter sp. | reverse complement strand
GGGTGTTCATGGGCGGGATTACAGCACTGGGCTTTGTCGAACGCCATCCCCAGTGTTCGGGTTGGGGTTCTTGCGGTGTTGTCGCTAAGCCTTCTGCTTGGGATACCGCGCCGGGTCCCGGCCCGGCGGCCGGGTGACTTTCATTTGCTGGCCCAAATGAAAGTCACCAAAGCAAACGGCCTTGAACTCAATTTCAATTTGGCCAGACACCAAAGTGGAAAAGAGCTCACCACTTTTGAACACCGAGCTCATCGTCCCAGCACCGAGCCTAAGCTTCGCCGCTGGCGCGGCCTCATATTCTTTGTCCGCGGGGTGGCGTACGAACAAAGGACTCGCGAACCAAGAATATGAGGCCGCGCAGCGGCCAAGCTTAGGCGTCACTGGCACCACAACAGACATGGCGGTACCCAGTGGTGAGCTCTTTTTCACTTCGACGTTTGGCCAAATTGAAATTGAGTTCAGGCCGTTTGCTTTGGTGACTTTCATTTGGGCCAGCAAATGAAAGTTACCCGGCCGCCGGGCCGGAACCCGGCGCGGTATCCCAAGCAGAGGACATAGCATCACGCAGCTCTCCGCAACGACGACACGTCATCGACGGACCCGAGGTAAGCCTCGATCACCCCGGGATGCGCCTGCACCTCGCGCGGGGTGCCGAGCGCCAGCATCTCCCCCTGGTTCATCGCCAGCACCCGATCCGACACCTTGGACACCAGGCTCATGTCGTGCTCGACCATCAGCACCGTCACGCCCAGCTCCTGCTGGATGTCGCGGATCCAGAACACCATGTCGTCGGTTTCCTCGGTGTTCAGCCCCGACGACGGCTCGTCGAGCAGCAGCAGCTTCGGCTCGGTGCACAGCGCGCGCGCGAGTTCCACCACCTTGCGAACGCCATAGGGCAGGCCCGCCACCAGCGATTCGCGGTGGTGCTGCAGGTCCAGCAGGTCGATCACCTCTTCGACCTTCTCCCTCGCCGCGATCTCGGCGCGGCGCGCGCTGGGAGTGAAGAAGATGTCGCTCCACAGGCCGGTCTCGCGGTGCGTGTGGCGGCCGATCAGCAGGTTCTGCAGGACGGTCGCATGCTCGAACAGCTCGATGTTCTGGAAGGTGCGCGCAATGCCCAGACGCGCCACGTCGTGCGGCGCCAGTTCCGACAGCTTGCGGTTCTCGAACTCGATCTCGCCGGCGGTGGGCGTGTAGATGCGGCTGATCAGGTTGAACACCGTCGTCTTGCCGGCACCGTTGGGGCCGATCAGCGTGAACACCTCGCCGCGCCTCACGTCGAAGCTCACGCCGTTGACCGCGAGCACGCCGCCGAAGCGCACGCTCAAGTTCCGGGCCGACAGCAAGACCTCAGTCATCTCAAGCGCTCCGACTTCTGGAAACTCTTCTGCCGCTTGAACGTCCCGCGCCGGTAGAACGGAAACGTCTGCAGGTAGGTGCGCACCTTGAGCCAGCGTCCATACAGCCCCAACGGTTCGAACAGCACGAAGGCGATCAGGACCAACCCGTAGACCAGGCCTTGCAGGCCCGGCGCCTGCCCGATCACGTCGGGCAACTGGTCCTTCGACAGCGCGATGACCTGCGGCATGCTGATCAGGAAAATGGCGCCGAGGAAGGCGCCGTGCACCGAGCCCAGGCCGCCGATCACCACCATCAGCAGCAGGTCGATCGACTGCAGGATGTTGAACTGATCGGGCGAGATGAATTGCAGCTTGTGCGCATACAGTGCACCGCCGACGCCGGCGAGCGCCGCAGAGATCGCGAACGACAGCGTCTTGTAGCGCGCGAGGTGGATGCCCATGCTTTGCGCCGACACCTCGGAGTCGCGAATCGCGACGAAGGCGCGGCCGGTCGGCGAGCGCAGCAGGTTCAGGATCAGGAGCGTGGCCGCGACGGTCAGCACGAGACACAGGAAGTAGAACTCCTCGCCGCTGGCCAGCGTCCAGCCGAACATCGCCGGCGCCGCGATGTGCTTGCCGGCGTTGCCGCCGGTCACGCTTTCCCAGCGCGCGAACACCTCTTCGACGATGAATCCGAACGCGAGCGTCGCGATGCCGAGGTAGATGCCTTTCACCCGCAGTGCCGGCAGGCCCACCACCATGCCGACCGCCGCCGAAAGCGCGCCGGCGCAGGCGAGCGCGAGCGGAAACGGCAGACCGGCGTTGGTCAGCACCGCCTGCGTGTAGGCGCCGACGCCGAGGAAGGCCGCGTGCCCGATCGAAAACAGGCCGGTGAAACCGGAGAGCAGCATCAGGCCGAGGCCCACGATCGAATAGATCAGGATGAAGGTGACCTGCGCCAGCCAGTATTCGCTGACGATCCACGGCGCGGCCAGCAGCGCGAGCAGCAGCGCCGAATACCAGAACAGGTGGCCGCCGTGCTTGGCGAGCCGGATGTCCTGCGTGTAGTCGGTCTTGAAGATGAAGCGCATGGGATCTGCGTCCGTCAGCTACGAGTTCCACCCGCCCCGTTCGGGCTGAGCCTGCATTTCCGACTGTCCTGAGCTTGTCGAAGGAAGCCCCTGCACCCAGCGCGCGCGGGCTTCGACAAGCTCAGCCCGAACGGGTGTATGTGTCTTTCCGACCATCCGACCCTTCGACAAGCTCAGGACTAAAGGCAAGTCGAAGGGCAAGCTCAGCGCGAACGGGAGATGGCTGCCCATGTCCATCACACCTTCTTGCGCAGCGTCTCACCGAACAACCCGTTCGGCTTGATCGCCAGCATCACCAGCACGACGATGTAGGCGGCCGTGTCCTTGAACCCGTCGGGCAGGTAAAAGCCCGACAGCGATTCGACGATGCCGATCACCAGCCCGCCGACGATCGCGCCGGGCAGGCTGCCGAAGCCGCCAACCACCGCGGCCGGAAAAGCCTTCAGCCCGATGAAGCCCATGTTCGCGTGGACGAAGGTGATCGGCGCGAGCAGCAACCCGGCGATCGCCGCCACGCCCGCCGCCAACCCCCACACCAGGCCGTTCAGCCACTTGACCGGAATGCCCATGTAGTAGGCGGCGAGCTGGTTCTGCGACGAAGCCTGCATCGCGATGCCGAGCTTGCTGTACTTGAACATCGCGAACAGCAGCAGGCTTAAGCCCGCGGTGCTCGCGATCACCACCATCTGCTCGACGTTGAGCACCAGCGCACCGACGTTCCAGGCCTGGTCCTTGTACGGCACCGGCAGCGTGTGGGTCTCGGTGCCGATGTTGGGCACCATCGTGATCAGCCCGCGCGCCACATAGCCGATGCCGATCGTCAGCATTACGATCGAGAACGCCGGCTGGCCGAGGATGGGGCGGATCACCAGCCGCTCCAGCAGCACGCCGAACGCGCCCATCGCGACGATCGCGCACGGCACGGCGAGCCAGAACGGGAAGCCGAGGAAGGTCATGCAGGCCAGGCCCGCGAAGGCGCCTAGCATCATGAGGTCGCCTTGCGCGAAACTCACCGTCTCGGTGGCCTTGTAGATCAGCACGAAGCCGAGCGCGATGAGGCCGTAGATGCACCCCTGCGCCACACCGCTGATGACCAGCTGGAGAAACTGCACCTTGTCTCCTTCTCGTGTTGCGCATTCTCGTCCGCGAGTTCATGTGCCACGCTCAGGGATGTTCCGGGGTTGCGACACTGGGTGCCTTGGAACGAAATCACTTCATGGCTAAGACCATCCGCATCGCATCGGGCCTGGGTTTCTACGGTGACGCGTGGGAGCCGGTGCTCGCGAGCATCGAGCGCGGCGGCGTGCAGTACATCGCGAGCGACCACTTGGCGGAGCTGACGCTGGCGATCCTGCAGAAGGACCGCCAGCGCGACGCCGCCCTCGGCTACGCGCGCGATGTGGTGCCGATGCTCGCGCGGCTGTGGCCCGCGATGCGCGAGCGCGGCGTGAAGTTCGTCTGCAATGCGGGCGGGCTGAATCCGGCCGGCGCCGCCGCCGCCCTGCGCGTCGCGTTCGCCGCCAAGGGCTGGAAGGCGAAGATCGCCGTCGTCAGCGGCGACGACGTGCTGCCGCTGATGGCTGTCGCACAGGCGACAGCGGGCGAGTTCGCGCACCTGTTCAATGGAGCCGATCCGGCCCCGGTGCGCGAGCGGCTGGTGTTCGCCAACGCCTACCTCGGCGCGCGACCGATCGTCGACGCGCTCGCGCGCGGTGCCGACATCGTGCTCACCGGCCGCGTCGCCGACGCGGCGCTGTGCCTCGGCCCGCTGGTCCACGAATTCAGCTGGCAGCTCGAAGACGCGGCCACGCCGGCCGAACTGAACCGGCTCGCGCAGGGCCTGGTCGTCGGTCACCTGCTCGAGTGCTCGGGACAGGGCAGCGGCGGCAACTTCGGCAGCCTCGGCGCTTGGCAGTCGATTCCCGACCTCGCGCACATCGGCTACCCGATCGCCGAGGTCGATGAAGACGGCAGCGCCGTCATCACCAAGGCGAGCGGCAGCGGCGGGCGTGTCAATTTCGACACCGTGCGCCAGCAACTGCTGTACGAGGTACACGACCCGCACGCCTACTTGTCGCCCGACGTGGTGCTCGACCTGTCGACGCTGACACTCGACGATCTGGGCGATGACCGGGTTCGCGTGCACGGCGCGACCGGCCGGCCGCGACCGGATCGATTGAAGATCGTGGCCGGCTACAGCGACGGCTACAAGGCCGAAGTAACCTGGGGCTTCAGCTGGCCCGATGCCATGGCGAAGGCACAGACGGCCATCCACATGGTCAAGACGCGGCTCGCCGAGCGGCGCGTGCCGCACGAAGAACTGTTCGTCGAGTACCCGGGGCTGAACTCGGCGCATGGCACGCTCGCGCCGCTGCCCGAAGCGATAGACGAATTGAACGAGGTGTGGGTGCGGATGGTGCTACGAACCCGGGACCAGGCGGCGGCCGACGGCTTCGGCCGCCTGTTCCCGTGGATGGGACTGAGCGGCCCGGCCTACACCTGCGGCTTCCAGGGTCTGCACAACAGCGGCGAGCTGCTGGGCATCTGGCCGACGCTGATCGCGCGCGAGCAGGTCGAGTCACAGGTGCGCATCGAAGAGGTCGAGACATGAACGTGCAGCTCGCCGACATCGCCCACGCCCGCAGCGGCGACAAGGCCGACTGGGTCGACTTCGGCCTCTTCGCCTGGAATGCCGCAGGCTATGCCGTGCTCGAGCGCGAAGTGACGGCCGAGCGCGTGCGCGCGCACTTCGAGCCCTGGCTCGCAGGCCGCGTCGACTGCTGGCCGCTGCCCAACATCCTCGCGATCAAGCTGGTGCTGCACGGCGCATTGCAAGGCGGCGGCGCGCGCAACCTGCGGCTGGACAACCTCGGCAAGGCGATGGCCGGCGCGCTGCTGCGCATGCGCATCGACCTGAGTGACGAGGAGCTGGCGCGCTGCCAGGCGCAGCCGCGCCTCGGCTGGTGGCCTTGACACGCCAGGGCCAGGCCCTAACCCGATGATCACCTGGCTGCGCCACCAGAGCGACCCGCTGCCCGACACCGGCCAGGCGCTGCGAAGCGGCACGGAAGCGCCCGGCCTGCTGGCCGCCGGCGGCGAGCTGACGCCCGAGCGGCTGACCGAGGCGTATTCGAAAGGCGTGTTCCCCTGGTACAGCGAGGGCCAACCCATCCTCTGGTGGTCGCCCGACCCGCGCATGGTGCTGCTGGTCGACGAATTCAAGCTGTCGCGTTCGCTGCGCAAGACACTCGTGAAGTTCGTGCGCTCGCCACATTGCGAAGTGCGCATCGACAGCGCCTTCGACCGCGTCATCACCGCCTGCGCCGCGACGCCGCGCGACGGGCAGAACGGCACCTGGATCGTGCCGGAGATGGTCGACGCCTACCGCCGCTGGCACCGGCTCGGTGCCGTGCACAGCGTCGAAACCTGGATCGACGGCGAACTCGCGGGCGGGCTGTACGGCGTGGGCCTGGGCCGCATGTTCTTCGGCGAGTCGATGTTCTCGCACCGCACCGACGCATCGAAGATCGCGCTGGCCGCGCTGGTTTGCTTCTGCCGCGAACACGGCATCGCGATGATCGACTGCCAGCAGCGCACCGGGCACCTCGCCTCGCTCGGCGCGCGCGAGTTGTCGCGTCGCGAGTTCGAGCGCCGGCTGATCCCGCGCTTGAGGGAAGCCGCGATCATCGATTGGACCTATCATTCCAAGCTCTGGGGTCGCTTGTTGTCGAAGTCAGACGGACCCCGCGCCGAAGGAACCGGCCCGTGACCCACCCGAAAGAGCTCCCGCTCGCATCGCTGCAGTTCTACGCCACGGCCCCCTACCCGTGCAGCTACATCGAGGGCCGCCTGGCGCGCTCGCAGGTGGCCACGCCCAGCCACCTGATCCATGCCGACGCCTATTCGGGCCTGGTCGCCAACGGCTTTCGGCGCAGCGGCATGTTCACCTACCGGCCCTACTGCGACGGGTGCCGCGCCTGCGTGCCGCTGCGGGTGCCGGTGGCCACCTTCGAGCCGAGCCGCAGCCAGCGCCGCGCCTGGAAGGCGCACCAGAACCTGCAAGCGCGCGTACTGCGCCTGTGCTTCGTGCCCGAGCATTACCAGCTCTACCTGCGCTACCAGGCCGGCCGCCACAGCGGCGGCGGCATGGACCACGACAGCATCGACCAGTACACCCAGTTCCTGCTGCAAAGCCGGGTGAATTCGCGGCTGGTGGAGTTTCGCGAGCGGTCCGACAACGGGCTCGGCGCGCTGAAGATGGTGTCCATCCTCGACATCCTCAACGACGGGCTGTCGGCCGTGTACACCTTCTACGAGCCCGAGCCGCACGCGAGCTACGGCACCTACAACGTGCTGTGGCAGATCGAGCAGACCAAGTTGCTCAAGCTGCCGCACGTCTACCTCGGCTACTGGATCGCCGAGAGCGACAAGATGGCCTACAAGGCGCAGTTCCGGCCGCATGAGCGCTTGGTCGACGGGCGCTGGGTTCGCGCCGAGACCTGAACCGTCAATTGCGCGGTGTTCGTAGGGTGGGCGTAGGGTTTGCGTAGGGTGGGCTTCAGCCCACGCGTCCCGCGCGCGCGAAATCCCGTGGGCTGAAGCCCACCCTACGCCCACCCTACTCGCCGAGTCGCCGCAGCACCTCGTCGGCAATCGCGAGGCTTGCGGTGAGTCCGGGCGACTCGATTCCGAACAGGTTCACCAAGCCCGCGATGCCATGCTCGGCCGGCCCCTGCAGAACGAAATCCTTCGCCGGCTCGCTCGGCCCCTGCAACTTCGGCCGCACGCCGCTGTAGGCCGGTTGCAGCGCGCCGTCGGGCAGCGCCGGCCAGTAGCGGCGGATGTCGGCGTAGAAGGCTTCGGCCCGTGCCGGATCGACGCGGTAGTCGATCGCGTCGGGTGACGCGACATCCAGCCATTCCACATCGGGCCCGAAGCGCGCCTGGCCCGCGAGGTCCAGCGTCAGGTGGACTCCCAACCCAGCCTCTGGCGGCACCGGATAGATCAGGCGCGAAAACGGCGCTCGCCCACTGAGTGAGAAGTAGCTGCCCTTGGCAAAGCGCGCGATCGGGAGCTGCGATGCGGCCAACCCCTCCATTCGTGCGGCAACGGCCGGCGCCCACAATCCGGCCGCGTTGACGACCACGCGTGCGGCCAGCGCCAACGGCGCCGCGCCGCCGACCTGCAGCACATGCCGCGACGCGCCGCACGCCATCGACTCGACCGGCGAGGCGAGCGCCACCGCACCGCCGGCGCGCTCCAGGTCGCCTTGCAGCGCCAGCATCAGGCCATGGCTGTCGACGATGCCGGTCGATGGCGACAGCAGCGCCGCGTCGGTCGCGAGCGCGGGTTCCAGTGCGCGTGCCTCGGCACGGTTCAGGCGCTGCAGGTCCATCACGCCGTTGGCGATGGCCTGCGCCTCGATCTGCGCCAGCTTCGCGCACTGCGCGTCGCCGCTCGCCACCAGCAGCTTGCCGCAGCGCCGGTGCTCCACGTTGTGCAACTCGCAATAGTCGACGAGCTGGCGCCGCCCTTGCACGCACAGCCGTGCCTTCAGCGAGCCGCTTGGGTAGTACAGCCCCGCGTGGATGACCTCGCTGTTGCGCGAGCTGGTGGCCGTGCCGATGGCGTTCGCGCGTTCGAGCACGATGGTCTCGTGGCCGCGCCGCGCCAGCGCGCGGCCCACCGCGAGCCCGACCACGCCGGCGCCGATGACAAGGGCATCGATTGAATCCATCGGTCGATTGTCCTGCCTAGAATCGACCGCCAACAGAACCCCGATCGGAGAAGCCATGGCCAAGGTCGATTTCAAGCTGCAAGACCGGGTGGTCGTGATCACCGGCGCGAGCCAGGGCATCGGCGCGGCCTGCACCGAGCGCCTGAGCGCCGATGGCGCCGCAGTCGCCTTGTGGGACGTCGCCGACGTGCCCGGCAACGCCCTCGCCCGAACGCTCACCGAGGGCGACGCCCGCGCGGCCTACTTCCATTGCAACGTCGCGTCGAAGGCCGAGGTCGACGCGGCTGTCGCGGCGACGCTCGCCACCTTCGGGCGCATCGACGCGCTCGTGAACAACGCGGGCATCTTCAAGGCGGCCGATTTCCTCGAGATCAGCGAAGCCGATTGGGACGCGGTGATCGATGTCAACCTGAAGGGCGCCTTCCTCGTCGGCCAGGCGGTGGCGCGCGAGATGGCGAAGACCGGTGGCGGCGCCATCGTCAACATGAGCTCGGTCAACGGCGTGATGGCGATCCCGAACATCGCGAGCTACAACGTCAGCAAGGGCGGCATCAACCAGCTCACCCGCGTGATGGCGCTGGCGCTGGCCGACAAGAACATCCGCGTCAACGCGGTGGCGCCGGGCACCATCGCCACCGAGCTCGCGCAGAACGCGGTCCTCGGCAGCGAGGAAGCCAAGGCCGGCATCATGAGCCGCACACCGATGAAGCGGCTCGGCACGCCCGAGGAGATCGCCGACGTCACCGCCTTCCTGCTCAGCAGCGCGTCGAGCTACATGACTGGCGAGATCGTCTATGTCGACGGCGGGCGCCTGACCTTGAACTACACCGTGCCGGTTTGAGAGAAAGGAGTTCGCCGTGAGTGAGATAACCGCTTCGACGACGCTGGCGCCGCTGACCGGCGGCTGCCTGTGCGGTGCCGTGCGCTACGAAGCACGGCCGGACCACCGCGAGGGCTACTACTGTCATTGCCGCATGTGCCAGCTCGCGTTCGGCAACACCCGCGCGGCCTTCGTCAACCTGCGCAAGCGCGAAGTCAGCTGGCTCACGCCGCCGAGCTACTACGTCTCGTCGAAGATCGCGCGGCGTGGATTCTGCAACCGCTGCGGCACGCCGCTGTGTTTCGAGTTCAACGACTCGGAAAACATGGACCTGTCGGTCGGCAGCCTCGACGATCCGGCGGCGCTGAAGCCGGTGGCGCATTACTCGGTGGAGACGCGCATCGCTCGCTGGCACGCCGAAGACGGTCTGGCCGGATACCGGCTTGACCAGAACGAACCGATCGCCAAGCGCTGGAAAGATGCGTACGGCGCGGATGTCGTGCCGGGGGTGGATGCCGTTCGTCGGTCGTAGCCTGACTCACGCAGCGACTGCGGCCCGCGCCGGCAGCCGCGCTTCGCGAATCGGCAGGTGAATGAGCGCCGCGCCGACCGCGAGCACGATGTCGGCGTACCACATCCAGTCGTAGCTGCCGGTCCACTCGAAGGCCTTGCCGCCCATGTAGGCGCCGAGGAAGCCGCCGA
>DASXQQ010000234.1:0-2657 GCA_036507085.1 Piscinibacter sp. | reverse complement strand
CCGATGCCGTCACTCTGCTCGGCGGCCGCGGCGGTGATCTCGCCGATGATGTCGGTCACGCGCTGCACCGAGCTGACGATCTCCTGCATGGTCTTGCCGGCGTCGGCCACCAGCTTGGAGCCGGAGTCGACCTTCTCGACGCTCGCGCCGATCAGGCCCTTGATTTCCTTGGCCGCCTGCGCCGAGCGCTGAGCGAGGTTGCGCACCTCGCCGGCCACCACCGCGAAGCCGCGGCCTTGTTCACCGGCACGCGCGGCTTCGACCGCGGCGTTCAGCGCGAGGATGTTGGTCTGGAACGCGATGCCGTCGATGACGCCGATGATGTCGGCGATCTTCTTGGAGCTCGCGTTGATCTCGTCCATCGTCGCGACCACTTGCGAGACGACGGCGCCGCCGCGCGCGGCGACTTCGGCTGCCGACAGGGCGAGCCGGTCGGCCTGACGCGCCGAGTCGGCGCTTTGCTTGACGGTGCCGGTCAATTCCTCCATCGACGAGGCGGCCTGCTGCAGGTTCGACGCGGTCTGCTCGGTGCGTGCGCTCAGGTCCTGGTTGCCGGTGGCGATCTCGGCCGACGCGGTCGAGATGCTGTCGGTCGAGGTGCGCACCTGGCTCACGATCTGGCGCAGCGAGCCCTGCATCGTCGACAGCGCCTTCAGCAGGTGGGCGGCTTCGTCCTCGCCGCGCACGTCGACGTGGCGCTCGGTCAGGTCACCCTGGGCAATGGCATCGGCCAGATTTTCCGCGTCGCGAATCGGGGCGCAGATCGAGCCCACGTTCAGCAGCGTCAGCGGGGTGATGATGACGAGCGCCAGCACGACGGCGGCGCCCAGCAAGCCCATCACCATGTTGGCCGTGGCGTCGAGCCGCTTGCCACCGGCAGCGGCGGTGCGGTCGAGGTCGACCGCCAGCGTTTCGATGATGCCTTGCGCCGCGTCGTAGTCGGGCTGGGCCCGCTTCATGAAGGCGGCGGCGACGCGCGCCGAGTCGAAGCCCATCGCTTCGAGCTGCTTGGCCACCGGCAGGAAAGCGGCCTTGAACTTGTCCATCCGCGCCATCGCCTCGGCGACCTTCGCGCGGTCGTCGGCCTGCGGCAGCGCGTCGGACAGCGCCTTGGCCGAAACCTGGATCTGCGAGAGCGTCTGCGCCCAGGCGTCCTTCGACTTCGAGACCTCGACCGCGTTCTCGTACTGGATGATCATGTCCTTTTCATGCTGGCGCAGCGTGCTCATCAGGTTTCGCAACTGCGCGATCTGCGACATCGCCGCGAAGTCCTGCGAGATGAAGGCCGCGCTGACCGAGCGCGCATACCACTGCGCCGCCAGGCCGACGCCGCCCACCGCCAGCAGCGCGACCGCAACCACCGCGACGGTTCCCAGCATGCGCGTGCGGATCGTGAAGTGCCGCATCAAGAGGGTCGGGTTCATGTTGTTGGCTCCAGGAATCGATCGATCGCGTTTCGGGCGCGGCGTGCGCCCGGAACAGAACCCTCCGGGCGGACGCGCAGCTCTGCAGGGTTATCGGCAGGCGCACGGCAGCCTGTAGCCGGATTCTGGGAGCCTGGGCGACGGCTTGATCGTGACAAAAGGGCGCCGGTGACGGCGCAATTCGCCTAGAGGGCAGCTATAGCCACCCTGAGTCTCGTAGGGTGGGCTTCAGCCCACGTGGTGGCCGGTCGCCGCACTGCGTGGGCTGAAGCCCACCCTACGAATCTTCTGCCGCCCGGACTCCTAGCCCGGTCAGACGGTGGTCTCGAGACGGAACACGCTCACCACCTGCGCCAGCTTGGACGCCTGTTCCTTCAAGGACTCTGCGGCGGCGGTGCTTTGCTCGACGAGCGCGGCGTTGCTCTGCGTCATCTGGTCGAGCTGCGCCACCGAGGTGTTGACCTGGCCGATGCCGCCGCTTTGCTCCGACGACGCGGCGGTGATCTCGCCGATGATGTCGGTCACGCGCTGCACCGAGCTGGCGATCTCCTGCATCGTCTGGCCCGCATCGGCTTCGGCCGAGCGCTGCGCCAGGCCGCGCACTTCGCCGGCCACCACGGCGAAGCCGCGACCTTGTTCGCCGGCGCGCGCCGCTTCGACGGCAAGGCCGGCTCAGTGCCCGTCGCTGATCAGGCCCATCTCGGCGCTGGACATCAGCGCCTCGATGTCCATCAGGATGAGCATGCGCTCGTTGACGTTGCCGATGCCGGTGATGAAGCTGGTGTCCACGGCGGTGTGCATTTCGGGGGCGGGCTTGATGGTGCCGGCGGGAAGCTCGAGCACGTCGGAGACCGAGTCGACGACGGCGCCGACGACGCGCCCGCGCACGGTGAGCACGATCACCACGGTGAAGCTGTTGTACTCGGCGGTCTCGCAGCCGAGCTTGATGCGCAGGTCGACGATGGGCACGATCACGCCGCGCAGGTTGACCACGCCCTTGATGAAGGCCGGCGCGTTGGCGATGCGCGTGGGCGGCTCGTAGGAGCGGATCTCCTGCACCTTCAGGATGTCGATGCCGTACTCCTCGGCGCCGAGGCGAAAGGTGAGGAACTCGCCGCCGGCGGCGGCCGCGGCGCGGGCCGCTTCATGGCGGGCCACGTGGGTGGCGTCGGTGATCATGTTCATGGTGGTCCTCTCGTCCTCAGAAGGTTTCCCAGTCGTCGCCGTGCGCCG
>DASXQQ010000233.1:0-26854 GCA_036507085.1 Piscinibacter sp. | reverse complement strand
CCGGCCGGTGTCGGCGTGTGAATGCTTCGCGTCGCCGTGTGAATGCTTCGTGTCGGTCTCGCGGCGCCCGGGTCAAGGCCGGCGCGCGTTCACCTCACGCCGCGCGCACTGGCATAGACGGCGGCCTGCACCCGAGACGTCAGCCCGAGCTTGCGCAGGATGTGTTGCACGTGGATCTTCACGGTCGTCTCGGCGATGTCCAGTGCGCGCGCGATCTCCTTGTTGCTCGCGCCGCGGGCGATCTCCGTCACGATCTCGCGTTCTCTCGGGGAGAGCGCCGCCAATGCGTCGGGCGCTTGCTCGTCTTCCGCTGCGTCGGGGCAGTGGGTGGTCCGTAGCGCTTGAACGAGCTTTCCGGTCAACTCGGGACTGATCACGGACTCGCCGCTGACGCAGCTGTCGATCGCGGCGAGCAGCGCGTCGCTGTCGATGCTCTTCAGCACGTAGCCCTGCGCACCGCCTCGCAACGCGGCAGCCAGGTCGTCGCCGTCCTCGCTGACCGTCAGCATCAGCACGCGCGACGAAGGTGCCGCCTCGTGCAAGCCGGGCAGGGCATCGACCCCTCTGACGCCGGGCAGGTGGTTGTCCAGCAGGATCAGGTCCGGCTGCAATTCGGCGGCGCGGCGCTGCGCCTCGCCCGCATCCCCGGCTTCGCCCACCACGGTGACGGCAGCGTGCTGGGAAAGCAGCGCAATCAAGCCGCGGCGGAACAGGGTGTGGTCGTCCACGACCAGCAGGCGTACCGGCGCTTTCATGCATGCACCTTCTGCGAGGTGGCCTCGCGCGGCACCGCGATGGCGACGCGAGTTCCCTTGCCCGCGTCGGAGCGGATCGCCACTTGCGCGCCGATGCGCTGTGCCCGCTCGCGCATGATGCGCAGGCCGACATGACTGTCCCCCGGACTGATGTTGCTTTCGAAGCCGCAACCGTCGTCCGCGACTTCGAAGCGCCACTCGGGCGTCTGTTGCACGCGCACGTGGACCGAGGTCGCGTGCGCGTGCTTGCGGACGTTGGACAAGGCCTCCTGCACGACGTGCAGCACCTGCACCTGGACGTCGGTGGGCAGCGGCACCCCGTGCCCCTCGATCTGCAGATCCGTCGACAGGCCGGTCTGCTGTTCGAACTTTTGCAGGGTCGAGCGCAGCGCGGCTTCGATGTCCTGGGCATTGGTCCGCGTGCGAAAGTGCAGCAGCAGTTCGCGGACGTCGGCGTAGCTTTCGCGCACCCCCGTGTCGATCTCCGCGACCGTGCGTTCGGCGGCGCTGGCGTCGCCGCGACGCAGCGCGTTGCGCAGCAGGTCGACCTGGATTTTCAGGAAGGCGAGCGACTGCGCGATCGAGTCGTGCAGCTCCTGGGCCAGCAGGGTCCGCTCGCTCGCGATTGCTGCTTCTCGATCGGCAGCGGCCGCGCGCAGGCTTTCGATGCCTCCGGCCAGATGGCTGGCGAGGGTCTCGACCAACGAACGGTCGTCTTCGTCCAGCTCGTGCACCGTGCGATAGAACAGGTCGATCTCACCCAGCACGCGGTGGTGCAGGCTCACCGGAACGGTCAGCAGCGTCTCGAAGCCGGCGCGTCCGCAATTGACCAGGCCGCCGTCAACCGAGCGGACAGCGATCACCCTTGTCGCGGCCGTGGCAGCGCTCTGGCCGCAATGGCAATGCCCGCTGGGTAGGCATTGTTCCTCGCTCGCCAACGGCGCGGGCAGGCCCTCCTGCGCGAGCATCAGATAGTCTCGAGTGCTCTCGTCCGACCAGCGCACGGCGACGGCGTCGGCCTGGGCGATGCGGCGGACCTTGCTCACGAAACCGCGCGCCAGTTCATCCAGGTTCTCGGCCTGCGCGACGAACGCGCTCACCTCGTACAACGCGGCCAGTCGCTCGCGCTTGACCTCCAGGCGCGCCGTCTTCTCCTCCACCTTGGCTTCGAGATCGCCATACAGCGATTGGAGGCGCTGCGCCATCGCGTTGAAGCCGGCGGCGAGTTCGCCGAACTCGTCGGTCGACGTCACCTGCACGCGGGCGCCGAAGTCGCCGCCGCGGATCGCGCCCAGGCCCTGGCCCAGCCGGCGAAGCGGATCCAGCACCATCAGGTGCATCGCATACAGCAGCAGCACCGCGCTGCCGATGGCGAGGCCCAGCATGGTGAGCTGGAAGCCGCGCAGGATGTCGGTCCAACGCGACAGGCGCTGCTCGATCATCGAGACGACGCGGTCGACGCGGCGCACCAGCGCGTCCACCTCGGTGGTCGGCACGTCCCGCACGCCGGTGCTCCAGTCGGCGCGCAGAGCGATCCATTGGCGGCGCACGGCGGCGAACTCCGAGAGAGATTCGTCGTTCCAGGGGACGAAGAGCGGACGCGACGGGTCGCCGGCGCTCAGCAATTCGATGGTGGCATCCATCGTGCGCAGCTGGGCGGGCAAAGCAGCCCGGTTGCCGGCCGCCGCATCCAGCGCCAGACGGTAACTCATCATCCGCATGCGGCCGGCCTCGTTGACCGCCGCCGCGCCGCCCTCGAGTTGCCAGGTCACCCACAGCGTGAGGGCGATGGACGCGAGGGCGACCACGAGGAAGCAGATTCCGGTGGCAACGAGTCGGAATGCGAGGGTTTGGCGCGGACGCATGCGGCACTCTAGGCCGCGCGCGCTCGGCGGGCATTGATGCGCGTCAGACTTTCGTGGGCCGCGCGCCGATGACCCACGCGGCTGCCAGCGGCGAAGGACCCGGGCCGCAGATTGTTGCTTTGCAGCAAAAGCTGCTTGCACTGCGGCCGCAGGCCACTATAGTTCAGTCAATGTTGCAGCGCAGCATGCGTGCATCAAGCCTGACCTTGACCGGCTGGTCCGAATGAGGAGTGAAACAGTGAACGCTTCGCCGACGATTTCGCACGAGCCAGCCGACTACGAGTTGCGCTTCCAATCGTTGTTTGATGACGGACGCGCCTATGCATTCCCATGCAACGCGGCCGGCCAGGTGGACATGGATCGACTCAGCGACAGGGCCCGCCAAGACTACCTCTACGTGCGAGCCGTCGTCGGACGTGAGTTTTCGATGCCGGCCGTGCAACCCTGTGCCTCGTACTGACGGAACGTCCGCAGGTGAACCCCGATCGGCGCCTTACCCGCCATCTGCCTTCGCAAGCTGGTCCTCCGCCCAGCTCAATGCCGCCACCACCGTCGGAAAACCGACCGTGCTGGTGAGCGCGATCAACGCGTGCCGAATCGCCTCTGGCGTCACACCGCAAGCCAGCGCCCGCCGCGTGTGACTGTGCACGCCGCCCTCGGACCGCGTCGCCGCGGCGGCGGCGAGCTGCACCAGCTGAACGGTCTTTTCGTCCAGCGGGCCGGCCTGGCGAACGGCGACGCCGAGGCCGTCCAGCGCTTGCATGAAGGCGGGGTGTCGGTCGGCAAGGGTGCGGTAGAAGCTGGGCCGCTCGGCGCGGGTGGATTCGGTCATGGTGCCTCCTTCGGCGTGGATGCCGGTGCGATTCTCAATTCGTGGACGACGCACTGCCGGGCGAACCGACCGGCAGTTGGATGGTCAGCAGCAAGGACGTGTCTTCGAGCGCACGCACGGCGTGCTGCACTTGCGCCGGCAGCAGGACGAGCTGGTTCGCGCGCAGTTGGCACGTTGCTGCGTCCATGGTGACTTCTGCCGCACCCTCGATGCACAGCAGGGTCAATTCGCCGCGGACGTAGTGCGGCGGCAAGGCCTCGCCGGCACGCAGCACCACGCGCATCAGTTCGAGCGAGCGGGTCTTCAGGATCGCGCAGGTCGCGGACTCGCGCAAGGCGGCGCCGAGCGGCGCGATGTCGATCGGTCGGCCGGGTAGGGCGTGGTCCAGTGCCATGGCGGTCTTCCTTTGGAACTCAGCAGCCCCTATCGTGCTCTCGTGTGGGGTGGTGGGGAAGGGCCCTTCGATCACCCACTCTCTCCGCCAAAACGCAAACGCCACCCGAGGGTGGCGTTTCGTTTTGGCGGAGAGAGCGTCGTCAGGATGATCGTGTGAAATGCGCATGGATCCCGTCGCACGCCCACAGCGGTCAAGCCGTCGCGCACCGCGGCCTTGGCATTGCCTTCCAACGCGCGGTAGAAGCTCCTGGGCGCTCGCACGGTGGCTTCACGGCCCGGTTCGATACCGCTGTGTTCGCGACGGTTGGACCTTGCCGTTGGCATGAGTCCATCCGGACTGACAATCGGCAGAGAACGTGGGGGCGGCGACGCCCCCACTCGCGGCTGGTCCTGGTGCAGACCAAGTGTGGAGAGAATGCGATGACCCTTCGGAAGCAGATCCTGGTAGTGATGGAGAACGCTTTCAGACGCTTCGAGGCCGGGATTGAGTCTCCACATCCGGTACCGTGGAGAAACAGCTTTGTCCTTCGCTACCGAACGCAATCCATTGAACAGGCTTTGGTGCAAAAACTGGCGCGGGTCGTCAGTGGGTTGCATGCAGCCGACGTGTTGCTCAGCCAAGGATTTGTGCAGGAGCAGGGCGTGCTCCATCGCACACTTGACGAGATCAACGAGGACATTCTCTTTCTGGCCGCCGCTCGAACGAATGACCGGGAGACGCCGCTGCACAAGCGGTATCTGAAGGCCTTCTACGAGGATCAGGTGCCTGAGCGCGTCGACCCAAAAGTGCGGGTAAAAAGGCCACCCATGCCCACTCGCCATGAGATCAGGCAATACGTTGGCCAGGTGCTCGGAAAGGGAATGACGTTGCCCGATACTGCAGGCGCGGCGATTCACCGGGCCTACTCCGGGTATGTGCACGCAGCTTCACAGAACATCATGGACCTCTGCCATGGTGATCCGCCGCGATTTCATCTGCAGGGCATGCTGGGAACGCCCCGAATCAGAGAACACGCCGACGACTCTTGGAACTACCTCTACAGGGGGTTTTGCTCAGTGATCGTTGTAGCAAAGGCATTTGGTGATGCAGAGCTTCTCAACGCTTTGGCGCCCGACCTGCAGGAGTTTCAGAAGATGATGGGGGCTGCCTAGACTGGGCACCAGGTCGACCATCTCGGTGGCCACTGCTTTGCTAATCCGCCACTGCGCCCAGATCCTTGATCCGAACACCGCGTTCGGGATCGCGGCCTTGGGATTCGTCGAAGGCACGAAGACCGCACCCGAGCCGGTGCACCTGGTTTAAAGCAGCAGATGAACGAACTGCGCACGGTGTTCGACATCACGGTGGGCTCGAACGGCATCGGCGACGATGCCTGGTTCCGGATGGCGATCGGCATCGGAGCCGCGATCGCCGGCATGGTCTGGCTGGTGCGCGTGTGGCGAATGCAAGCGGGCTGGCGCCAGATGTTCAATGCCGCCTCCCTCATCGGCTTTGGTGCCATCTGGCTGATCGTGACCTTGCCTCTGTGGAACGTCGCGACGTCGGACACCGATCGCCTGCTCCTGATTCAACTCAGCGGCCAGAGCGAAGTCACTGAAGGCGCGGTCCATGTGACGCACATGCAACCCCTGCACGGCCACGCGGCCGGCGACAAGATCATCGTGGGCGACAGGCAGTTCGAGATCAACTACTTCATGGTGACACCGGGGTACCGGCAGACCATCGCGCACGGCGGCGCGCTGCGTGAAGGCGTGTACGCGCGATTGCACCACTACGACGGCGTGATCATCAAGGTCGAAGTGCGGTCCGATGCCGCGAGCCACTGAGAGGCAGGCGGTCATCCGCGTGGACCACCAGGCGGTTGCACGGTTTCAGAAGGCCCAGCTGAGGACCCGATCCAGTCCAGCCGATCGAATCATCAGCACATGTACATCTGGTGACGTGGACATGCGCTCAAAGCCCCCATACCCTGGGGCACCAGACTGTCGACGCGGCGACCGTGTCGCTAACATTGTCGGATACCACCGAGGATTGGCGACAGGTGCCAGCTGCAGCACACCAGTACGCCACGCATTGCAGTACAAGGGCGGAGACAATGCAGCGATTTGCCACGGATCATCTGGGGTGACATCGTTCGCGACATTCGCCGGCGCGCGCCACTGAGCGACAACGAATGAAGGAGACCCTCGCGATGGCAAACCTTCAAGTTGATCCCGCACGGCCGGCGCTGACGTCCGAGCAGACCCTGACTGGCTGGCGCCGAGAGTTCTGCGTCGAGCTGCTCGGCGAAGGTCAGGCCCGGATCTTCCTTCGAGCCGTTGAGTCCCCCTCGATGAAGGCCGATGAACTGCGCCAGGCCATCTTGTTCCACCGCATCGGCGCCGCCTTCGACGACCTGGATGGCTGCGTCGCAGTGGTGCGCGAGCCGCTGGAGCAGCTCGCCCGCACGGCGGTGCGGCAGAAGCCCAGCCAGGACAACCTTTTCGCGGCGGTCACTTACGACCGGGGCGCCTGGGACCGCGTGGTGCAAGGCGTCGAACATTGGCAGCGCCGTCCGCACTCGGCACCGCCTCGAGAGCCGAAGCGTTGATCTTCGCGGACGGCGCTGCGTGCATGATGACCGAACCTGAGCGCGCTGAGCAACGGCCGGATCTGCTGCGCGTTGGCAAGGGCAAAGGCGGGGCACCCTGCGGCCACGAGTCCGGTCGTCCGAGGCAGCGCAGGCGTGCCGCTGTTCGCTGCGCCCAGGCCACGTTCGCACACCCCTCTCCCCACCGGCGAGCCGCTACCATCGCGCAGCGCCGCATCGACCGGAGGAAGTAGGACTTGGACAGTGACGTCGAGAATCAATTGCCATTCATTCTGCATGCGGCTGGGTGCGGTTCCCGAGCCCCAAACGGGTGCCGCGGTGTACACAGTTGGGCACGCTGCAACAGCGTGCAACAGCGATGGCCGAAGGAACGGGCCTGTGGCCATCGCCGGCCCGCGGTGCGGCCCGCGAATTGCAAGGTTTTCACCACCGACACGAGGGTGTCGACAGGTCCGAAGATTGCCTGCAAGGCCAGTCGTATCGGCCGTGGCGATGAATTGGACCGCCCGAAGCTTTGAGCGAAGATGACCGCTCAGTGATTGTTCGCCCCACCGACATCGCTTCCTGCGTGATTCACGACGACCCACCATGTCCCTGCCCCAGTTGCTCATCGTTTTGAAAGGCCGATGGCTGTCCGTCATGCTCGTGCTGACGGTGGTCGTCGCCTGCGTGGTCTCGGTGAGCCTGCTGCTGCCCAGAAAGTACACCGCCACCGCGGCGGTGGTGCTCGACGTCAAATCGCCCGATCCGATCGCGGGGATGGTGCTGCCGGGCATGACGGTCTCCGGCTACATGGCCACCCAGGTGGATGTGCTGCAGAGCGAGCGCGTCGCGCTGCGCGCCATCGACGCATTGCAGCTCGATCGCAAGGGCGGCCTGCGTGAACGCTGGCAACTGGAAACCGAAGGCAAGGGAGACTTCAGGACGTGGCTGGCGGAAGTCGTGCTGAGCCGGCTCGAAGCCAAGCCCGCGCGCGACTCCAACGTGATCGCGGTGGCGTACACCGCGCAAGACCCGGCCTTCGCCGCAACGATGGTCAATGCGCTCGTCAGCGCCTACATCGACACCTCCATCGACCTGCGGGTCGAGCCGGCGAAGCAGTACACCAGCTTCTTCGACGAGCGCGCGAAGCAGCTGCGCGAATCGCTCGAGCAGGCCCAGGCGAAGCTGTCCGCGTATCAAAAGCAGAACGGCATCATCGCCACCGACGAACGGCTCGACGTCGAGAATTCGCGCCTGGCCGAGCTCTCCACCCAGCTCGTGGCCCTGCAGGCGGTGGCCGAAGAATCACGCACGCGGCAGGGGCAGACCGGTGCCAACTCCGATCGGATGCAGGAGGTGCTGAGCAGCCCGCTGATCTCAGGAATGACGGCGGAGCTGTCGCGCCAGGAGGCACGCCTCAACGAGATCCAGTCGCGCCTGGGCGAGCAGCATCCCGACGTGCTGCAACTGCGTGCCAGCATCGAGCAGATGCGCGCGCGGATCGCATCGGAAACCCGGCGCGTCACCGGCAGCGTGACGGTGAACAACAACGTCAACCAGACGCGCGTCGCGCAATTGCGGGCGTCGCTCGAAGAGCAGCGCGCCAAGGTATTGCGCCTGAGGGGCCAGCGCGACGAGGCGGCCGTGCTGTTGCGCGACGTCGAGAATGCGCAGCGCACCTATGACGCGATTTTTGCGCGGGTCAACCAGACGAGCCTGGAGAGCCAGAACACCCAGACCAACGTGTCGGTGCTCAAGCGGGCCACGCCGCCGGTGTCGCCGTCGTCGCCGAAGCTCACGCTGAACGCCGCGGTGGCCGTCGTGCTGGGCTTGCTGCTCGGCCTGGGCACGGCGTTCGTGCGCGAGCTGATGGACAAGCGCTTGCGCTCGGACGAGGACGTGATGCTCGGACTGAAGCAGCCGCTGCTCGGTGTGCTGCCGGTACGCCCGCGCGCCAGCATCCTCGGCCATTCACGGGCGCGCCTGGTCAAGAGTCGAATCCTGGGCGCGCTGCCGCGCCCTGCGAAATAGCCAGGGGCTTGCCAAGCCCACCACCATGCCGACGATCCCATCCCACCCATGACCATCTTGTTGCGAGGACCGGGCCCACGCGCGGGCCACACCCCAGAGAGTGCGCAAGACGCGAGCAGCCGAATTCTCGATCGCTCGATCGGGGACTTCCTGCGCGAGTCGTGCAGCCTCTCCAACGAGCAGGTCGAAAAGATCCTGCAGCACCAGCGCGAGCGTGGCATGCGCTTTGGCGAGGCCGCCGTCGAGCTGGGGCTCGCCTCCAGCGAAGACGTGCTGTGGGCCCTGTCGCAGCAGTTCCACTACCCCTACGCGTCGGACGATGCTGCGCCGTTCGACGAGGAACTGGTGGCGGCCATCGATCCTTTCGGCGAGCAGGCCGAGGCGTTTCGCGAAATGCGCAGCCAACTGATGGCGGACGTGCTGGCGGCCGACCAGCCGCGCCGCGCGCTGGCGGTCCTGAGCCCGGACTCGGGTGACGGCAAGACATTCTTCGCCGCGAACATGGCCATCGCCTTCAGCCAGTTGGGCGGGCGCACGCTGCTCGTCGATGCCGACATGCGCACGCCGCGCCAGCACTGCTTGTTCCGCGTGCCCAATGAGCTCGGGCTGAGCAGCATCCTCGCGGGCAGAACGCAATCGAACGCGATCTACCAGGTGCCGCAGCTGCCTAGCCTGCATGTGCTGCCGGTCGGCACGGTGCCGCCCAACCCGCTGGAGCTGGCGCAGCGGCCCGCCTTCGGCCTGTTCATGCGTGAGCTGCTGGCGAAGTTCGATCACGTGATCGTCGACACGCCGGCCGCGGCGCATGGCGCCGACGCGCGCGTGCTGGCCGCGAAATGTGGCGCGGCGGTGGTGATCGGGCGACGCGGCAACACCCGCATGAAGGCGATCCAGACCCTGCTGGGCGCGCTGGGCAACAGCTCAACCCGCTTAGCGGGGGTGATGGTGAACAACTTTTGAGGGGCCTTCCACCACGCTGAGCGGCGCGTGAAAACGGCGCCATTCGTCGTTCACGAACGACGCCAGCGAATCGCGAAAGGCCGGCACCGAAAACCGCTCGGCGTGCGCGCGGCAGGCGCTGGCGCTGAAGCTGTCGGCCTCGGCTTCGAAGCGATGCACCGCATCTCGAATCGACTCGGCGGTCTGTTCCATGAACAGCAGTCCGGTGCGCATCGGTCCGTGTGCGACCACGGTTTCCAGCGAACCGCCGCGGCCGAAGGCGATGACTGGCGTGCCGCAGGCCTGGACCTCTACCGGTGCGATGCCGAAGTCCTCCTCGGCGGCGAACACCAGCGCCCGCGCGCGCTGCATCGTGTCGACCAGGCGCTCGATGGGCTGGTAGCCGAGCAGGGTCACGTTGGGCGGCAGCGACTTGCGAATGCGGGCCAGGTCCGGGCCGTCGCCGACGACGAGCAGCCGCTTGTCCGGCATGCCGGCGAAGGCTTCCACGACCAGCGGCACGCGCTTGTACGGCACCAGGCGCGACGCGCTGAGGTAGAAGTCTTCCTTGTCGTGCCGCAGCGCAAAGCGATCGATGTCCACCGGCGGATGAATGACATGCGCGTCCCTGCGGTAGACCTTGCGGATGCGCCGGGCAATGAACTGGGAGTTGGCGACGAAGCGGTCCACGCCGTTGGCCGAACGCTGGTCCCAGCTTCGCAGGTAATGCAGCATCGTGCGCGCGATGGCGCTCTTGAGCCCGCGGTCCAGGCCCGACTCGGCCAGGTACTGGTGCTGCAGGTCCCAGGCGTAGCGCATCGGCGAATGGACATAGCTGACGTGCAGCTGGTGCGGGCCGGTGATGACCCCCTTGGCCACGGCATGGTTCGACGAGATGACGAGGTCATAGCCGCGCAGGTCGATCTGCTCGACCGCCAGCGGCATCAGCGGCAGGTAATTGCGGAAGTACTTGCGCGCCCAGGGAAGCCGCTGAATGAATGTCGTCTTCGGCGTGCGCCCGCCCAGGAATCCGCGCTCCTGCGGCGGAACGAAATCGACGACGGCGAACAGGTCGGCCTGCTTGAAGACCTCGAGCATCTGCTCGAGCACCCGCTCGCTGCCTGCGAAGGTGTCCAGCCATTCGTGGACGATCGCTATCTTCATGAAACTCCGGTCGTCGGTGAGGGTGGGGGGCTCGCCGCCAGCAGGGCGGCGAGGCGCGCGGCGCTGTGGCGCCAGGCATGTCGTTCGGCGAGTCCGCTGTCTTCGAGGCGCGGCGCCGCCAGCGCGTCGAGAATGCCCTTGGCCAGGGCGGGCAATGTCGGCTCGACCACGATGGCGCCCGGCCCGGCGGCTTCACGCAGCTCGGGCACGTCGGCGATCACGACGCGGGTGCCGCAGGCACGCGCCTCCAGCGCCGGCATGCCGAAGCCTTCGTAGATCGACGGCAGGATCAGCGCCTGCGCTGTGGCGTACAGGGCCGGCATCAGCGTGTCGGGCACATGGCCCGACACGATCACACCCTGCGCCCGCGCGGCGATCAGCTCGCGCTCCAGGCCTTGGTTCTGCCAGCCTCTCGCACCGGCCAGCACCAGCCGGCAGTCGGCCAGTTCGCCGCGCCGCTTGAGATCCATGAAGGCGCGGAACAGCAGTTCGACGTTCTTGCGCGGCTCCAGCGTTCCCACCGAGAGCAGGTAAGGCGGCGCGATGCCGAGCCGGGACAGCGCCTCCAGTGCCGCCATGGCCTGCGGCGACGTCGGCGGACGGAAGTGGTCCGCGAGCCCGGGCCGAACTACGCCCTGGGCGTTCAGGTTCAGCAGGCTTTGCAGCCGCTGCGCGGTGCCCTGCGAATTGGCGATGATGCAATCGGCGCGTGCCAGGTCGCCCTCGAACCAGAGGCGATGCGACCAGCGCGTCGCGCGCTGCATGGTCTGCGGCACGATCAGGTGGTTGAGGTCGTGCACGGTGCATACGGTGCGCACGGGGGCCGCCAGGCGCGGGTGAAGCGTGCGGCCGGCCCAGAACACGTCGAGGCAGTCTTCGGCGCAGAGCGCCGCCCCGCGCGTCTTGAGCCAGAGGAACGAGGGCAGGCGGCGCAGGGCGGCCACCGGCTCGCGGCGCAGCGTCCAGCGCGGCGACGGCAGCGCCAGCCGCTGCGCAGGCAGCCGTGAATAGGCGAACAGACGGGCGTTCGGCAGCAGTCGCTCCAATTCCCGGCACAACTGAAAGATGTACTGCCCCACGCCCGACAGCGGCGTGCGCAGCGCATCGCCATCGATGCCGAGGCGCAGTTCGGTCGCCTGGCCGTTCATGCCGCGGCCGCCATCGCCCGCGCGGGGGCGCTGCGCCAGCGCCGGGCGAGCGCCTGCTCGAACCACAGGAACGACGCCGACGCCAGCGCGACGGTGACCGCCCACACGGCCGCGAACAGCAGCAGCTTCGCCTCCAGCGGAAGCTCCTTCAGCTTCGCATGCAGCAGTTGCCCCGCCGACCACAGCACCAGCGTGTGGAACAGATAGCCGCCATACGAGACCCGTCCGACCCAGGCGAGCGGCGGCCACGCGAGCAGCCGGCTGCCGCGCTGCCGCAAGAGGGCGTGAACGAGCGTGGCCGCGGCGAGCGCGTCGACAACCGCGTAGGCGAACACTTCGCGATGCTGGCCGCAGAGGATGCCGGAGAACACGTTGCGCAGCGCCTCCACGCCGCGTGCGCCGAGCTGGTGGTTGATCGCGACGTAGACGCCTGCATACGCCGCCGCGGCGAGCAGCGCGGCCCACCACAGCGTGTTCGCCGCGCGCGGCGAGGCGCGCAGCCGCGGCTCCAGTCGCGCGACCAGCGAGCCGATCAGGAAGGCATCGAAATGGCACAGCGACGACGCATAGACGCCGAAGGCGAGCGACCCCGGATCGCCGCCCTGGGTTCGCAGCAGCGCATCCGACCACAGCCAGCGCACGAGCGGTCCGGCGCAGACCAGAGCGGCCGTGACGGCGATCTGGGCGCGCGGCAGCACGAACAGCGCGATCAGCGGGAACAGCAGGTAGAACTGCTGCTCGACGCTGAGCGTCCACAGGTGCCCGAACGCAGGCCATGCGCTGCTGCCCGGCCAGAAGCCGAAGATCATGTGCCAGTTGTAGGTGAAGCTCAGCAGGTACGGCACATCGCCGAGTCGCTGCGGCCCGTCGATGCGCCACAGGATCGCGACGTTGACGGCGACGTACAGCAGGTACACCGGCACGATGCGCAGGGCGCGCCGCCCCATGAAGTCGGCGAAGCGCTGGCCGGCGCCCTCGCCGACAGCGCCGGCCATGAAGCCGCGGGTGATCACGTAGCCCGAGATGACGAAGAACAGCCAGACGCCGGTCCAGCCGAAAGGCAGCAGGCCGCAGTGCTGCGCGATGACCATCGTCATCGCGATCGCGCGCAGGCCGTCGATCTCAGGAATGCGCATGGCTGGCGAGCTCGGCCGACAGCAGCCGCTCCCATTGGTAGATGAACTTGTCGCGCGTGGCCTGCTGCGAGAACGCGGTGAGCCGCGCCTGCCAGGCCTCGCGCTCGTCGGTGCCGAGGCCGTGCACGCGCTGCAGCGCCTGTGCGATGTCGTCGGGCGATTCGGCGTCGACCGCGAGCCCCAGCCCGCCGATCGCCTCGTTCAGCGCGCCGTCGCGCGAGACGATCGGGATCAGCCCGTACTGCGCCGCCTCCAGCGCCGGCATGCCGAAGCCTTCGAGCCGGCTCGGCAGCACGAAGGCGAGCGCCTCGTGGTATAGCCAGCGCAGTTGCGCATCGCTCACGTAGCCGGGCAGCCTGACGCCGGGCGTGCGGGCCGCCTGCTGTGCCACCTGCACCGCTTCGTCGCCGCGCGAGCCGCAGATCACCAGCGACACGCCGGCATCGGCCAGCCGCGACAACTCGAACGCCGCCATCGTGGTGCGGTGATTCTTGCGCTTCTCCAGCGCGCCGACCGACAGGAAGAACGGCTTCGTGATCCCGTCGACGGCCTCCATCGGCCCGTCGACGCTCGCGTTGCGCACGTACAGCGGGATGCTGTGCTGGAAGCGGAAGTCGAGGCCGAAGCGCGACGCGAACGCGGCCTGCGAGCTGCGGCTCACGAAGACCATGCCCGGCTTGCAGCGCACGAGCTTCTCGTAGACCCGGCTGTACCACTCGACGGTGCCGGCGTCGTAGATCGCCGGGTGCGTCACCGGCCCGATGTCGTGGCACAGCACGATGTCGTTGGCCGTGAGGCGCGAGCGCATCACGTACAGCGGGTCGAGGAACAGGCGGATCGCATGCGGCACGTCGGGCCAGGGCCAGGCGCTGGCCTGCCCCAGCCAGTGCATCTCCTTGAGCATCAGCCGCGCCAGCAGCTTGCGCGGCAGCCCGTCGGGCATTCGCCGGCCGAACATCCGCCAGCGTCGCACCGCGCCGCGGCTGCCGAAGTGCTGCACCAGGTCCTTGGCGATGAAGTGCGCGCCGGTGCGGTTGATAAGCGACAGCGAGTCGTCGATCAGCAGTGACTTGAAGTGGGGCATGGGTGATGGAGCTAGCTCAGGCGCAGCATGGTTCGGAGGAAGAGCTTGACGGCCTCGACACCCGAGCCGGCTTGCCTGTGGATGGCGCGGCCCAGGCCCGCGTGCAGCGCGCGATGCTTGGCCGACAGCCGCCGCAGCTGATCAATGGCCGCCGGTTGCGACGAAGCGAGGCTGTCGAAGGCGCGTGCCAGCGTGTCGACATCGACGCCGTCCAGGCGGCCGTCGTGTGCCAGCGCGCGTGCGAGTGCCGAGGGGCGCGCCGCGAAAGGACAGACGTCGAGGATGGGCGTCAACGGCGGCAGCCGCAGCCGGCTTGCCTGCACGTCACGGTGCAGGCCGACGCCGTCGCGGACCGTCTTCACGAACTGCGCCGTGAGGTTCACCGACTCGGCGAAGTCCTGCCACTTGAAGACGATGTCGACATGCCCGTTGTCCCAGAATGCGAACGGCCTGCCGTAGGCGCAGGCGATGATGGCGCCGTGCAGCGACGCGGTCAGCACGAAGTCGGCGCCGGCGATCTTGTCGAGGATGTCGCGCAGGGCGGCCTCGGTGGCCGCGATCTGCGGGCGCACGACGACGTCGGCGCCGGAGATGTCGAGCAGCTCGGCATCGGTCTTCGGGTCGTGGATGTGCGGAATGCAGATCGTTCGCCCCGACGTGGCGGGTGACGGGGCCGGGCGATGGAACAGCGGCGCGAGCAAACCCGGATCGCCGAGCACCGTGTCGGCCGCGAGGCCCAGCCGGTCGCGCGTCCTTGGGCCACGCACGCCGAAGAAGCTGCAAAGCGATGCCGCCTTGGCGCGGAGGGGCCGCTCGTTGCGCATGCCGCAGCACCAGAACGCGATCGTCCCGTGCGCCACGCCCAGGGTGTGGCGCAGGTCGCGAAGAATCCACGACGACTCGATGACGCTGCCGATCAGACGGTAGATGTCGGCCTCGACGCGCGGCTGCTGCAACAGCGCCTGGACCAGCAGTTCGGGCAGGTAGTCGCCGAAGTTCTGCACCGCGGCGCCGCGCACGAAATAGTGCACGCGCGCGTCGAGCTCACGAAATCCGGACGGCGGCAGCGGCGGGGCAGTGGGGCGCAGCCCGCGAAAGATGCTGTCGCGGGGCAGCCGTGCAGAGGATGGGTTCATGTCGAGTGCGGGTCCGCCGTGGTTCAAAGAAGCCGCTGTATCCGGGCCGGGTCGAGTTCGCCGCGAAGCCAATCGCGCAGCGCCAGCCAGTTGCCTTTCAGGCGGCCGCGCCGGTCGACCCATGACTCGGGCCACGCCACCATCGCCATGTTCTTGGCCACGTTCTTCGCGATGTGCTTCGCGGCGTACGACAGCGACAGCGAGCCTTTGCGCAGCAGGTAGACCGGATTGGCGACCTGCGAATAGCCGAAGCGCAGGCCCGAGGTCCGGCCGCGCTTGGTGGCCAGGTGCACGCCGCGCAGCGACGAGCAGTTGGCGATGCGCCCGTGGGCGGCCATGCGGCGGCTGAAGTCGATGTCCTCCAGCCATCCGTACAGCGGCAGGTTGGCGTCGAACAGGATGGCGTGCTCGCGTGCCGGCGCCAGGCGCACGGCCATGTTGCAGCCATAGCCGCCGTAGGTCTCCTTGATGTGCGGCACTGCCTGCGCCGCGGCCGGCAGCGCGTCGACGATGCGCACCGCTTCGTCGTGCGGCACGCCCGGTCCGCTCGCGCCGTCGACCACCGGATGATTGGTCGCCACGACGATGTCGGGATGGGCGACGAATAGCGACAGCACTTGCGCCACGTAGTCCGGCGCCGGGTAGTAGTCGTCGTCCATGAAGATGACCACATCGGCCTGGCCGCAGGCCGCGAGGATCGCGTTGCGCTGAGCGGTCAGGCCACGCGGCCCGTGAACCACTTCGACGGGGCAGGCGACCAGCGCCGAAGCGCGCTCGTCGTAGTCGTCCGCGCCGGCCGGGCAGATGACGATCCGCTCGGGCAGCCGCCGCTGCCGAGCAATCTGCGCCAGCGTGAGCGCCATCTGCTCCCGGCGACCCGCGGTCGCGATCCCGATCACCACTGTCAGTTCGCGCCTCATGCGTGCCAGATCCTTGTCAAAAGCTTCTTGCGATGGAGTACCGCGAGCAGCGCCAGCGCCAGCACGATGCCGCCGAGCGTGCGCGCCCACGCCACGCCGGTGCCGCCGGCGCGCTGTCCCAGCAGGACGACCAGTCCGACGGTCACGGCGGCGCCGAAAAGGCTGACGGCCGACATCAGGCCGTCGAAGCGCAGGGGGATGAGGACGTAGCCCGCGGTCACCTGGCAGAACGCGGCGAACGGGAACATCAGGCCCATGACCTGCAGCATCGGCACCGTCGGCGCGAACGAAGGCCCGAGGACCAGTGGCACCACGGTGCCGGCGAGCAGCACCGTGCAGGCGAGCAGCAGCATGCCGAACGCCGTCATCACGATCAGCGAGGTGCGCATCAGCGCGTAGGCCTCGCCTTCGCTCTCCTTGATGCTGATGCGGCGGGCGACCGTGCCCACCAACACGTGGTTGGCCGGCTGCATCAGGCTCAGGCCCACGGTCGCGAAGCGCTCCGCCACGCCGTACCAGCCCACCTGGGCCGCGCTGGCGAAGAGACTGAGCAGGTAGGTCGACGAGCTCGCCATCATGATGGTGAGCCCGCGGTGCACGAACAAGGCCGTCGACGCGGCGATCAATGCGAGACCGCCTTGCCAGCGCAGGCCGCGGCGGTCCATCGCGCGCAGCGCAAGCCCATGCGCCACGACCGTGCACAGCGTGCTCGAGGCCAGCAGGATGGACAGCACCATCCAGCCATCGCCCGGCCCGCGAACGAGCAGCAGGATCAGCGGCAGGTTGATCGCGAACCCGGCGAGCTCGATCATCACCGAGGTGCGGAAGCTGAGCGTTCCCTGGAAGTACCAGCCGAGGTTGAATGCCGCCACGATGCCGTTGGCGGTGGCGAGGATGCCCAACGCGGGGTTGGCGCGCAGCACCGGCGAGAGCAAGGTGCCGCCCAGGCCGATCGCCAGCGCGGGCAAGGCCAGGGCCAGGCGGCCCATCATGTGGCGCGCATACAGCCCGGCGATCCGTTGCCGGTCGGCCGTGCCGGCCACGTCGCGCGCACCGACGATCGGAAAGCCGTACTCGGTGAGCATCCACACCACCTGGTACAGCGACATGGCCGCCAGCAGGCGTCCGTACTCGTCGGCGCCGAGCACCCTGCCGTAGAACGGGATCAGCACCAGCAGGTAGGCATAGCGAAACAGATAGCCGGCATAGACGAACGCGAGGGCGCGCCGCGTCTCGCCTTGTTCGCTGCGCGGCGGCTGCGCGGCGGGGGCGGCGGTCGCTGCCAGCTGTGTCATGGTGACGGCGACGGGTTCGGTGTCAAGGCTCATCGCGCGATCACCTCGCGGATGGCCGACAGACTCAACGACGCTGCGCGTTCCCATGAGTAGGATCTCACGCGATCGAGTCCGGCGCGGCGCATGTCGGCGCGCAGCGCAGGCTCGTCGAACATGGCGCGCAGCCGGTCGGCGAGCTCGAGCGGGCTGGCCGGATCGAAATACAGGGCCGCGTCGCCGCACACTTCGCGGATGGCCGGCGCCGTCGAGGCGATCACCGGGCAGCCGCAGGCCATGGCCTCCAGCGGCGGGATGCCGAAGCCTTCGTAGAGCGACGGGAAGACAAAGCAGGTCGCGTGCTGGTACAGCGCCTTGAGCTCGGCGTCGGACACGTAGCCGACCCGGCACAGCGCGTCGCTCGCATCGCCGGCGGCTCGAAACACCGCGCCGTCGGCCGCTCCGACCACCACGCAGCGCGGCGCATCGGGCCCGAGCAAGGCGACGGCGCTGGCGATGGCGGCGAAGTTCTTGCTCGGCGTGGGGCTGCTCACCGCGAGTGCGAAGGGCGCCGCGCGCAGGCCGTGGCGATCGAGCACGCTCTCGTCGGCGGTGCTGCGCTCCAGGTGCTGCCAGCCTTCGGTGGTCACGCGCAGCCGGTCCATCGGCGCGCCGAAGCATTCGGCGGCTTCGCGCGCGCTGAACTGCGAGACCGCCATGGTGCGCGGCGCGCGGGCCGCGATCGTGCTGACGAGCCAGCGGTACCAGCTGCGAAAGCCCGGCGTGAAGGCCTGCGGCATGCGCACGACCGCCGCGTCATGGACGGTGATGATCTGCCAGCGCTTGAGCATCGGGCCGGTGAAGCCGAAGCTGATCAACAGCCGGCTGCGCGCGCGCCACAGCAGTTCGAGCTGTTCCCACAGGTGCCCTTGCAGGCGGCCGACCGTTTCGACGACGAGGTGGCGAAATGCCGGCACCTGCGTGCCGCGCGGGACCAGCACGGTCCAGCGCGCACCGGCGCCGCCGCTGCTGGCCAGCAACTCGTCGAGGCAGTGCAGCGTTTCACGGCCGTAGCGCTGGACGCCGGTCACGCGCTGGCCGAGGAAGCGGCCGTTGATCAGCACCTCCGGCAGCCCCGGTTCGCCGCGGGGGTTCACGTCAAGCCATTTCATGCCGAGCTCCGATCGATGATGTCTGCGCCGCCGCGCGGCCCAGCGGGACCGCCGACGCAGCGGCAGCGAATGCATAGAAGGCCGGGCCGAGATCGAAGACGACGGCCGAGACGGTGGCGGCGATCAAAGCCGCCAGCACCGAGCGCCGCGCGGCCTTGACCACCGGTGCGTCGTCGGGGGCCACGGCACGCAGCGGGGCGCCGAGAAGCCGGCCGACGAAGGCGATGAACAGCAGCAGCCCGATGACGCCGATGTTGGACAGCAGCACCAGTAGATAGCTCGATGCTCGCGCGCTGCCCAGGCCCACGCCGACACCGTAGGCATCGACGAAGTTGATCCACGCCTGCCGGTTCCACGAGCCGCGTTCGATGCCGGACGCGCTTTCGAGCTTTCTCACCAGCGTGACCCCGAAGAAGTCGGCCAGGCGGCTCGCGATGTCGGGTCGCGCCAGAAGAATGATGCAGGCCGCGACCGCGAGCAGCCACAGCAGCACCGTCAAGGTACCGATGTGCGGCACGTCGCCGCGCCGCACCGCCCGCATGAAGGCCGCCAGCGTGATGCAGCCGCCGTACGTGCACAGACCCGCGTAGGCCGTGGTCGAGGTGGAGATCAGCAGCAGCACCAGCAAGCCGAGCGACAGCGCGCCGGTGTAGACCGGACGCACGCCGTCGCGCCACAGGCTGGCGCTGAACGCGAGCAGCGGCAGGCTGAAGCCCGCAAACGCCGAGGCCTCGGCGAAGGTGCCGGAGATCCGCTGCAGTCCTCCCACGTCGCCGCCCACCAGGATCGCGTAGCCGGCATTGCGCACCAGCGCCAGCAGGCTCGGAAGGCCCAGGCGCAGCTCGGCCAGGTTGAGCAGCGCGGCCGCGCAATCGACGCTGGCCAGCAGCAGCACGGCATCGCGAAAGCGCAGCAGGCGTCCGTCGGGCTCGAGCAGCGCGCGCACCGCCACGAAGGTGCACAGGCCCGCGACCGCGTAGGCGGACTGCGTGAAGTTGGTTGACAACGGGCGCAGCGACAGGAGCCGTACGCCGGTCATGCTGGCGCGGTCGGTGGCGTAGAGCATCGTCTCGCCGATGAACAGGCGTGGCAGGAAGTACGCGCTGAGCACGCCCCAGAGCACCAGCAGCAGCAACCAGAACCCAGCTTGCGGATACGCGACATGGCCGAGCCACGTGGTCGGCGCGCGGTCTCTTGCGGCGCGCCACATCAGGAACGGCAGCAGCATCACGGCCGGCGTGATCGGCGCTCCGCCCAGCGCGGGCAGCGCGATGGCCGCTGCCGCGCCGAACAGGCAGCACAGCATCAGCGTTCGCAGCATGCCGTCGGACGACGACAGCACGCCGGCAAGGATCACGAGCAATGCGAATGGGGTGGGGCTCATGGTGATCGGTCGGCGCTTGGTTCAACCCAGGCCCAAGGCGCGGCTCGCGTTCAGGCGAACGGCGAGCCAGCGGACCAGCAGCGGGCCCGCGACGCCGCTCGACACGGCGAGCGCCAGGATGAGCCTGGGGTCGTCCAGCCCCAGCCACTTGTGCAACGCGATGCGCATGCCCGCGACGAACAGAACGTGCAGCACGTAGATCGCCATCGAACTGCGTCCGAGCGCGCGCAGCCACTGTTGCGGCGCGCCGCGGGCCAGCGGCGCCAGCGCCAGCGCGGCCACGCTGCCGGCGAGCGCTGCCGGCACGGCCGCGACGCTCCAGTAGCCACGGCCGCTGTCGTCGGCTGCGCTCGCCGCGAGCGCCCACAGCGCTGCACCGGCGAGGCCCACCGCCAGCATCGGCAGGCGGCGCAACGATTGCGCGTGCCGCATCAACAGCGGCCCGAACACCACGCCGAGCGCGTAGAAGACGCCGAAGCGGCAGGGCAGGGCCAGCGCCACCGGCAGGGCTATGACTTCCACCAGCGCGCGCGCGACCACCGCCGCCGCGAGCAGGCATGCCGCGCCGAAGCGCGGCACGACCCATCGGCTCAGGAGGTGGAGGATCAGCAGCGCCTGCAGAAACCAGAACTGCGAGGTCGGATCCCACAGCAGGGAGACGATGCGTTGCAGGTCCAGCGTGGTGGGTCGGTTGACCGCGGCGCCCATGGCCGCAATCACCAGCAACTGGACGATGCTCCACAGGACATACGGCCACGCGATCCGCGCCGCCGCACTGCGCACGAATTCGCCACGGTCTCGTTCGAGGCGGGTCTTCACGAACAGACCCGCGAGGAAAAAGAACAGCGGCATGTGGAAGGTGTAGATCAGGAAGAACGAGCGCGCCCAGGGACCATGGCTCGGCACCAGCCCGGCCTGGATCAGGCCGTCCAGCGCGTGGCCCAGCACCACGAGCAGGATGCCCACGCCCTTGGCCGCATCGACCCAGTCGCTGCGCTCACGCGCAGGCCGACCGACCGCGGCGCCGGCGCGCGCCTCACTCAGCCGCAGCGAGGCTTGCGTGGATGGCTGCATCGGTCCAATTTCCGAAGAGGTATACGGGCGCGGCCCCGCAGATCGCGCGTGCGGCCCCCTGCGCGCCCGGCTCGAAGACAAGCGGCTGGCCCAGCGCGTCGACGCCGCGGGCCGAGGGGTCGGCCTGCGGCACCGGCAGGCGGCGCGGCTTCGCGTCGGCGCTCCAGGCCACGAGCTTGCGGCCCTGCGGGCCCTCGAACAGAAAGGCCTGCAGCCCCGTCGTGGGCTGCTGCGCCCCAGCCACTTGGCGCAGCAACAGATGGTCGCCGAGCTGCGTGGTCATCGTCTTGAAGGCCTGATAGGTGCTGCGGCGCCGGCCGTCGTTGCGCACGAGGCCCATGGGTCCGTCGACCGAGTCCTGCGACGAAAACCAGCAAAGCACCTCGACCCCCGCGGCCGCGGCGAGGATGAACGCGCGCGGCAGGTAGCCGACCAGTGTGGCCTCGGTGACGCTGCCGCGCGCGCCTTCGGCGCCCACCGGCCAGCCCCACTCGGTGAGCCAGATCTCGGGCGCGCGCCCGAGCTTGAGCCGGCCTTGCTCGCGCAAGCGCCGCACCGCGGAGCCGAAGGAGCGATCGGGGTCGACTGCCGTGAAGGGGCGAACCCAGTCGGTGTCGGCGGCGATCGCCGCGCGCTCGGGCATCCCGGGCGTGTAGGGATGGACGGCGAAGCCATCGAGCGCCGCGGGCAGGCCCGCTTCGAGGTACCAGTAGTGGACGACCCACAGGTCGTCGTCGCTGAGCAGCTTGACCGTGCCGTCGAAGGCCTTCACCTCGCGCACCGCTGCTTGCACCATTTGCACGTAGTGCGTGAGCCAGGGCGACGGAGCGCGGCCGTTCCATGCGCCGCCCAGGCTCTTGGCGAGCAGCGAGTTGTGCGGTTCGTTGCCGATCTCGAGCACGAAGCGCACGCCTGCGGCGCGCAGCATGCGCGCGGCCATCGCGGCGAAGCGGCCGAATGCCTGCGGGTTCCAGCGGCGCGCCGCATCGTCAGGGGTCGGCGGATACGCGCGCGGGTTGTCGAGCGTCAGCAGCGCGACCAGCCCGATGCCGTTGCGCCGGTAGAACTCGAGCCGTTGCTTGAACGCCGGGCGGAAATCGGCGAAGCGCCCTGCGGCTGGCTCGATGCCAGGCCAATCGACCACATCGCGCACCCAGCGAACGTCCAGGTCGGTGAGCAGAGGCAGGTCGGTGGCCGGCTGGCCCTGCGAGAACTTCACGCCCAGCCCGACCATGTCGCCGAACTTGCGGCCCGCTGCGCCTTGCGCGCGCGCTGGACGGATGCCGCCGACCGCGAGGCCGGCAAGGCAAGGCGACAGCACGAGCAGGCGGCGCGCGAGCGACGGATCGCCGGGGGCGTCGGGCTGAAGACAGTCGGTGCTGCTCATCATTTCGTTCATCGTTGGTTGAGCACCGCGCCGACGATGCGCGCCCCGGCCTTTCGCAGGGACGTGACCATCTGCCTCGTCGGGCGTTGCAAGGAGTGGCCGGGGCGGCTGATCAGCAATGTGTCCTGCACCTGCGCGCTGATGAGCAGCGCGTCGGCACCGACGCACCACGCTGGCGTGTCGATGACGATCACGTCGTGGCGAAGACGCAGCGCGTCGAGCACCGGCGTCAATGCGGCCGCCGACAACAGTTCCTGCGGGTTGGGCGGTTCGGGTCCGCACGCCATCACGCTCAGCGTGCTGGCCTGCGCGACCTGCGCCTCGTCGATCGGCACTCGCCCGATCAGCACGTTGCTGACGCCGTGCCGGTTCGGCAAGCCGAACAGCTCGTGCTGGCTCGGGCAGCGCATGTCCAGGTCGAGCAGCAATGTGCGCAGGTTGATCTGGGCAAAGGCGATGGCCAGGTTGGCGGCGATGAAGCTGCGGCCTTCGCCGCGCGCGGTGCTCACGACGCACACCGTGTGGCATGCCTTCGCATCGCCCCAGCGCACCACCAGCTGCGTGCGCAGCGTGCGCAATTGCTCCGACACCGCATGGCTCGGTCGTGTCGCCATCACGAGCTCGGCCGACAGCGCGCCGCGCGGGTCGAGCAGCTTCGGATAGTGGTACTGGTGCGCCAGCGCATCGCTGACGGCGGCGTGCGTCACCAGACCGAGCTGCAACGCCGCCTCGCCGAAACGCAGGCCGCTCTTGGCCTGCCACTGGCGAACGCCGTCGACATCGGTCGGCTTCAGGGCGCCGAACTCGACCAGGTAGTCGCCGATGAGACGGCCCTCGGCGGCGAGGCCCTGCGCGTCGCTCCACGTCGAGTCGGTGCCGTCGGCGTCGACGCGTGGACTTCTCATTGCGCCATCCAGGCGGAGAACGTCGAGCGATGGCCCGTCGGCTCCGAAGCGGCTGCGCGCACGGCGTCATCCGAACCTCGGCCCGGGCGCTGGCGCGCAAGCCGCGCGTGCTCCAGCGTGACCAGGTGATCGAGCTGCAGCGCGTCGAGATCACGCGCATCGCGCACGCGCGGCGACACGAAGTCGCGGCACAGCACGCATAGCACCCCGAGCGCGCCGCCGAGCGCGATGGCGATCGCCGCGATCAGTGTGAGCCCGGGGTCGGACGACGAAGCGGGCGCCACCGCTTCGGATAACAGCGCCGCATCGTCGAGCGCGACGCGACCCTGCGGCGCGCTCTGCGAAGGCGAGTCGCTTGCCAAATCCAAGGGCTCCAATCGCGCTCGGCCATTGACGCTGGACGGCCCGCGCTCCGGTCGATACGCCATCAATGCGGCCCGCGCGGAGCGCAGACCATCGTCCGGTGGAACGGTGGGCAGCGCGGGAACGGCGCCACTCTTGCGCGTCGACGGCGTGCGCAACTCGGCCACCGTGTGGAGATACGCGGCGGCAAATCCGTTGGCAAGTCGGGCCGCCGTCTCGGGCTCGTGGGCGGCGACCTCGATCTCGAGCACGTTGCTATCGGCGGCGCCAGGCTGCACCGCGACGTCGCGCAACAGCGCCCTCGCGATCCAACTGATCGCATCGCCGCGCGCACCGGTGGCGTGGTGCCATGCGTCGCGCAACCTGGGCTCTTCGCTCAGCTTGAGTTCGGAGACGACGCGACGCGCCACCCGCTCGCTGCGCACCAGGTTCGCGTGCGTGGCGAGCACCGAGCGTTGTGACCGAGCGCTCGCGCTCGCGTTGGGGTCGAGCGCGCCGACAGCGCTCACGTCGACCAGCACCGCTGCCGACGCGGTGTACGTTGCGGGCAGGAACACGCGAGCCGCGATGGCGGCGCTGGTCATCGTCGCAATGCAGACGATGACCCAACCCTTGCCCGCGCGGACAAGGCGAAACAATCGAATGGCGTCCAGTGTTGTTCTCCCTGAGGGCACACGCTCGGTACGCATTTGCACTGAGCTCGCCCGACAAGGCTCGATTTACTCAAGTTGCGTGCCTGCCGCGGTTTCGAGATGTTCGCTTTCGCATCTCTGCGTATCTGGCCACTGTCCATTTGCATGCGCAATGCGCCTGTCTGCAGATGTGTGCAATTGAATGGCGCACAGCGCGCGTTGCACCACGAGCAATCAATTGCGTGCACGCGACGAATCCCATGCCGCGAACTACGGGTTCATTTTCCGATTGCGGAAGTTTTTGCCGACTGCAGCGCACGCAGCGCGCGCGTGCGATCGTGCATCTCGATGATGTGTTCGCGAAGGTAACGGCTTCACAAAACTGGCGTGTGCTTTGCGTACCCTACGCGTCGGCACACATCGAGGAGTAGCTTGCAATGAAAGCAACCACCATGGTCTCTGATGCGGTACGCATGCGTCTCTGGATACACGGCAATGCGCGGGTGCACGCGCTGCTGTACAGCGCGGGCAACCAGCTCGCGGCGGCCGTTCTCCTGCTGATGTTCGCTCCGCTGATGCTGGTCGTCGCGTGGCTCATCTGGAAACGCGATGGCGCACCGATCATGTTCGCCCACTACCGCGTCGGGCAGGACGGGCGCTTGTTCCGCTGCCTGAAGTTCCGCACCATGGTTCGCGATTCGGAAGCGATGTTGGCGCGTCTGCTGCACCAGAGCGCTGCAGCGCGCGCCGAGTGGGCGCGCGACCAGAAGCTCAGCAACGATCCACGGGTCACGCCGGTCGGCCAATTCCTGCGCAAGACCAGTCTCGATGAGCTGCCGCAATTGTTCAACGTGCTGCGCGGTGAGATGAACCTCGTCGGGCCGCGACCCATCACCGTCGGCGAACTGCAACGCTATCAAGGCGCGCGCTGGCACTACTTGTGTGTGCGTCCGGGCATGACCGGGCCGTGGCAAGTCGGCGGGCGCAGCAACACGAGCTACAGCGAGCGCGTCGAGCTCGACCGCCGTTATGTGGAAGACCGCTCTGCTTGGCTGGACTTCGGCATCCTGCTGCGCACCGTCAAGGTCGTGTTGAACTCCGACGGTGCGCGCTGAGCGGTCTTGGTGCGCTGCATGCAGGATCACGGCGGCGCCTTGTGTTCACGATGGAAGGGGATGGCATGGACATGACTTCGCAGCTGCAGGCGCAGCCCAGCGCGGACGGGCGCGCCGTCGTGCACCTCGTGGGGAGATTGAACGATGCGGTCTTCAGCTTCCTCGGGCCCGCCACGACGGCGTTGGCGGAAGCTGGCATAGACCAGTGCGTGGTGCTGATCGACGACCCGCGCGGTGCCCACTTGAAACCTCGCTTTCACGGCAATGTCGAACTCGTCGCGGCGCCTTATGAGCAAAAGGCCCTGCGGCGCTGGAGCGGTCTCTCGGCAGCGTTTCGCGGCGTCGTGTCGCGTCGGCCTTTGCGCGCGATCCATCTGCACGGCCTGATGCCCCTCTTGCTGGGCCGGGGCATTGCGCGCTCATTCGGAGCCGGCGCGGTACCAGTCTATTTCTCGCCGCACGCATCGCCTAGCCTCAGGCCGCGGGGAGCATTCGGCGCGCTGATCGGACCGTTGGTGAAAGGCATTCTCGCGACCAAACGCCAGCGCACCATCGTCAACATGCTCGAAGAGGCGTACACGCTGCACCGGGTTACCCGCGAGCCGATTCACGTGGTCGAAGGCGCTGTGCCGCCGGTGTTCTTCGACACCCGTCGCCACGAGGCGCGACGCCCGCTGATCGTCACCGGCAGCCGCGACGACGAGCCGCGCAGCGTCGAGCTGATTGCGCAGCTCGCGGTGTTGCTCAGCGGCGATGACCTGCAGGTGGCGTTCAACTGGATCGGTCGGCTCGGTTCGGCGTCGGTGGCGCGTCTCAAGGCCGCCAACGTCGGCTACTTCGAAGCGAGCGACGATGCCGAGATCGCGTTGCGGCTGGCTTGCGGCTGGTTGTACCTTGCGCCGCGCAGCGGCCCGCCCGGCTTCCCGGTGTTCGTCGCCGCGGCGATGGCGCTGGGCCTGCCCTGCGCGGTGATCGGCTCGCCCGAACACAGCGACCTGATCCGTGACGGCGAGACCGGCTTTCTCTGTCGCACCGACAACGAGGTCATGCGGTGCATCGGGCGCCTGATCGACGAACCGCTGCTGCGCAAGCAGATCGGCCAGGCCGCCCGCCGCGAAGCCGAGAATCGCTTCTCGCCCGGCCGGTTTCGCGACTCCTTGTTCTCGGCCTACGAGCTCGATGTGCAAACCGGGTACTGACTATCAGCGACGAGTGGCAGCGGTGCTCGCGGCGCAGTTCCACAAAATGTACAAAACGACTTGCACCAGCACGCCGCGGCGTCACACCGGCGTGAACGGCTGATTCTCTCCGCTGGTCCACGCCGTCGGGTGGGCATAGGAAAAGCGCGCCCTCTGGTCACAGCGCGCAGCGTTGCATCCGAGGCTGCGCAAGCCGGTTCGGACGGCCGCATCGATGTACTCGCGAGGATTGGCGACGCCTTGCCTCATGGCTTGAACGCCGCCTGCGGACGCGCCCATCACGCCCATCAAGAAGTCGGTCGTCTCCCCACCTGGGCTCGAACCAGGGACCTACGGATTAACAGGGAGCCGCTTAGCTACCCGGATCGATCTA
>DASXQQ010000232.1:0-10955 GCA_036507085.1 Piscinibacter sp. | reverse complement strand
CTGCCACTGAGCGGACCAGCTGGCCTCGGGCTTGCACATGTCGTCGCAGCGCGCGTCGAGCGAACAGCACAGCGAACAGATGTGGCCGAGATAGGCCGGGCAATAGGCCATGTCGTCGGTTTCGTATTCGCGTTCGCAGATGGTGCAGGTAAACAGCCCCCCAGTCGCTTCGCTCCTGCCCCCAAGGGGCGCCACCCTGTGGACCGGCGAAGCCGGATCCACGGGCGTTGCTTGATCCGCTCCCGCGCCGAGCCTGCGTGACGCGTGGCCTGGGTCGCGCGCGAGGTAGTACTTGCCCTTCGTCCACCAGGCAATCACCGGCGACGCCACGAACGCCGTCGCGAGCGCGATCAGCGCCGAGAACGCCTGGGCCGTCGGCCCGAACCAGCCGAGGTAGGCCGCGATGGACACCGCCGACGCCAGCCCCATCGCCCCCACGCCGACCGGGTTGATGTCGTACAAATGCGCGCGCTTGAACTCGATGCCCTTCGGCGACAGCCCCAACGGCTTGTTGATCACCAGATCCGCCACCACCGCCATCATCCAGCTGATCGCGATGTTGGAATAGAGCCCCAGCACTTTGCCCAGCGCCTGGAACACGTTGAGCTCCATCAGCATCAGCGCGATCAGCGTGTTGAACACCACCCACACCACGCGCCCCGGGTGGCTGTGCGTCAGCCGGGCGAAGAAGTTCGACCAGGCGAGCGAACCCGCATAGGCGTTGGTGACGTTGATCTTCAGCTGCGAGATCACGACCAGCAGTGCGGTCGCCGCGATGGCCCAGCTCTCGCGCGGGAACACGTACTCGTAGGCCGCGAGGTACATCTGGTTCGGGTCGACCGCGCGGTCCAGCGGCACCGCGTGGCTGATCGCCAGGTAGGCGAGCAAGGCGCCGCCGAGCATCTTGATGACGCCGGGAACCACCCAGCCCGGACCGCCGATCAGCACCCCCGCCCACCAGCGAGCCTTGTTCTTCGCCGTGCGCTCGGGCATGAAGCGCAGGTAGTCGACCTGCTCGCCCATCTGCGTGATCAGCGCGATGCCCACCGTCATCGCCGCGCCGAACAGCTGCAGCTGGAACTGGGCGCCCTGCCCGTCGGCGCCGCCGTACTGCACCAGGCCGTCGAGCACGCCCGGGTTCTTCTGGAACACGAAGACATAGGGCACGACCAGCAGCACCAGCCACAGCGGCTGCGTCCACACCTGCAAGCGGCTGATGACGGTCACGCCGTGGGTCACCAGCGGAACGACCACCAGCGCGCAAATCAGGTAGCCCCAGGCGGGCGGGATGTCGAAGGCGAGCTCGAGCGCATAGGCCATGATGGCCGCCTCGAGCGCGAAGAAGATGAAGGTGAACGACGCGTAGATCAGCGAGGTGACGGTCGATCCGATGTAGCCGAAGCCGGCACCGCGCGTCAGCAGGTCCATGTCGACGCCGTGGCGCGCGGCGTAGCGGCTGATCGGCCAGCCGGCGAGGAAGATGATCAGCCCGGTGGCAAGGATGGCCCAGAACGCGTTGACGAAGCCGTACGCGACCAACAGCGTCGCGCCCACCGCTTCGAGCACCAGGAACGAGGCCGCGCCGAAGGCGGTGTTGGCCACCCGCAGCTCCGACCACTTGCGAAAACTGTGCGGCGTGAAGCGCAGCGCATAGTCTTCCATCGTCTCGCGCGCGACCCAGCTGTTGTAGTCGCGACGCACCTTGATGACGCGCTGCACCGCGCCGGTGCGCACCGCGGTGACGATTGCCGGCCCAACACGCGGTGCATCGGGTAAGGGAGGCATGGCGGCACTCATGGAATGGCCGAAAGCGCAAGCGCTGTGCCAGGCAGCAGCCGGGCCCGTCACTCAAGCTGGAACCCCCTCGCGGAGGGGGCCCGGGGGAGCGGTACATTCGCCCGCAGGGCAGGGGCCGCTTCGCGGCCCCTGCCCTAAGATGTGGCACACCTCGTGCTACCCGGCACCATCATGGAACTGACTCCGCGCGAGAAAGACAAGCTCCTGATCTTCACCGCCGCGCTGCTCGCCGAGCGGCGCCGCGCGCGCGGGCTCAAGCTCAACTACCCCGAAGCCGTTGCCCTGATCAGCGCCGCCATCATGGAAGGCGCCCGCGACGGCAAGACCGTCGCCGAGCTGATGAGCGAGGGCAAGACCGTGCTGACGCGCGCCGACGTGATGGACGGCGTGGCCGAGATGATTCCGGAGATCCAGATGGAAGCCACCTTTCCCGATGGCACGAAGCTGGTCACCGTGCATCAGCCGATCGCTTGATCCCCGCCGAGGAGAACCCGATGAAACGACTGGTCGTTGCGTGTGCGTTGGCCGCTCTGCCGTGGTTCGCCGCGGCCCACGAAGGCCATGGCGAGACCGGGGTGCACTGGCACGCCACCGACACCTGGGGCTTCGTCGCGCTGGCGATCGTCGCCACGGCGGCGATCTGGTTCCAGCGGAGGAAGTGATGATGATCCCCGGCGAGCTGTTCACCGACGGGGCCGACCTCGCCCTCAACGCGGGCCGCCGCACCCTGACGCTGGTGGTCGAAAACAGCGGCGACCGGCCGATCCAGGTCGGGTCGCACTACCACTTTGCCGAGACCAACGGCGCACTGAGATTCGACCGCGTGGCCGCGCACGGCATGCGGCTGAACATCGCGTCGGGCACCGCCGTGCGCTTCGAGCCCGGGCAGCAGCGCACGGTGGAGCTGGTCGATTACGCGGGCGATCGGATGGTCTACGGCTTTCGCGGCCTGGTGCAAGGGGCGCTTTGAATGGCCGGCATCCAGCGACGCGCCTATGCCGAGATGTTCGGCCCCACCACCGGCGACCGGGTTCGCCTGGCCGACACCGACCTCGTCATCGAAGTCGAGCGCGACTTCACGCTCTACGGCGAGGAAGTCAAGTTCGGCGGCGGCAAGACCATCCGCGACGGCATGGGGCAGAGCCAGCGCGTCAACGGCCCCGGCCCCGCCGAGGCGGTCGACTGCGTGCTGACCAACGCGCTGATCGTCGACCACTGGGGCATCGTCAAGGCCGACATCGGCCTGCGCGGCGGGCGCATCGCGAAGATTGGCAAGGCCGGCAACCCGGACGTGCAGCCAGGGGTGGAAATCGTCATCGGCCCCGGCACCGAGATCATCGCGGCCGAAGGGATGATCGTCACCGCCGGCGGCATCGACAGCCACATCCACTTCATCTGCCCGCAGCAGATCGAAGAAGCGCTGATGAGCGGCGTGACGACGATGCTCGGCGGCGGCACCGGCCCGGCCACCGGCACCTTCGCGACCACCTGCACCCCGGGGCCGGACAACCTCGCGCGCATGCTGCAGGCGGCCGATGCGTTCGCTATGAACCTCGGCTTTCTGGGCAAGGGCAACGCTAGCCAGCCCGCGGCCCTGCGCCAGCAGATCGAGGCCGGCGCGATCGGCCTGAAGCTGCACGAGGACTGGGGCACGACGCCGTCGGCGATCGACTGCTGCCTCACGGTGGCCGAAGAGACCGACACGCAGGTCTCGATCCACAGCGACACGCTGAACGAATCGGGTTTCGTCGAAGACACCATCGCCGCGACGAAAGGTCGCACCCTGTGCGCCTTCCACACCGAAGGCGCGGGGGGCGGCCATGCGCCGGACATCCTGCGCGTGGTTGGCGAGGCGAACTTCCTGCCCTCGTCGACCAACCCGACGATGCCCTACACCGCCAACACGGTGGACGAGCACCTCGACATGCTGATGGTGTGCCACCACCTCGATGCGAGCATCGCCGAGGACCTGGCCTTCGCCGAGAGCCGCATCCGCCGCGAGACGATCGCCGCCGAGGACATCCTGCACGACCTCGGCGCGATCAGCATGATGAGCTCCGACTCGCAGGCGATGGGCCGCGTCGGCGAGGTGATCATTCGCACCTGGCAGACGGCGCACAAGATGAAGCAGCAGCGCGGCGCGCTGCCAGGCGATTCCTCGCGCAACGACAACAAGCGCGTGAAGCGCTACGTCGCCAAGTACACGGTCAACCCGGCCATCGCCAACGGCATCTCGCACGAGGTCGGCAGCATCGAAGAAGGCAAGTGGGCCGACCTGGTGCTGTGGAAGCCGGCGTTTTTCGGCATCAAGCCGTCGCTGATTCTCAAGGGTGGCTTCATCGCCGCGGCCGCGATGGGCGACCCCAACGCCAGCATCCCGACGCCGCAACCGGTGCACTATCGCCCGATGTTCGGTGCCTTCGGCGGCGCGCTGCACAAGGGCTCGCTCACCTTCATGAGCCAGGCGGCGGTCGATGCGCGGCTGAACGACGCGCTCGGCCTGCACAAGCGCGTCGCCGCGGTGCGGGACTGCCGCACGGTGAAGAAGCAGCACATGGTTCACAACCACTACGCGCCGGCGATGGAGGTCGACCCGCAGACCTACCAGGTGCGCGCCGACGGCGTGCTGCTGACCTGCGAGCCGGCGAGCGTGCTGCCGATGGCGCAGCGGTATTTCCTCTTCTAACGCGTACCTGCGGCGATGATCCTGTAGCCAGCGCGTCGCGGCATGCGCTTCCTGCCAGTGAGCACGCTGGATTCGTCGTTGGCGGGCAGCACGCTGCGCTGGGTCTGCTCGGGCTTGGGCAGAGCGAGCCTGCGGTCCTCCGCCAGCAGCTGGGCGAACTCCTGCGCGGGCACCGGCTTGCTGAAGAAGTAGCCTTGCATCTCGTCGCAGCGCTGCCGCCGCAGATACTGCATCTGTGCCTCGGTCTCCACGCCCTCGGCGATGACGGTCATCTTCAGGCTGTGCGCCAGTCCGATGACGGTGCTGCAGATGACTGCGCTGTCAGGGTCCGTGGTGATGTCGCGCACGAAGGACTGATCGATCTTCAGGTGGTCGATCGGAAAGCGCTTCAGGTGGCTGAGCGATGAGTAGCCGGTGCCGAAGTCGTCGAGCGACATCCTGACGCCGAGTGCCTTCAACTGCCTCACGGTGGCCACGGCCGCCTCGACATCGTGCATCACCGCGCTTTCGGTGATCTCCAGCGTCAGCAGCCCCGCGTCGAGCGCACTGTCGGCCAGCGATCGCGCGATCAGCGGCACGAGTTCGGGGTGGCGAAACTGGCGGGCCGACAGGTTCACCGCCACCGGCGCAACGGCCACGCCCGCATCGAGCCAGGCGCGCAGCTGACGGCAGACGTTGCCGATGACCCATTCGCCGAGCGGCTCGATGAGCCCCGTCTCTTCCGCCAGCGGTATGAACTCCGCCGGCGACACCATGCCTTTGCTCGGATGGCGCCAGCGCACCAGCGCTTCCGCGCCGGTCACCACGCCGCTCGAGAGGCTGACCTGCGCCTGATAGTGCATCAGCAACTCGCCGCGTTCGAGCGCGCGACGCAAGTCGGCTTCCATCGCGAAGCGTGCCGCCATGCGCTCGTTCATCTGCGGCGCGAAGAAGCGGAAGTTGCCGCCGCCCAGCGACTTGGCGTGGTACATCGCGGTGTCGGCGTTGCGCATCACCGTGCTCACATCGTCGCCGTCGTCCGGATAGAGGCTGACGCCGATCGACGCGGAGGGCCGGATCTCGTGCCCGTCGATGTGAATCGGCGCGCCCAGGGCGGCGATCAGCTTGCTCGCGACCGTGGCGGCGTCGGCCATCGCTTCGACGTCCTTCAACAGCAGCACGAACTCGTCGCCTCCCAGTCGCGCCACCGTGTCCGACTCGCGCACCACGGCCTTGAGCCGGTGCGCCACTTCGATGAGCAGCCGGTCGCCCAGGCCGTGGCCCAGCGTGTCGTTGACCATCTTGAAGCGATCCAGGTCGACGAACATCAGCGCGAGCTTGTTTCCATGCCGCTTCGCGTCGCCCACCGCCGGCGCCAGCCGGGCCTCGAGCGTGAAGCGGTTGGCCAACCCGGTCAGCGCATCGAACTTCGCCCGGTGCTCGAGCTCGCGCTCGACGCGCTTGCGCTCCTCTGTCTCGCGCAGGCTGGCAATGCGGTAGGCGAGGTCGTCGGCCAGCTCCTGCAGGACCGTGATCTCGTCGTCGTCGAAGGCGTCGGCTTCCGCGGCATAGATGCTGAGCATGCCCAGCACCCCACCCCCGGTCGGCAGCGGCAGCGGCAGCGAGATGCACGACGCGAGACCGCGCTGCACCACCGCGCTGCGCCATGGCTCGAAGGCGGCATCGGTCGAGAGGTGACGCGCCAACGCGGGGCGCCCGTCTCGCACGGCGGCGCCGCCGACGCCGCGGCGCCGCTCGTCGTCGCCCCAACTCAGGCAAAGTTGATCGACATAGTCACGATCCGTCCCGGCGTGCGCGACGAGTTCGATGCTGCGCGCCGAATCGTGGCGCGCATAGCCGGCCCAAGCCAGGCGGTACCCGCCGATCTCCACCACATGGCGGCAGATGGATTGCACCAGGTCGGCCTCGCTGGGCGCGCGCACCAGCGTCTCTTTGCAGTGGGACAGCACGCGCACGGCGCGGTTCAGCCGGTGCAGTTCCGTCGCCTGTTCCTCGCGGCGAGCCTGGGCCGTTTGCAGCGCATCGGCCATGCGGTTCAGCGACCCCGCGAGCACACCGAACTCGGTCCGATCATCGGCCTGCAGGCGAACCGACAGATTCCCCTTGGCGAGGCTGCCCGCGAAGGCCATGCATTCACGCAGCACGCTGGCCACGTTGCGGGAGATGAACAGCGCCACCACCAGCCCGAGCAGCATCGCGACGACGGCTGCCCCCATCACCGTCCACGTCGTCGCTCGCCCGATCCGGTCGAGGGTGCCTCGTGTGCTGGCGGCCGCTTCGCCGGCGCGGGCGTGCAGCCGATCGAGCATCGGCTCCACCATGTGAACCGACGCCAGGTAGTCGAGCGAGGCGGTGTCGATGGCCTCCTCGACGGCCACGTACTCGCGGAACAGGGCGTGATACTCGTCGGTCAGGCGCAATAACTGCTGCGTGCGTCGCGCCGGCAAGCCCGCGTGTCGGATGTCAGCCCGGTACTGGTCGGCGCGGAGCTCAAAGGCTTGCGCGTACATCGACATGCCGCGCAGCAAAAAGTCCTTCTCGGCGCGGCGCAATGACAGCAGCCCGACGGTCAGGCGCTCGGGCGCCCCGTCTTGCAGCAGGGCTTCGATGGCATGGGCACGGCGGCGGAACTCGCCCTGCAGCCCCGCGTCGCGCCGGCCGAGCCGGCCGTACAACTCGGCCACCCGCAGGAAGCCCGCTTCGTATTCTCTGGAGACCCGCTCGACGGCTCGCGCCTCCTCGGCCATGCCGGCGTCGTCGGTCAAGCTGCGCACCAAAGCCATGTTCTCGCGCACCGTGGCCATGTGCGCCTGGACCAGCGTCACATAGCGCGACCGTGCCTCTTCGTAGCCGAACTCATCGACCTTGAGCAGGAAGTCCTTCTCGTTGCGGCGCGCCTTGAGCATCGTGGCGCTGGTCTTCAGCGTGAGCTCGGCGATCCGGTTGTCGCGGTCGAGGAAGGTGGTCACTGCGGCGAGGGCTTGCCGCTGGCTCATCACCGAAACCCCGGCCGAGGCCAGCGCGAGCACGATGAGCGCCGCGAAGCCCGCCGCGATCTTCGCGCGCAGACTGAGCCCGTCGAAGCGCTTCAGCATGTTCATCCAGCCGACGCCGAGCCGCCTCAAGGCGGCTGAGCGCCCCCACGGGGGGGCAGGAGCGAAGTGACGTGGGGGCCGACATTTCATCAGTCGAGGTAGGGAACGAAATCGTGCGCGACGACGATGTCCGTGATCTGTGAGGACACGCAGTACTCGATGAAGGCCCGGGCCAGCCCCGTCGGCCGTTCGCGTGTCACCAGCGTCAGCGCCCGCGAAATCGGGTAGTTGCCGTTGCGGATGTTTCGGCTGGTGGCGGCCACGCCGCCGGCCGGCAGCGTCCTGATCGGCGCGCCCGATTGCGCACTGCGTTCGGCCTCGCCGATCGACATGTAGAGGATGGCGTCGGGTTGCTCGGCGAGCAGCTTGAGGCGCAACGCGTTGTCGCCCACCGTGCGCTGTGCCTTGATCGCGTCGCGAGACAGTTGGAAGTAGTGGGCGAACAACTCCGGTGCACTGCGTCCCGCCTCGGGGGTGACGGTGAGGATGGGTGCGTCACGGCCACCGACTTGCTTCCAGTTGCCAAGCTTGCCGGTGTAGATGCCGACCACCTGGGCGTCGCTGAGCGCGCGCACCGGGTTGTCCTTGTGGACGACGACCGCCACCCCGTCGCGTGCGATCGGCAAGCCCTGCAAGTCCCGCTCGGCGTCACCCAACGCGCGCGACACCATGCCGATGTCCGCCTTGCCCTGGCGTGCGTCGGCGAGCCCGCGGCCCGAGCCGCCGGTTTGCACCTCGATATGGACACCGGGATGCAGGGCCTGGAAGCGCTTGGCAATTGCCGACACCAGCGGCGCCATCGTGCTCGAGCCGGTGACGAGCAGCCGGCCCGTGACAGCCTCGCCCATGTGGCGCGCTTGCGCCGGCACGGGCTCGGCCGGGCACAGCAGCAGCGCTGCCACGACGAACGGCGCCGCGGTGGCCCAGGATTTCATGGTCTCTCCCTTGGCCGGCGCGACAGCGCTGGCCTGTTGCGTCGGCTATCGGCGGGGTGCGGGCCCTCGTTGCAAGGGGACTTGGCCGCCGCCGAGCATGGGCACGCGTTGCGTGACTTGCGTCATGCAAAGTACGCAACGCCGGTACTCAAGGCAGTTCTGACCGAGGTTCCCGAACGGGTTGAGCAAGTTCGGTATGCTGCGCGTTCGCGCGCTGCGCGCACCGCTTCGCAACCGACCCCACGGAGACCCTCGATGACTCGCGTTTTCAACTTCAGCGCCGGCCCGGCCGTCCTGCCCGAGCCGGTGCTGCGCACGGCAGCCGACGAAATGCTCGACTGGCACGGGTCGGGCATGTCGGTGATGGAGATGAGCCACCGCGGCAAGGAGTTCATCGCGATCCACGCGCAGGCCGAAAGCCTGATCCGCGAGCTGCTGAACATCCCGGCGAACTACAAGGTGCTGTTCCTGCAGGGCGGCGCGATCGGCCAGAACGCCTTTGTGCCGATGAACCTGCTGCGCGGCCGCAGCGGCGCCGACTACGTCAACACCGGTGAATGGTCGAAGAAGTCGATCAAGGAAGCGAAGAAGTACTGCAACGTGAACGTCGCTGCCACGGCGGAGGCGAGCCACTTCACCCACGTACCGCAGCAGGCCGAGTGGAAGCTCGACCCGAACGCCGCCTACGTTCACATCTGCTCGAACGAAACCATCGGCGGCGTCGAATACCACTGGACGCCCGACACCGGCGACGTGCCGCTGGTGGCCGACATGTCGTCGAACATCCTGTCGCGCCCGGTCGACGTGAGCCGCTACGGCCTCATCTACGCCGGCGCGCAAAAGAACATGGGCCCGTCGGGCCTGACGATCGTGATCGTGCGCGACGACCTGATCGGCCACGCGCTGCCCATCACCCCGTCGGTGTTCGACCTGAAGCAGCAGGCCGACAACGACTCGATGCTCAACACCCCGCCCACCTACGCGATCTACATCGCCGGGCTGGTGTTCAACTGGTTGAAGGCGCGAGGCGGCCTTGCCGCGATGGAAGTGCACAACCGGGCCAAGGCCGCGCTGCTGTACGACTACCTCAACTCGACCTCGTTCTACGCGAGCCCGGTGGCACCCGACGACCGCTCGCTGATGAACGTGCCGTTCAAGCTGCGCGACGAGTCGCTGGACGAGGCGTTCCTCAAGGGCGCGCAGTCGCGCGGCATGCTGCAGCTGAAGGGCCACCGCTCGGTGGGCGGGATGCGCGCATCGATCTACAACGCGATGCCGATCGAAGGGGTCAAGGCGCTGGTGCAGTACATGAAGGAATTCGAGGCCAGCCATGGCTAGGCGCTTCGACATCCTGGTGCTGAACCAGATTTCGGCGAACGGCCTGAAGCGGCTGCCCGACGAACACTACTCGGTCGGCAAGGACCTCGCCCAGCCCGACGCGGTGCTGGTGCGCTCGGCCGACATGCACGCGATGGACATCCCGCCCAGCGTGCAGGCGATCGCCCGTGCCGGCGCCGGCACCAACAACATCCCCGTCAAGGCGATGAGCGCGCGCGGCGTGCCGGTGTTCAATGCGCCGGGCGCGAACGCCAACGCGGTGAAGGAACTCGTCATCACCGGCATGCTGCTGGCCGCGCGCAACCTGCCGTCGGCGCTGCGCTTCGTCTCGGCGTTGGACCCGAACCTGCCCGACATGGACCGCGCGGTCGAGGACGGCAAGAAGGCCTTCGCCGGCTTCGAGCTCGCCGGCCACACGCTCGGCGTCATCGGCCTCGGCAAGGTCGGCTGCCTGGTGGCCGACGCCGCGATCAAGCTCGGCATGAACGTGCTCGGCTACGACCCGGAGATCACCGTCGATGCGGCGTGGAGCCTGCCGGCGCAGGTGAAGAAGGCGCACAGCGTCAGCGAGGTGCTGAAGAACGCCCACTTCATCAGCCTGCACGTGCCGCTGGTCGAGGCCACGCGCCACCTCGTCAACACCGACAACATCGGCCAGCTGCGCGCCGGCTCGGTGCTGCTGAACTTTTCGCGCGACGGTGTGGTGAGCGAGCCCGCGGTGCTCGGCGCGCTCGAGCGCAAGCATCTCGGCTGGTACGTCTGCGATTTCCCGAGCGCGGCGATCAACGGGCGCGACGGCGTGATCGCGCTGCCGCACCTGGGGGCGTCCACGCGCGAGGCCGAAGAGAACTGCGCCGCGATGGTGGTCGATCAATTGCGCGACTACCTGGAGCACGGCAACGTGGCCAACGCGGTGAACTTTCCGGCGGTCAGCATGGCGCGCGAGTCGGCCTACCGGGTGGCGATCGCCAACGCCAATGTGCCGAACATGCTGGGCCAGATCTCGACCGCGATGGCCAACGCGGGGCTGAACATCCACAACATGGTCAACAAGTCGCGTGGCGACGTGGCCTACACGCTGGTCGACGTGGACAGCCCGGTGGC
>DASXQQ010000231.1:0-16398 GCA_036507085.1 Piscinibacter sp. | reverse complement strand
CTTGGCCCCCCAGTCGCTTCGCTCCTGCCCCCGGGGGGCGCCTCCCATCGGACCGGCAGAGCCGGATCCTCGGGCGTGGCTTGAGGGGTTCTGCGGTTTCGCTTTGTGCTTTGGGCGGGTGTATTCCCGGTGAAGCACATCCCCCGCAAGCGCTTCGGCCAGCACTTCCTGACCGACAGCGCCGTCATCGACGGCATCGTCGACGCGATCGCCCCGCGGCCGGGCGACGCGCTGGTTGAAATCGGACCGGGGCTGGGCGCGATGACCGACCCGCTGGTCGCGCGCTGCGGCCGCCTGACGGTCATCGAGCTCGACCGCGACCTCGCCGCGCGCCTGCGCCTGCGTCCCGAACTGGATGTCGTCGAGTCCGACGTGCTGAAGGTGGATTTCGGCGCACTCGCCGCTCGCACGGGCCGCAAGCTGCGGGTCGTGGGCAACCTGCCGTACAACATCTCGACGCCGATCCTGTTCCATCTGCTGGGCGCGGTGGACCATGTCGACGACCAGCACTTCATGCTGCAAAAGGAAGTCGTCGAGCGCATGGCCGCGAACCCCGGCAACAAGGACTACGGGCGGCTGTCGGTGATGCTGCAATGGCGCTACGACATCGAAAGCGTGCTCGACGTCCCGCCCGAGGCCTTCGATCCGCCGCCGCGCGTGGACTCGGCCGTCGTGCGGATGCAGCCGCTGCCGCGAGCACCGGCCATCGCCCCCGCGCTCCTCGGCGAACTGGTCGCGGTCGCGTTCTCCCAGCGGCGCAAGCTGCTGCGCCACACGCTCGGCCGCTGGCTCGAGCAGCGCGGCTTCGCCGGCAGCTTCAACGTGCAGCGGCGCGCCGAAGAGGTGCCGGTGGCCGAATACCTGCAACTCGCAGAAGCGCTTTCGGCATAAGCATAAAAAAGGCGACCCGCGGGTCGCCTTTTTCTCGGCCAACGCGGCTTACGCCGCGTTGAGCCACATCGCCGTGTCGAACGCGCTGCTCATCAGCGGCATGTTCATGCCGAAGCTCGAGTTCGCCGCGCTCTTCGCCGCCGCCTTGGCCGGCTTTTCCGTGATGCTTTGGGCCACTTCCGTCGCCCGCTCCCATGACCCTTGTTCCTGGGAGCGGGCTACTGAAAAGAATAGAAGCACCTGAATGGTATTTTTCGCTCCGCCCAGAAATCGGCGGCATCGCGAAACACGTCGAGCAGTTGCTCGCGCGCCTCGCGGTCGAAGCGCGGGTTGTCGGGCAACTGTTCGAGCACGACGACGAAGCCGGGCTGCGAGCCCGCCTTGTTGACGAGGTCGGTCATGCAGTCGTACAGCGCATCGAGGTTTTTGCCGAAATGCGCCGGAAACAGGAAGGCCTCGGCGATGCTGTCGAGAACGTCCTGCTTGGACTGGGCCGCGGTCAGGTTCGCGTAGAGGAAATGCTGCCCGACGTCTTGCGCCGCCTGCATCAGGTCCTCCACGCGGTAGGCGCGGATCGATTGAACAATGTTCGGACGGACGGTCTGCAAGAGCATGGTCTCGTTCCTCCTCGAGTCATAAAAAAATTCTGCGCTGTGCATGTCACTCGACGATGTGCCGGAAGCTCGCATAGTGGTCACCGCTGTAGAAACACGCTTCTGGACGCTTGGGTTCGAGCCCGCCGCACACGATGCGCCGCGCACCCCGATCTCGTGCGTGCGGCGTCTTGACCGTGTACTCCCGGTAGAAGCCTCGCGGCTTGACCGGGAGCACGCGTTCGCGATTGCCGAACACCATGCCGTCCTTCGGGTAGGGGAACGGTCCACCGGCGCGGATCAAGCGTTCGGTGGCCTGCGCCTCTCGCGGCAGCTCGGCCCAGGTCACGCTTGCGACCTCGGGCGTTGCGGGCCTCGGCGTTTTCGCCCAGCCGGGGCCGGCTACGAGCACCGCACCGGCCAAGGTGATCGCAATTCCCACCTTGCGGAGGGCATGCCACGCCTGCGGCCGGCCAGAGAGACACACGGGGTTTTCCCTGAATCCAGAAACCGAGATGGTACAGAATCGGCCCGGAAATCTCAAGCCTCTGCCTCAAATTGAGGCAAGGGAAAGCCTGGGTGAGTGTCTGCTCGCCTTCGAGAAAAACTCGAAACGGCGGGGACTCCGGGTGCCCCGCGGGGCGGGGCCACTCGCCAAAATCGAGGCCGGCTCAGGCTGTCACAAAAGCCACCGACCTTCGCTGGCTATTGCAGCCGACATGCGCGGCACAGAACCACGCGTTATGAAGCCGTCGCTCAGCGCGCCGCATTGGCGTCGGCCACCGTCAGCGCCGTCATGTTGACAATGCGCCGAACCGTCGCCGAAGGCGTCAGGATGTGCACCGGCTTGGCCGCACCGAGCAGCACCGGCCCGATCGCGATGCCGCCCCCCGCCGCCGTCTTCAGCAGGTTGTAGGAGATGTTGGCGGCGTCGATGTTCGGCAGCACCAGCAGGTTCGCCTCGCCGGTCAGCGTGCTGTTTGGCATCAGTTCGCGGCGGTAGGCAGCGTCGAGCGCGGTGTCGCCGTGCATTTCGCCGTCGACCTCCAGCCACGGCGCGTTGCGCTGCAGGATCGCCAGCGCCTCGCGCATCTTCACCGCCGAGGGCTGGTTGCTGGAGCCGAAGTTGCTGTGCGACAGCAGCGCGGCTTTCGGGCGCAGGCCGAAGCGCATCATTTCCTCGGCCGCCATCACGGTGATCTCGGCCAGCTGCTCGGCCGTCGGGTCGTAGTTGACGTGGGTGTCGACCAGCATCACCTGGCGCCCGGGCAGGATCAACCCGTTCATGCAGGCGTAGGTCTTGGCGCCTTCGCGCAGGCCGATCACCTGGTCGATGTAGTGCAGGTGCAAGCCGGTGTTGCCCCAGGTGCCGCAGAGCATGCCGTCGACCTCGCCGCTTTGCAGCATCATCGCGCCGATCAGGGTCAGGCGGCGGCGCACCTCGATCTTCGCCAGCTGCGCGGTCACGCCCTTGCGCGCGGTCATCCGGTGGTAGGCCTGCCAATAGTCGCGGTAGCGGTGGTCGTGTTCGGTGCTGACGAGATCGTAGTCGCGGCCTGCCTCCAGCCGCAGGCCGAACTTCTCGACCCGTTGCGCGATGACGTCGGGGCGACCGATCAGCGTCGGCCGCGCGAGGTTCTCGTCGACCACGACCTGCACCGCGCGCAGCACGCGCTCTTCCTCGCCCTCGGCAAACACGACCCGCTTGCGCAGCGCCTGCTTGGCGAGCGTGAAGATCGGCTTCATCGTCGTGCCCGAGGCATAGACGAAGGTCTGCAGCTTCTCGCGGTAGGCGTCCAGGTCCTTGACCGGACGCAGTGCGACGCCCGAATCGGCGGCCGCCTTCGCCACCGCCGGCGCGATCTTCATCATCAGCCGCGGGTCGAAGGGCTTGGGAATCAGGTACTCGGGGCCGAAGCTGAGCGTCGCGCCGGCGTAGGCCGCCGCCACGACCTCGCTCTGCTCGGCCTGTGCGAGCTCGGCGATCGCGTGCACCGCGGCGATTTCCATTTCCACCGTGATCGTCGTCGCCCCCGAGTCGAGCGCGCCGCGGAAGATGTAGGGGAAGCACAGGACGTTGTTGACCTGGTTCGGGTAGTCGGTGCGCCCGGTGGCCATGATGGCGTCGGAGCGCACCTCCTGCACTTCCTCGGGCAGGATTTCCGGCGTCGGATTGGCGAGCGCGAAGATGGCGGGGTTGGCCCGCATCTTGGCCACCATCTCCTTCTTCAGCACGCCGCCGGCCGACAGGCCGAGGAAGATGTCGGCGTCGGCGATGACCTCGGACAAGGTGCGCAGCGTGGTCTTCTGCGCGAACTGGACCTTGTCTTCGTCCATCAGCTCGGTGCGGCCTTCGTAAACCACGCCGGCGAGGTCGGTCACCCAGATGTTCTCGCGCGGCAGGCCGAGCTTGACCAGCAGCCCGAGGCAGGCGAGCGCGGCCGCGCCCGCGCCCGAGGTCACCAGCTTCACCTGCTTGATGTCCTTGCCGCTGACCTTCAGCGCGTTCAGCACCGCCGCGCCGACGACGATCGCGGTGCCGTGCTGGTCGTCGTGAAAGACCGGGATGTTCATCCGCTGGCGCAGCTGGCGCTCGACGTAGAAGCAATCCGGCGCCTTGATGTCCTCGAGGTTGACACCGCCGAAGGTCGGCTCGAGCGCGGCGATGATGTCGACCAGCTTGTCGAGGTTCTTTTCCTGCAGCTCGATGTCGAACACGTCGATGCCGGCGAACTTCTTGAACAGCACCGCCTTGCCTTCCATCACCGGCTTGGCCGCGAGCGGCCCGATGTCGCCCAGCCCGAGCACCGCGGTGCCGTTGGTGATCACCGCGACCAGGTTGCCGCGGGAGGTGTACTTGAAGGCATTCGCCGGGTCGTCGACGATCTCTTCGCAGGCCGCGGCGACGCCGGGCGAGTAGGCCAGCGCCAGGTCGCGCTGGTTGACCATCTGCTTGGTCGACGCGATCGCCACCTTGCCGGGGGTCGGAAACTCGTGATACTCGAGTGCGGCGCGGCGCAGTTCGGCGCGCTTCTGTTCTTGGGTCGACATGAGGCGGGGTCTCGGGTTTGTGGGCGCAGCGACGCGGCCGCGACCTCAGCGGGCCGCGAACCTTCCGGGATTGTAGAAGTGGGAGCGGGCTGCCACCGCGCCGTCGGCGTAAGTACTTGCCGCAGCGCATCGGCTCATGCCGCATCGGCATCGCGCCGCGGCATGCGCACAACTGCGTAGGCGCAGCGCCGGGCTGTCCGCAATACTGCGCGGGTGGGCCGCCGAGGCGCCCACCGGCACGATGAACACCACCGACCCCGCGCATCCCCCCCCGAGCGGCCCACCGCGCAGGCGCCGCGCGCTGCTGTGGGGTGCGCTGGTGACGCTGCTGGTGGTCGCCCAGTCGCTGCTCGTCTGGCTGACGGTCAACTACGAAAGCAACCGCGCCCAGGAGCAGGTCGAGGCCGCAGCGGCCGGCGTCGCGGCCGACGTGAAGCAGGCGCTGGCACGCGACCTCGAAGGCCTGCAGGCCTTGTTGTGGAACGACCCGGCCCCGCCGCAATGGCGGGCCGACTCGGCGCGCCTGCTGCATGGGCACCGCGAGTTGCTGCGCGTCGAGCGGCGCGACCTGCAGCACCGCATCCTCGACGGCGTCGATTCGCCGTTCCAGGCCCCGGTGTTCACCCGCATCCGGCGCGAGGACATCGACCTCGAAACCGAGGTGGCCTGCGTCGCGGCCAGCCGGCAGGCCGGGCCGGTCTATTCGCGCAGCTATTTCGTGCCCTTCCCCGACGGCCTCGGTCTCGAGGTGGTGGATGTGTGCATGCCGACCCAGCACGCCGGACGCATCGACGGCTTCATGGCCGCGACGTTCGCATTGAGCGCCTTGCTCAACCAGGCCGTCGCGACCGACGTGCTGCGCCACCACGAGCTCTCGTTCGTCGAAGGCGACGGCACCCGGCTGGCCCGCGTCGGCCAGATGCGCGGCGCGGGCGTGTTCGTCTCGGAGCGCCTGGTCGACCTGCCCGGCCTGACGCTGCAGCTGCGGCTGGACAGCGTGGCCGGCAGCCCGCAGCTGATCCCCAACCTGGCCGTCGCGCTGGTCCTGGGCCTGTCGCTCGCGCTCGGCGCGGTGGTCGTGCTGCTCGTGCGCGACGTGCGCCGGCGCGCGACGGCCGAGCGCGCGCTCGCGGAGTCGCTGGCATTTCGCAAGGCGATGGAGGACTCGCTCGTCACCGGCTTGCGCGCGCGTGACCTGCAGGGCCGCGTGACCTACGTCAACCCGGCCTTCTGTCAGATGGTCGGCTTCAACCCCGAGGACATGATCGGCCGCTCGACGCCGCTGTACTGGCCGCCCGAGCTTGCCGAGGAGTACGCGCGCCGCCAAGCCTTCCGCCTGGGCGGCGAACAGCCACGCGAAGACGCGCTGCAGACCGCGCGCGAAGGCTTCGAGACCACCTTCATGCGCAAGAATGGTGAGCGCTTCGCGGTGCTGATCTTCGAGGCGCCGCTGGTCGATGGCGCCGGCCGCCAGACCGGCTGGATGAGCGCGGTGCTCGACGTGAGCGAGCAGCGCCGCATCGAGGAACTGTCGCGCCAGCAGCAGGAGCGGCTGCAGGCCACCGCGCGACTCGCCACCGTCGGCGAGATGGCGTCGCTGCTGAGCCACGAGCTGAACCAGCCGCTGGCGGCGATCGCCAGCTACGCCGCCGGTTCGCTGAACCTGATGCAATCGGGCCCGGCGGATGGCGAGACACGGGCGATGCTGCAGCAGGCCGCCGAGCGCATCGCCGAGCAGGCCGAGCGCGCCGGTCGCGTCATCAAGAGCGTGCACGACTTCGTGCGCCGGCGCGAGCAGGCGCGCGAGGCGGTGCGCTGCGACCTGCTGATCGACGCGGTGCTGCCGCTGGTGCGGCTGCAGGCGCGCAAGAGCGGCACCCGGGTCGAGGTCGACATGGCGAGTCCGGCGCCGCGCCCGGTCTGCGACCGCACGATGATCGAACAGGTGCTGCTCAACCTCACCCGCAACGGCATCCAGGCGATGGAAAACCACACCGCGCCGGCCGAGCGCGAGCTGTGCATCCGCGTGCGCCAGCACCACCCTCGCTGGGTCACGTTCAGCGTCACCGACCGCGGCCCCGGCGTGCCGCCCGAGGCCGCCGAACGCCTGTTCACGCCCTTCTTCACCACCCGAAGCGAAGGCATGGGCCTGGGCTTGAGCCTGTGCCGCACGGTGATCGAGCAGCACGGCGGTGCGCTCGACTTCGGCCGGGTTCCGGGCCCCGACGGGACTGGCGCGGTGACCGAATTCCGGTTTACCCTTCCGAGCGAGGCCGCGCCGCCGGCGAGCGCCGTCGCGCCCGATGTGCGGCCCGCCGCCGCACAGACCACACCATGACCTTCACCACCGACCCGCGCCTGGGCCTGCCCACCGTCTACCTCGTCGACGACGAAGACGTCGTGCGCGACGCGCTCGCCTGGCTGCTGCGCTCGCGCCGCCTGCTGTCCGAGGGCTTCGCCAGCGCCGAGGCCTTCGAGGCGATGCTCGCGACCCGTCCCGCCGGTTGGCCGACCTCGCCGGCCTGCCTGCTGCTCGACGTTCGCATGCCCGGCACCAGCGGGCTGGTGTTGTTCGAACGGCTGGTCGAGCGCAAGCTGCTGGACGCACTGCCGGTGATCTTTCTCACCGGCCACGGCGATGTGCCGACCGCGGTCGCCGCGGTCAAGCGCGGCGCCTTCGACTTCGTCGAGAAGCCGTTCGCCGACAACGCGCTGGTCGATCGGATCGAGCAGGCGCTGGCCAAGAGCACCGATGCGATCCTGAAGCGCCGCGAGCGCGATGCGGTCGAACGCCGCCTGGCCGAACTCACCGATCGTGAACGCGACGTGATGCGGCTGGTGGTCGAAGGTCGCCCGAACAAGCTGATCGCCGACGAGTTGGAGATCAGCGTGCGCACGGTCGAGGTGCACCGCGCGCGCGTGTTCGAGAAGATGGAAGTGCGCTCGGCGGTGGAACTCGCGAACGCACTGCGCGGGCGCGACGCCTGAGCCGAAGCGTCGCGCCCGCCGAATGCTCAGCGGCGCAGTTCCGGTGCGGCCTCCAGCGCCTTCACGAGCTTGGCCATCGCGTCCTGCGCGGCGCGCTTGGCAGAGAGCGAGTGGTCCGATTTGAACTCGGAGAATTCCGCGCGGCCCGTACCGGTGGCCTTCACTTCGGTCACCGGGGCGCCGACCTTGTCGGTCACCTTGCAGGTCAGTTCGATGCTGAACTGCGTCGGCGGCCAAGTCAGCAGGCTGTCCGACGACGAGTTCGTCGTGAGCTTGGGCGAGATCACCAGTTGGATGCCGTCCTTGGCGAGGCGCGCGGTGTCGCTTGCCGAGTCGAGCTTGGTGACGTTGGTGAACACCTCGGACATCGCCTTGAACATCCCAGCTTCCAGGTCGCGGTACGGGACGTAGCTCACCTTGTCACCCCCGCCCCCCGGCGTGATGACTTCGCGCGTGCGGTCTTCCGGCGCGATGAAATAGCCCACCGACTTGTTGATCCTCGCCGGGCTCGACCCCTTGATCTGGGCCAGGTCGGAAGTGACGGAAATCGGATGCGCGCAGCCGGTGACCAACGCGGTCAGTGCAATTGCGGCGAGAAGAAAGAGTCGTTTGATCAGCATGGTGTTGTCCTGTCGGTGTCAATGTCAGCGAATGGCGGAAAGAAAATCCGGGTCTGCATACAGCGCGGCGAGCAGCGACTGCACGATCAGCGGGTACTGCTGTTGCGCCCGCGGAATCGCGACGGCGCCCGCAAACGAGCTCTCCCACTCGCCGCTGCCGCGTTTGGTCTTGTCGAAGCGCACCTGCCCATCACGGCGCACGACGAAACGCGCCTGCACCTCGCCATCGTTGCGGGCGATGCCGCCGGCATTGATGACGTTCTTCAACAGGACGCCGGCGATTTCGATGTTCGCCTTCGGGTCCAGACGGTGGGCCAGTTCCAGTTCCGACTTCAGCGCCTCGGCCAGGTAGCCTGCATAGGAGCCGCCGGACGGCGGCGTCATGTCCGCCGCGCGCAGCGAAATCGTCGTCGCCCCCACGGCGCCGGCCTGCACGGTGAACGTGCCGACCGTTGCCGCCGTCGAGCCTCCCCTCTTCAGCGCGCTGACGTTGTCGATGGACGGCTGGTACGGCGGCGCCTTGGTGGCGCAGCCCGTCATCACCAGCAGCGCAGCTGCTGCGCAAGCCAGCGTCAATATTCTTCTCAGACTCACATGAGCTCCTTCCTCGGTTGGGAAACGTTCGTGAAGCGCCGGCACGGTCCGGCGCCCGGCGAATTGTGTCAGGCCGTACCGCCCGCTCATCGCTGGCGACGCGTGCACGCGTCTCGGTGGTTTCCCGGGCTTGCAGCCGGCCTGCGCGATGCCCCTGGGCGACAATCCGCCCATGGCCTTGGGCGAGTTCGAACTGATAGCCACCTACTTCAAGCGCGATGTGAAGCGCGCCGCGCTCGGCGTCGGTGACGATTGCGCGCTGCTCGCGCCGGCGCCCGGCATGCAGCTCGCCGTCTCCAGCGACATGCTGGTCGAGGGCCGGCACTTCCTCGCCACCGTCGCGCCCGAGCGGCTCGGCCACAAGGCGCTCGCAGTGAACCTGAGCGACCTTGCCGCCTGCGGCGCCAAGCCGCTCGCCTTCACGCTCGCGCTCGCGCTGCCGCGCGCCGACGCCGCGTTTCTCGAGGGCTTCTCGCGCGGCTTGTTTGCACTCGCCGACGCGCATGGCTGCGAGCTGGTCGGCGGCGACACCACCCAGGGCCCGCTGAACATCTGCATCACCGTGTTCGGCGAGGTCCTGCCCGGCCAGGCACTGCTGCGCTCGGGCGCGCGCGCCGGCGACGAGCTCTACGTCAGCGGCACGCTCGGCGATGCGCGTCTCGCGCTCGAAGTGTTTCGCGGCACGGTGTCGCTGGCCGGCGATGCCTTCGACGCGGTGCTTTGCGCGATGGAACAGCCACAGCCGCGGATCGCGCTCGGCCTCGCACTGCGCGGCGTGGCGAGCAGCGCGATCGACGTGTCCGACGGGCTCGCGGGCGACCTGTCGCACATCCTGCAGCGCTCCGGCGTCGGCGCAACGCTCGATGTCGACAAGCTGCCACGCAGCGAGGTGCTGCGCGCGCAGCCGCTGGCCCTGCAGCGCCTGTGCACCCTGGCCGGCGGTGACGACTACGAGCTGTTGTTCAGCGCCGCGCCGAGCCGGGCAGCGCAGGTCCGCGCCGCCGCCGCGCGCGCCGGCGTGCCGGTCACCCGCATCGGCCGCATCGACGCCGAAGCCAGCCTGCGCCTGCACGATGCGCAGGGGCGGGCCGTCTCGAACCAGTTCGACTCCTTCGACCACTTCCGCTCATGAGCGACGCGTTGAATCCGCCCGTACAAAACGCGCCGCGCAAGCCGACCTGGCGCTTCATGCTGTCGCACCCGGCGCATGCGATCGCGCTCGGCTTCGGCAGCGGGCTGTCACCGGTCGCACCGGGCACCGCCGGCACGCTGTGGGCCTGGCTCGCCTTCGTCGTGTTGCAGCCGCACCTGAGCAACCGGGAATGGGCGCTGCTGCTGGGCGCCGGCCTGCTGGTCGGCTGGTGGGCCTGCACCGTCACCGCACGCGATCTGGGCGTGGCCGACCCCGCGCCCGTGGTCTGGGACGAGGTGCTGGCGTTCTGGGGCGTGCTGTGGCTGGTGACGCCGGCGTCCTGGTGGACCCAGCTCGCAGCCTTCGCGCTGTTCCGCTTTTTCGACGCGGCCAAGCCCGGCCCGGTGGCCTGGGCCGATGAGCTGTTCAAGGGCCGGCGCGGCCAGTCCATCGGCTGGCGCCAGGGCTTCGGTATCCTGTTCGACGACCTCGTCGCCGCGTTGTGCACCCTGCTCGTCATCGCCCTGTGGAAATGGCTGTGAACGAACTCGAGCCGGCACTCGCAAGCGAAGTGGAACGCCTCGCCGATGCGCTGCGCGCGCGCGGCTGGCTGCTCGCCGCGGCCGAGTCGTGCAGCGGCGGGCTGATCGCCGCCGCCTGCACCTCGCTCGCCGGGTCGAGCGACTGGTTCGAGCGCGGCTGGGTCACGTACTCGAACGCCGCGAAGAGCGATTCGCTCGGCGTGCCGGCCGCGCTGATCGCGCAGCACGGTGCGGTCAGCGCCGAGGTCGCGCGCGCGATGGCCGACGGCGCACTCGCCCACTCGAGCGCGCAGCTCGCCGTCGCCGTCACCGGCATTGCCGGCCCGAGCGGCGCGACCCCGGGCAAACCGGTCGGAACGGTGTGGCTCGCGATCGCGCGGCGCGGGTCGTCAACCGATGCGCATCTGCTGCAGCTGAGCGGCGACCGCGCCGCGGTGCGGCGCCAGACCGTCGAGCACGCGTTGCGCGCGCTCAACGCGCGGCTCGCCGCCGCCTGAGCATGGCGATCCTGCTGGCCACGGATTTCGGCGCTGCCGAGCTCGCGTTATGGAGCGAGTTGCTTCAAACCGAGCTGCCCGCCGAAACGCTGGTCAGCGATCGCATGGACTGCGACCCAGGCGTGATCGACATCGCGATCGTCGCCAACCCGCCGCCCGGCGCCTTGAGCTGCCTGCCGAATCTGCGGCTGATCCAGTCGCTGTGGGCCGGCGTCGACACGCTGCTGCGCGACCCCACGCTGCCGGCCGGGGTGCCGATCGCGCGGATGGTCGACCCGGCGATGAACCAGGCGATGGCGCAGACCGCGCTGTGGGCGGTACTGAGCCTGCAGCGCGACTTCTTCACCTATGCCGCGCAACAGCGCGCGATGCAGTGGCTGCCCCATCCGCAGCGCCGCGCCGACGAGGTGAGCGTCGCGGTGCTCGGCCTCGGCCAGATGGGGCAGGCGGCGGCACGGCGCCTGGCCGGCAACGGCTATCGGGTGAGCGGCTGGAGCACGCGTGAAGTGGCGGTGCCCGATGTCGCGACCGGGTCGGGCGAGGCTGCGCTGGCGCGCGTCCTCGGCGACGCGAGCATCGTCGTCAACCTGCTGCCGCTGACGCCGGCGACCACGGGTCTGTTCGACCGCACGCGCTTCGCGCAGATGCGGCGCGGCGCCGGCTTCGTCAACCTCGCCCGCGGCGCGCAGGTCGTCGACGCGGACCTGCTGGCCGCCCTCGACAGCGGCCAGCTGCGGCATGCGGTGCTCGACGTGTTCCACAGCGAGCCGCTGCCCGCCGGGCATCGCTTCTGGACGCATCCCCAGGTGACGCTGTTGCCGCATGTCGCGGCACAGACCGACCCGCGCAGCGCCGCACCCATCGCGGCGAGCAACGTGCACGCGCTGCGCGAAGGGCGCGCGCTGCAGCACCTGGTGGACCGGCGCCGCGGCTACTGAAGCGCGCTCAGGCCTGCAGGGCCAGCCGCACCATCTTGCCCGGCGACACACTCGCGCTGCACTGCGCGGTCATCAGCACCAGCCGCTTCAGCCCCTCCCACGGATCGAGCGGCCAGTCGGGATGCTTCAGGCCCTTGACCAGGCCGTCGCAGACCTGCGCTGCGTGCAACAGCTGCGCCAGCGCGTTGTCGCTGAACAGCGGCAGCGCGCGCTCGAACAGCCGCTCTTTGACGCCCCAGACACGCGCGTCGCGCAAGGCCAGCGGCAGCGGCTTGCCCGCGCCGAGCGCGTCCTTCACCCGCTTCAATGCGCGGATGTCCTCGGCCAGCGTCCAGTGCACCAGCACCGCGGCCTCGCCCTCGGCCTGCAGGCCGTCGAGCATGCGCAGCGCGCGCGCCACCTGGCCAGCAAGCACCGCCTCGCCGAGCTTGAAGACGTCGTAGCGGGCGACATTGAGCACCGCCTGTTCGATCTGCTCGAAGCCGAGTTCGCCCGCCGGGTAGAGCAGGCCGAGCTTCTGGATTTCCTGGTGCGCCGCGAGCAGGTTACCTTCGACGCGGTCGGCAAAGAAGGCGAGCGTGCGCTGCCCCGCTTCGCCGCCCTCGACGCGCTGGCCCTGCAGCGCGAGGCGCTGAGCGATCCACTGCGGCAGCGCCTTGCGCTCGATCGCGTCGATGCGGATCGTCACGCCGGCCGCGTCGAGCGCGGCGAACCAGGCACTCGCCTGCTGCTGGCGGTCCAGGCGCGGCAGTTGGATCAGCGTGACGACGTCGTCGGACAAGGCTTTGCAATAGCGCTGCAGGGCCTCCGAGCCGTCCTTGCCTGGCTTGCCGGACGGGATGCGGATCTCGATCAGCTGCTTGTCGGCAAACAGGCTCATTGCCTGCGCCGCGCCGAGCAGCGCACTCCAGTTGAAATGCGCGCCGCTCGCTACATGCACCTCGCGCTCGGTGTGGCCGGCCGCGCGCGCCGCGGCGCGGATCGCATCGCCGGCTTCCTGCGCCAGCAGCGGCTCGTCGCCCCACAGCGTGTACAGCGGCCGCAGGCTTTTCTGTAGGTGGCCGGCGAGCTGGTCGAGGCGCAGTTGCATTGCGGTTAGGGCCTGTTAACGCTATGGGAGGGCTCGCGCCGGTGCCTGGCAGGCCGCAGGGCGAGGCGCACGCGAGGCGGTGTGCCTTTGGCACACAACGAGCGTGCAACGCGGCCCTGCGGCCTGCCAGGCACCGGCCCTTCGGGTGATCTCAGCAAAGCGGCGCCCGCCGCGTTGCAAATGCTCGACTGAGCTTGTCGAAGGCGCCGACCAATCGTGAGCCTGTCGAACGACGTAGACACCACTACGTCTGCGCTTTGCGCCTTGCGGGCGCCGCTTTGCTGAGTCACGCGAGCCCTCCCATAGCGTTAACAGGCCCTAATGATCGGCGCCAGCATTGCCAAAGTGAATTGCATCTTTAATATCAACTGATCCGCATCCGGCATCAATACAAAGGACGGTCCGCCATGGCGATCAACTTCGATCTCAACGACCTGCTCGCCTTTCGCGCGGTGGCGGAGCTGAGCAACTTCCGCAAGGCCGCCGAGTCGGTGCACCTGTCGCAGCCGGCATTCAGCCGCCGCATCGACAAGCTCGAGCAGGCGCTGGGCGTGCGGCTGCTGGAACGCACGACACGCCGCGTGACGCTCACCGCGGTCGGCCGCGACTTCGAGCGCAAGGTGCGGGAACTGCTGGACGAGCTCGACGCGACGCTGCTGGGCATCCGCGGCGTCGCCGCCACCCGCATGGGCGAGGTGACGGTGGCCTGCGTGCCGTCGACGGTGTACTACTACCTCTCGCAGGTGATCCGCCGCTACCACGAGCGCTGCCCGAAGGTGCGGGTGAAGGTGCTGGATGCGAGCGCCAACGAGGTGCTGGCCGCGGTGGCGCGCGGCGAGGCGGACTTCGGGCTCAATTTCATCGGCGCGCAGGAAGGCGAGCTCGAGTTCAAGCCGCTCGTGGAGGAGAGGTTCGTCGCCGCGTGCCGGCGCGACCATCCGCTGGCGAAGCTTCGCCGCGTGAGCTGGGCGCAGTTGGGCGACTACGACTACATCTCGGTGGGCCGCTCGTCAGGCAATCGGGTGCTGCTCGACCAGGCTCTGGCCGGCGTGCCGAACCGGCCGCAGGCGATCTACGAGGCACAGCACGTGACCACGACGCTCGGCCTCGTCGAGGCCGGGCTCGGCGTCGCGGCGGTACCTTCGATGGCGATGCCGGGACCGGATCACCCGCTGCTGGTGAGCCTGCCGCTGGTCGACCCCGTCGTCACGCGCAAGGTCGGGCTGATCCGACGCCGAGGACGATCGCTGTCGCCGGCGGCGCAACAGCTGTACGACCTGTTCGGGGAAGTGAAGGCGTCCCGGCGCCGCTCACCCGGATAAGGTGCAAGCTCGTATGGTTCGCGTCGACCACGCGGAAGCGACGCTGCAACGACGGCTCCGGCAGCAAATGGACCCCGGAACCAGCCTCAAAAGAAAAACGGCTTGGTTGCTGCGGGAGCATCCAAGCCGTTGATCCGACTACTTAATGGGTGGCGCGGCTGGCAGGATTCGAACCCACGACCCCTTGGTTCGTAGCCGGAACTGACAGCCGAACTCGTAATGGAACCAATGACTTAGCGGCGCCCACACACCGCTGTGATGCAGCGTAGTGCAGGGGAGCGTTGACACAAGTCACGCAAGAGTCACGCAAGACCGCGACCCCTCCGGCAGCCATCACTCCCTCAGCAATCCCGGGGACCGACTCGGACCGACCCGTAGCGGTCTCCCGGGCGACCGCGGTGGACGACGGCATGGCGCGAGCGGTCCTACGTGGGGCCGGTCAACGACGCGCACGGCAGCATCAAAAGCAGCCATTGGCGCGGTTGCTACAAAGCGGAATCTTCAATTCAGCCAGACGCAGGCCTGATGCGACACCGGTCGGCCCTGCGGGCGAGGCAAGAGTCAGAAGGCCGCTCCAACGGCGATCATGAGACTGCTGCGGTCGACGAGGAGGTTGTAGTTGCCGCCAGAGAAATGCGTGAGCTGAACGTCCGCGAAATACGCCTTGCCCCAGTCCGCGCGCAGTCCCACGCGCACCACGCTCCGTCCCTTGGAGAACGTGCCGTCGTAGGAATAGCCGTGCACGTCTTTCGCCACCAGCAGGGATGGCGTGAGGGTGGCACCCGCGAGCGCGTTGGCATAGCTTGCGGCGGCGCGCACGCGCACGCCCCAGGCGTCCGGCGTGATGAAGCCGTCCGTGGTGCAGGTCTTGCCCGTCACGCCCGAGAGGCCGGGCGCCGCCTCCGAGCAAGGTGAAAGCGTGCCGTTGACGAGCCAGGGCGCGGTACCGTAGGAGAGCGGGCGGCCATAGCGCATGACCTGCGGGTCGGGCAGTCCCGCCACGTGGCTCCATCCCAGCTCGCCCGAGAGCACCACGCGCTCTGCGCCCATCGCCTTGGGCCACACCTTGTTGCCGCCGAGGTTCAGCGTGGTCACGCCGAAGCGGTCGAAGCCGTCGAAGCTGCCGCCCGCCGGAATGGCGAGGATGTTCTTCTGCAGTTGCAGCAAAGCCGTCGGCGCGCGCAGCAGGAAGCCATTGAGCAGATCGTTGGAGTTCATCGACAGCGGCTGGTTGGGCCGGTGCGCGAGTTCTCCGTAGACGTTGGCCGTGGGGCCGAGCTTCGTGTCGAAGCTCAGGCCGTAGAGGCGGATGTTCTCGGCGAACACCGTCGAGTAGCGCAGGCCGTTGGGATCCGTCAGGCGCTGCAGGCCACCGGCCAGGCCCGCCGGCAGCGTGGCGCCGTTGACGTTCTCCACCGTGAGCCGGAAATACGGTTGCGCGCTGTGCGTGTTCATCGCGTAGGCGCCGAAGTCGGTCGCGATCGAAGCGGCCTTGAAGCGCAGCGCAAGGCCGAACTGCCCGCCCTTCTTCGCAGGCACGTCGTCGTTGCGGTGCAGGTAGAAGCCGCTTTGCAGGATGCTCTGCTCGGTGAGCGAGGCGATGGTCGAGACCGGCGTGTTCGGGATGGGCGCGGGAATGGCGCCGGTGAACTTGCACCCGTGCGGCACGAGCGAGGCCACGTCGAAGAAGGTGCCGCAGGCGGGAAACTCGTGCTGCCGCGACTCGAAAGCCGCGAACGCTTCGGCGCTCCAGCGCGCGTCGAGCGTGGCGCGCAGATCGAGCATGCCCACGGGCACCTTGCTTTCGGCCGGCAGCGCACCGGGGCGCACCTGCGCGGCGTAGTCCTGCGGGTTGATAGCCGAGTTGATGCCGCCGGCGAGGAATTGCGAGGTCCCCCAGGCGAGCACCTGGCGGCCCAGGCGCGCGTCGAGGCGTTTTCCGGCAATGTCGGTATCGCCATAGAGGTAGGCGTCGCGCAGTTCGATGCCGTCGAACTTCGCACCGCGATGCAGCCCCTCGTCCGACAGCTTGGCGTCGGGCGTGAAACCGTTGGGATAGTTGCCGTACGGCACGCTGCGGCTGCGCAGCGTGAAGTCGGTCCACGCGTTGGCGCGGGCGAAGACGCCGAGGTGCTGGCCA
>DASXQQ010000230.1:0-20609 GCA_036507085.1 Piscinibacter sp. | reverse complement strand
AGGAAGCTCACGCTGCCTTGCACCGGCTTGACCTCGAAGTCGATCAGCAACTGGCCCGACTCGGCGTCCCATTGCATGCCGCCTTCGCGCACGGCGATGTCGTTTCCCACCGCGGCGATGCGCAGCCCGGTCAAGGGCAGTTCGCTCGGCAGCGTCGCCTTCAGCCGCTTGAGCGATCGAAGGATGCGGCGCGGCGGGATCTGCGCCGCCTGCAGGCTGTATGCGGTGCGCAGCAGCACCACGTCCTGGAAGCTGAAGCGGTACTCGCGCCGCTTGCCGCGGCTCGGCGTCACGAAGCCTGCGGCGACGAGGCCCGTGATGACGGCCCTCGACAGGCCGAGCATCGACTGGATGCCGCTCAGGGTGTAGGTCTGCATCAGGGTGGACAGGCCGCTGGCGGGTCACTTCCTCGCGCGGGCGCGCGCCGCAGGCTGCTCCACCGCCGCCGGCACGGGGGCGGCGGCGCCGGCACGTTTCGCCGCCTTGCGCTCCTTCACCTCCGCCACCGCTGGCGCGACGGGCGTCGGCGCCGCCTTGGCCGCAGCTTTGCGCGGCGCGAGGCTCGCGCGCAGCGCGTCCACCAGATCGATCACCTGGGCGCCGCCGGTCGGCTCCTGGCCTTCGGTCACCACGATCTGCTTGCCGGCGATCTTGTCGTCGATCGCGGCCAGGATGCGCTTCTTCTCCTCGTCTTCGAACGCCGCCGGGTCGTAGCTGTCCTCCGAGATCTGCTCGATGAGCTGCAAGGCGAGCTGCAGCTCGGGCTTGTGGATCTCGGCCGTCTCGATGCCGAGCTCCTTCATCGAACGCACCTCTTCGGCGTACAGCAGCTGCTGCAGGACGAGCCCGTCCTCGCCCGGGCGAACCTGCACCACGTACTGCTTGCCCTTCCAGGCCCAGCGGGCGAGGGCGCAGCGGCCGCTCTCGCGCATTGCTTCGAGCAGCAGCCCGTAGGGCTTGGCGCCGCGCTTGTCGGGTGCGAGGTAATAGGCCTTGTCGTAGTAGATCGGGTCGACCGCGGCCAGCGGGATGAAGGAGACGATGTCGATCGTCGATCGCGGGGCCTCTTCCATCGCCTTCAGCTCCGCCGGCGTGAACATCACGTAGCGGTCCTTCTCGAACTCGTAGCCCTTGACCATGTCGGCGCGCTCGACCGGAATGCTTTCCTTGATGCACAGGTACTGCTGCTTGACGCGCGAGCCGCAGTTGTGCAGCAGGTTGAAGCTGACGCTCGCCGCGCTCTCGGTGGCCGAATACACCTTGACCGGGATCGACACGAGACCGAAGCTGAGCGACAGGGACGCGATGGAACGAGCGGCCATGGAACACCCCGTTGAAATGGGTCGGAGGCGGCAGGTTACTGCGAAATCCGCGTGCTTGCACCTGGGCGGCCGGCAGCCGGCTCGTAGGGTGGGCTTCAGCCCACGCGTCCCGCGCGCGAACAAACGCGTGGGCTGAAGCCCACCCTACAAGCGCAGACCCAGTACCTTCATCGCACGGGTCAGCGTCTGCCTGGTCGTCCAGTACGCCGCCCACGGGTCGTTCGTCTGAAACGAGAGGTATTCGCGCGCCGTGGCAATCGTCCACTGCGCGCCGCTCTTGAGCGCGGGCAGCTGCTCCCAGGAGACCGGCATCGACACGCCGAGGCCCGGCCGGGCGCGGGCGGAGAACGCCGCCGCCGTGGTGGCGCCGAACCCGTTGCGCAGGTAGTCGACGAAGACCTTGCCCACGCGGTTGGCTGCACCGCTCTTGGCGACGAAGCGCGACGGAATGGTCTTCGCAAGGTGCTGCACCACCGCTTGCGAGAAGTCCTTGACCGTGTCGTAGTCGAGCCGAGGCGCGAGCGGCACGACGATGTGCAGGCCCTTACCGCCGCTGGTCTTGAGCCAGCTCTGCAGGCCGAGCTCGCTCAGCAGCGCGTGGGTCAGCGTCGCAGCTTCCTGCACCCGGGTCCAGGCGACACCTTCGCCCGGGTCGAGGTCGAACACCATGCGGTCGGGCTTGTCGATCTTCTTCGTGGTCGAGTTCCAGGTGTGGAACTCGATGACGTTCATCTGGGCGGCGCTGACCATCGCCTCGACGCTCGCGACCTCGAGCAGCGCCGGGTGGCCCGGCCACAGCGCGGCGTCCAGAGGGCGCAGGCCCACGATGCTCAGCGCGTCGTCGTGCTTCTGGAAGAACAACTCGCCGGTGATGCCGGTCGGGCCGCGCACCAGCGAGACGGGCCGACCCTGCAGGTGCGGCAGCATCCAGTCGGCGACGCTCTCGTAGTAGCGCACCAGGTCCAGCTTCTTCAGCCCGGTCGACGGATCGATGACGCGATCGGGGTTGGACACCTTCACCGCGCCGACCCGATTGGCCACGGTGCGCGAGACGGTTTCTCGCGTGACGCTGCGAGCCGGCTTGTCGATGCGCAGACCCTGGAACGTCGCGTGGCGCACGCGGCCGTCGGGTGTCCAGTCCGCGAAGCGGACTTCCGCCACCAACTGCGGAGCGACCCAGCGCTCGGCGCCGGCCGCGCGCCGGGTCCAGCGCCCCGGCGTGACGCTGCCGGGCTCGAAGGGACTTTCGCTCACCTCGAGCGTCGCCAGGCGCTGTCGCAAGTCCGCGCCGGTCGCCGCGTTCCAGCCGGTGCCCACGTTGCCCACGTAGCGCAGCGTGCCGCGCTCGTCGTGAACGCCGAGCAGCAGGCTGCCGACTTCGGCGCTCGAGCCCTCCCGCTCGATGAAGCCGCCGATGACGAACTCCTGCCGCTCGCTGCACTTGAGCTTGAGCCAGGTGTCGGTGCGCTGCGAGACATACGGCGAGTCCGCGCGCTTGGCGACAATGCCTTCGAGCCCGAGGGCGCGGGCCGATTCGAGGATGCTCGCGGGGTCGGCCGCGAAGTCGGCGCTGAAGCGCAGCGGCTCGCCGCCTCGGGTGTCGACGAGCTGCCGCAGCAGCGCACGCCGCGCGTGCAGCGGCACCTGGCGCAGGTCATGGCCTTCGAAGTACGGAACGTCGAACAGGAAGTAGACGATGGCGCCGGTGCGCGAGGCATCGAACGCGTTCTGCAAGGCGTTGAAGTCGGGCGTGCCCTGCTCGCCAAGCACGACGATTTCGCCGTCGAGCCAGGCCGATCGAACGCCAAGCGCCTCGACCGCGGCGGCGAGCGGCTTCATCCGTTCGGTCCAGTCGTTGCCGGCGCGGGTGAAGAGCCGGGCGCGACCGTCCTCGATGCGGGCGAGCAGGCGATAGCCGTCCAGTTTCAGCTCGCAGCGCCACTCCCCGCGGCTTGGCACGCTGCTGGCCCGCGTGGCCAGTTGCGGCGCCAGTGTTGCCGGCAGCTCGCCCGCGACGGCGCCAGGCAGATCGGCGGGCGCGAGCGCCGCAGGTGATGGCGCGGCTCGCGCGGCGCCCCGCGGCGCACGTTGCTCGACCGGGCCGAGCGGCTTGGCGACGACGCTGTCGGGCAAGGCGGCGATCACGTCGTACTCGGCGAGCGGCCGCGCCCATTCGTCGCGTTTCTTGAAGAGGATCCACGGGTCCTGCTTCTCGCCCGGCTTGGCGATGCGCACCAGCTCCCACAAGCCGGCCAGTTTCTCGCCATGCAGTTTGAAGAGCAGCTTGCCTTGGGCCAGACCCTCACGCGGATCGCCCTCCGGCTCCCAGGTGCCGCGATCCCAGACGATGACCGTGCCGGCGCCGTATTGCCGGGGCGGGATGGTGCCTTCGAAGCCGCCGTAGGACACCGGGTGGTCCTCGACGTGGATGGCCATGCGCTTGTCCTGCGGATCGAAGCTCGGCCCCTTGGGGACCGCCCAGCTGAGCAGCACGCCGTCGAGCTCCAGCCGGAAGTCGTAGTGCAGTCGCGAGGCCCAGTGTTTCTGGACGACGAAGGACAGGGCTTTCCCTTTCCTCGCGCGAGCCGCCTGGGGCTCCGGCGTGAGCTCGAAGTTGCGCTTGGCCGAATAGCGCTGAAGCGGCTTCGCAGCAGGCGCGGCGCGATCGGCCATCGTCGTTCAGGCAGACCCGGCGCCGGCAGTCACCGACTCGATCCAGTGCGCCAGCGCATCCAGCAACTCGGTTCTCACATCGGCATCTTTGCGTCCGCTGCGAGCCGGCACATGGAACGAATGATCGGCATCCTCGAACCATTTCAGCGTGGCGCGCTCGCCCAGTTGCGTGGCGAGCGACTGCAGCAACGGCGCGTCCGCCAGTTCGTCGCGCGTGCCTTGCAGGAACAGCATCGGCGTTCGGACCCCGAAGAGGTGCTGGCCGCGCTCGTCCGCCGGCTTGCCCGGCGGATGCAGCGGGAAGCCGAGGAACGCGAGGCCCAGCACGCCGGGCAGGGGCGCGTCGGCCTGGGCCTGCGAGGTCATGCGGCCGCCGAACGATTTGCCGCCGGCGACCAGCGGACGCTGGGGCAGCAGGCGCGCCGCCTGCACCACCGCCGCGCGGACCGCGGCCTGCGCGACGCGGGGACTGTCCGGCCGCCTGGAGCCGCGCTCCATGGAGGGGAACTGGTAGCGCAAGGTGGCGATGCCGCGATCGGCCAGTCCGTCGGCCATCGCTGCCATGAACGGGTGGTCCATGCCCGCGCCGGCTCCGTGCGCCAGCACATAGCAGGCGCGCGCCGCCGGCGGCGCCTGCAGCAAGCCCGACACCGACTGCGCCGCGTCGACGACGATGGTCACGGGTTGTGCGCTTGCGGAGGTCATCGATGGGCGCAGGGGAGTCGCGTGGCTCCTCAGAACACCGTGCCGTCGCTGTCGATGCGCACCGGCGGCGGGCCGCCCTCGCGCCGCTCCAGCGCGATCTGCCGCCCGGCCGCCCAGGTGCCGCCTTCGAGGATGCAGGCGAGCGGCAAGGCGTCGGCTGTCGCGCCGAGTTCGCCGCGCACCAGCGGCGCCAGCTCGTCGAGCAGGCTGACGGTCAGTGCGCGCCACTCGATCACCCACTCATCGGCCGGCGTGTAGACCTGTGTGGCGAAGCCCGCATCGCGCGGCACGATGACATCGCCGTCGAGCAGCAGCCCGCCGTTGCGGTACTCGGGCAGGCCGGTCAGCTCCTCGAGCCCGGTGACCTGCGCGCCGCCCCACTGGAAGGGCTCGAGCAGCGAATAGGTGAGCCACTGCGACAGCTTGTGAAACGGCACCCAGCCGGCGCTCAAGGCTTCGCCGCCGGCCGCCGGGTGGCGCCAGACGTCGCCGAGCGGCGCCTCGTGCAAGGTCTGGCCGCTCGGCCAGATGCCGCTGAACGCGTCGAGCAAGGCGCCGAGGATGCGCGTCGCGCTCACGTGGTGGCGCGACGCCGACGGGGCCGGGTGGTGATGGCGCAATCGCGGCGCATGCGGGTGGTGCGTCAGCGCATCGAACAGATGGCCCGGCTGGCCGATGGAGGTGAACAGGTGCGGCTGGGCGCGCAGCGCGACGCCGAGGCGGCGCAGCAGCGCGGCGCGGCCCTCCAGCCCGACGATCGGGTTGCTGTCGCTGACCTGCAGCATGTCGGCCAGCGCGGCGGCATCGAGCCGCAGCAGCGCCGCCGCGTCGACCCGGCACGGGTCGCCGGCGTCGGACGAGAAACGCCCGGCCATGAAGGCGCGCAGGCTCGCCACCGCCAGGCCCTCGGAGCGGCGGTAGGCCGTCCCCCGTTCGACATAGCGCCAGGCGGGCCCCGCGCCGCCGTCGAGCAGCACGCTCACGAGCGTGAGGTCGATGTGTGCGCGCGCCATGCCCGTCGCGGTGCGACCGGCCAGCGCCGCGTCGAGCTCGCCCTTGCGATCGACGCCGCCGGCCTCGAAATGGCGCCAGCGGCTGTGGAGCGGAATCTTCAGGTCCGGATAGCGCTCGCGCGTCAGCCGGGCGACGCGCTGCGCGAGCGCCGGCAGGCGCGAGCGATCGAGCGTGAAGTGCGCCGAGCGCCCGTCGCTCACTGCCGCGGTGATCGATTCGCAGCGCTCGCGAATCGTGGCCGGCGCGCGCAGCACGCGCAGCGCCTCGTCGATCGAGTGGCTATTCAAGGCCGCGCCCTTTCACCGTCGCGAGCTGGATCTCGTCGGGCACCGCACCGGTGGTGAAGTAGCCGGCGGCGATCTTCGCCTCGATCTCGACCCGCGCATCGGCCGGCACCAGCGCGTCGGGGATCTTCACCCGCTCGCCGACCTCGATGCCGCTGCCGGTGATCGCGTCGAACTTGTCGTTGCTCATCGACACCAGCCGGTGGATTTTCTGGATACCGAGCCAGTGCAGCACGTCGGGCATCAGCTCCTGGAAGCGCATGTCCTGCACGCCGGCGACGCACTCGGTGCGCAGGAAATACTTGTCGGCGCTGTCGCCGCCGACCTGCCGCTTGCGTGCGTTGTAGACCAGGAACTTGGTCACCTCGCCGAGCGCGCGGCCTTCCTTGCGGCTGTAGGCGATGAGGCCGACGCCGCCGGCCTGCGCGCCCTTGATGCATTCCTCGATCGCGTGCGTGAGGTAGGGCCGGCAGGTGCAGATGTCGGAGCCGAACACGTCGGAGCCGTTGCACTCGTCGTGCACCCGCGCGGTCAGCGTGACCGCCGGGTCGGCGAGGTCGCGCGGGTTGCCGAAGATGTACAGCGTCTGCCCGCCGATCGGCGGCAGGAAGACCTCGAGGTCGCTGCGCGTCACGAGCTCGGGGTACATGCCGCCAGTTTCCTCGAACAGCGCGCGCCGCAGGTCGGCCTCGCTGACATGGAAGCGTTTGGCGACGCCGGGCAGCCACCACACCGGCTCGATCGCGACCTTGGTGACCACCGCCGAGCCGTCGTCGAGCAGCACTTTGCCGTCGGCCTGCAGGCGCAAGAAGGCGATGGCCTGGCGCACCTCGGGCAGGTGGATGTGCGCCTTGGTCACCGCGATCGTCGGGCGGATGTCATAGCCCTGCGCGATGAAGTCGGCGAACACGTCGGCCACCGCCGCGCCCCAGGGGTCGATCGAGACGATCTTCGTCGGGTCGCCCCACGGCAGGTACGGCCCGATCAGGTCGGTGGGGGCGGTATTGGTGAGGTCGGCGCGGTGGCCGCGCTCCAGGTTGCCGGCGGCCACGGCGAGCGCGCGGTAGACGCCGTACGAGCCCGAGTGGCTGCCGATCACGTTGCGCTGGCTGCGGCTGACGGTGGTGCCGACCACCGGCCCGCGCTCGGCCGCGCTCGCTGCACCCCAATGGATCGCGGGGGCGCCGGCCACCCCCTGGCCGGGGTGGGACGTGAGGCGAATGTGCTTCGCCCCCGGTGGATGGCCAGCGGAACCGGAACTCATGCGGCGCGCTCCTGACACGAGTCATGAGGATACGCCCGGCAAACGGGAACGGCTACCGGAGCACAAGCGAAGCGAGTGCGACCCATCCAGCCACGCCCGAGGATCCGGCTTTGCCGGTCCGACGGGTGGCGCCCCTCGGGGGCAGGAGCGAAGCGACTGGGGGGCCGTTCACCCCGCGAGCGGCAGCGTGATCTCGTCGATCTGCGCCAGCACCGACGGCGTCAGTTTCGCAATCACCTCCGTCGCGGCGAGATTGCTCTGCAGCTGGCTCAGCTTCGACGCGCCGGTGATGACGGTGCTGACACGCGGGTTGCGTGCCACCCAGGCGATCGCGAGCTGCGCGACGCTGCAGCCGAGTTCGGCGGCCACGCCTTCGAGCCGCGCGACCGCCGCGTTCTTCTGCGCATCGGTCAGGTTCTTCACCAGGAAGCCCATGTTCTCCAGCGCGCCGCGGCTGCCCTGCGGCACGCCGGCCTTGTACTTGCCGGTGAGCAGGCCGCTGGCGAGCGGGCTCCAGGTGGTGAGGCCGAGGCCGATGTCGTCATAGAGCCGCGCGTATTCCTCTTCGACCCGCTTGCGGTGGAACAGGTGGTACTGCGGCTGCTCCACCACCGGCTTGTGCAGGTGGTGCTTGTCGGCGATGTCCCAGGCGGCGCGGATGTCGTCCGCGCTCCATTCGCTGGTCCCCCAGTACAGCGCCTTGCCGCGGGTGATCATGTCGCTCATCGCCCAAACCGTCTCCTCGACCGGCGTCTTCGGGTCGGGGCGGTGGCAGTAGACGAGGTCGATGAAGTCGAGGCCGAAGCGCTTCAGCGAGCCGTCGATCGCCTGCGTGAGGTACTTGCGATTCAGCGTGTCGCGGCGGTTCGTCGCATGGCCTTCGCGGTCGAGGCCCCAGAAGAACTTGGTCGACACGATGTAGTTCAGGCGCGGCCACTTCAGCGCGCGGATCGCCGCGCCCATCACCTCTTCGCTCTTGCCGCCGGCGTAGGCCTCGGCGTTGTCGAAGAAGTTCACCCCGGCGTCGCAGGCCGCGGCCAGCATCTCCCGGGCCGCGCTCTCGTCGACCTGGTTGTGGTACGTCACCCAGGAGCCCAGCGACAGCTCGCTCACCTGCAGGCCGCTGCGGCCCAGTCGTCGGTAGTTCATGGTCCACGCCTCGTGAGAAAAAGTAAGCGATGCATCTTAGCCAGGCGCGACCCAACCGTTCAGCCGGCACAGCGCGCCGCTGGTACGCGCGAAGGGTCAAGCGCCCCAACAAATGCCTTCTCATCGAGGGTGTGCTTGGGCTATGGTGGCGGATGTGAAGATCCTGACGCTGATCCTGGCTTTGCCGTTCCTGCTGGCGCTCGCTGCCGCGGCGCATGCACTGATCGACCGCGCCGTGAAGGCGATCCTGTGGGCGTCGTCGCCGCTGGCCACCGGCGAGCCCGAAGCTTTCACCTACGAGCGCCGCGTCTACCACACGGCCGACCCGCAGATGACCCAGATCGTCGCCATCGCCTTCGGCGCCGGCGCGCTGTTCTGGCTCGGTCTGGCCACCGGCTGGGGCTGGTTCCATGGCCTCGGCGTGCTGGCGCTCGCCGCCGCGGTGGCGCTCGACCTGCTGCACTGGGAGCGCGTGGCCTCGAGCGCGAACCACCTGTGGTTCCAGCGCGGCTTCGGCAGCACGGTGCACCAGATCCTGATCGAAAACATCCGCGATGTGACGGTACAAGAAACCGAGGTCGGCGGCTTCACCCTGCGCCACGGTACCCACAACCGGCTCGCGCGGCTGCTGGTGCGCATGGCCGACAAGCGCGTCGTCGCGCTGCCCAAGACCGATGCCTACCAGGGCCTCGACGATGTGGAGGGCGTCGCCAACCATCTGCGCCTGCGCCTGCAGCAGCTTGCCGACCGGCAGGCGTTGCAGCGCTCGGAGAGCGAGGCCACGGCCGCGGCCCAGGCAGCGGCCAACGATCCGGCCAAGGCCGACGCCGAAATTCGCCGCGAACTGCGCCGCCTGCGCAAGGACGCGCTCGCGCCCGACGTGCCACCGGCGGTGAAGAGCCGGTAGCGTGGATTGAGAAGGCGGGTGTGGCGTTGATCGGCGTTGAGGCCGTCCTTCGGACGGCATGACTTACCACACGACTCCCCCGCGCCCCCTCCGAGAGGGGGCTCCCGCATGTTCGACGACACCACCCAGCCCTCCTCCGCGAGGAGGGCTCCAGCTTGTTTGACCAGCCGACCTTGCGGCCGGCAACACCTCGCATGTCGCGCAGCGCCTTCGCCGTCACCCACTTCGCGAAGGGTGGGCCGGCCGAAGGCCGGCTCGTCAAACAAGCTGGAGCCCCTCTCGCGGAGAGGGGCTGGGGAGAGCGGTCCAACAATGGAGCCCCCTCTCGGAGGGGGCGCGGGGGAGCTGTGCGTTAAAGCATGCCGTCCGAAGGACGGCTTAGCACGGGTGGCAAGGACACAGCCGGTGTGACAATGGGCCGATGAATGCCCTGCTGCGCGACCTCGCCGACCCCGCTCCCTCCGCTTTCGCCCAACGCCGCGCACGCCTCGCGCAGTGCATGGCCGAGCACGGCGGCGGCATCGCGGTGCTGCCGACCGCGCCGGAGCGGCTGCGCAACGGCGACAGCGACTTTCCCTACCGCTTCGACAGCCACTTCCACTACCTGAGCGGCTTTGCCGAACCGCAAGCCTGGCTGGTGATCGCGAGCGACGGGCGCAGCACCTTGTTCTGCCGCCCGAAGGACGTGGAGCGCGAAATCTGGGACGGTATCCGGCTCGGCCCCGACGCGGCACCCGCGGCGCTCGGTGTCGACGAGGCGTTCCCGATCGCGCTGCTCGACGAGAAGCTGCCGCAGCTGCTCGCCAACCAGGGCACGGTCTGGTTCCCGTTCGGCCTGCATGCCGAGCTGCCGGCGCGCCTCGAGGGCTGGCTCGCGGTGCTGCGCGGGCGCAGCCGCCTGGGTCTCGAGTGCCCGTCGGCGCAGCGCGACCTCAACGTCCTGCTCGACGAGCTGCGCCTCGTCAAGGACGACGACGAGATCGCGACGATGCGGCGCGCCGCCGGCATCTCGGCGAACGCCCATGTGCGCGCGATGCGCTACTGCGCCGCGCGCCTGCGCGGCGGCGCGGCAAGCGTGCGCGAATACGAGATCGAAGCCGAGCTGCTGCACGAGTTCCGCCGCCACGGCGCGCAGAGCCCCGCCTACACCAGCATCGTCGCCGCCGGCGCCAACGCCTGCGTGCTGCACTACGCCGCCGGCGACGCCGAACTGCGTCCCGGCCAGCTGTGCCTGATCGACGCCGGCTGCGAATTCGACGGCTACGCGAGCGACGTGACCCGCACCTTCCCCGCCGACGGCCGCTTCACCAGCGCGCAGCGCGAGCTCTACGACATCGTGCTCGCCGCGCAGCAGGCGGCGGTGGACATGACCAAGCCCGGCGCGCGCCAGCGCGACGCCCACCACGCGGCGGTGCGCGTGCTCGCGCAGGGCATGCTCGACAGCGGCCTGCTCGACCGCGCCAAGGTCGGCGATGTCGACGCGGTGGTCGAATCGACCGCCTACCGCCAGTTCTACATGCACGGCACCGGCCACTGGATCGGTCGCGACGTGCACGACGTCGGCAATTACCTGTCGCTCGGCGAGGCGCCGTTCGAGCAAGCCGACGGACTCGGCGGCAAGGTGGTGAAGAAGCCCTCGCGCATCCTGCGGCCGGGCATGGTGGTGACGCTCGAGCCGGGCCTGTACGTGCGACCGGCCGACGGCGTGCCCGAGCGCTTCTGGAACATCGGCATCCGCATCGAGGACGATGCGGTGGTCACGGCGAGCGGCTGCGAATTGATCAGCCGCGGCGTGCCGGTGGAGGCCGAAGACATCGAGGCCTTGATGCGGGGGTGAAGAAGGCACGCCGCTTGCCTACACTGCCGGTATGAAAACGCTCTATCTCGTTCGCCACGCCAAGTCGAGCAAGGACGTCCCGATGGCCGACAAGGACGTCCCGATGGCCGACAAGGACCGGCCGCTGGACGAGCGCGGCGAGCGCGACGCGCCGAAGATGGGCCGGCGCCTGGCCGAGCGCGGCGCCAAGCTCGACCTGATCGTCTCCAGCCCGGCGCTGCGCGCGCTCGCGACGGCGCAGCTCATCGCCAAGGCGCTCCGCTACAAGCTCGGGGACATCGCGCTGAACGACCGGCTGTATGCCAGCCAGGCCGATGAGCTGCTCGGCGTCATTCACGCGCTAGACGACACGCTGAAGAGCGTGATGCTCGTCGGCCACAACCCCGAGATGAGCGACCTCGCGCACCGCTTTGCCAGCGAGATCATCGACATGCCGACCTGTGCCGTCGCCGAATTCAGGGTCGACGCCAAGTCCTGGTCGCAGGTCGGCCAGGTCCTGCCCGACAAGGCGTCGTTCGATCACCCGAAGAAGTCCTGAGCGTCCTTTTCTGCGCGATGATGGCGTCCCCGAAAGGATGCCCATGCTCAACGGAATCGCGCGCCTCACAGCGTTCACCGCGCACGCGCTGCTCGTGTGCAGCGCGGCAGCGCTTGCCGCCCCGCCGATCGCGCCGGTGCGCGACGTGGCCGAGGCGATTCATGGCGTGACGGTCCATGACCCGTATCGCTCCTTCGAAGACCTGCGCAACCCCGAGACCGAGCGCTGGCTGAAGGGGCAGGGTGCCGACGCGGCCGAGCAGCTGGCGCACATTGCCGGGCGCGATGCGATGCAGTCGCGCATCGAGGAACTGGCGCAGGCCTCGGGCGACCTGGTGCGAGACATCGTGCGCATGCCCGGCGAGCGCATCTACTACCTCAAGCGCAAGGCCGGCGTTGCGCAGTTCAAGCTGATGCTGCGCGTGGGTCTGGCCGGCCCCGAGCGCGTCCTGGTCGATCCGGACGTGCTCGCCAAGGCGCGCGGCGTGCCGCACGCCATCAACTACTACGCGCCCTCGTGGGACGGACGCACGCTCGCCTACGGCGTGTCGGCTGGCGGCTCCGAAGACGCGTCGCTCTACCTGCTGGACCTGCGCAGCGGCAAGCCGATCGGACGGCCGATTCCGCGCGTGGCCGAGTCGCTGGTGTCGTGGGCGCCGGACAGCAAGAGCCTGACCTACAACCAGATCCGCGCGAACGTGGCCGGTGCGCCCGAGTCCGAGAAGTACATGGACAGCACGGTCTTTCATCTGAGGATCGATAGGCCGGGCGCGCGGCCGCGTGCGCTGTTCGGGCCGCTGGTGAACCGCGCACTGAAGCTCGACCGGCTCGACGTGGCCGGCGTGATCTTCGACCCGAGCAGCCGCACGATGGTCGCGCGCACCACCGACACCACGCTGCCCGAGGGCAAGCTGTTCGTCGCGCCGGTGGCGGCGCTGAAGGCCCGGTCGATTCCGTGGCGCCAGATCTCCGGCTTCGACGACAAGATCACCGAAGTCGAGCTGCGCCGCGACACGCTGTACCTGCGCACCTACGCCGACGCGCCGCGCGGACGCATCGTGGCGCTCGACCTGTCCGCGCCCGATCTGAAACGCGCGCGCATGGTGGTGCCCGAGCCGAAGACCGGCGTGCTCGAGCGCTTCGGCCTTGGCCGCGATGCGCTCTATGCCGACGTGCGCGAGGGCTTCACCACCCGGGTGCTGCGCTATGCCGACGGCGGCGGCGAAGGCGTCGACGTGGCGCCGAGTCTGGCCGGCAGCGCCTTCGGCGTGACCGACGCCGCGCACGTCCATCCGGACACGTTCTTCTCGACGAGTTCGTGGACCGAGCCGCCGCGCGTGATGCGCACCACCGGGCCGGCCGGCGTCGCCGACACCGGCCTGCGCGAGGCGCGCATGCCGCCGGGCGCGCCGGCGCTCGAGATCAGCGAGGTCAAGGTCGCAAGCCATGACGGCGCGCTGGTACCGCTGGCGATCCTGCACAAGAAAGGCCTGGTGCTCGACGGCAGCAACCCCACGCTGTTGATCGGCTACGGCGCCTACGGCTTCTCGTTCGACGCCGGCTTCGATGCGCGCAGCATTGCCTGGCTCGAGCGCGGCGGCGTGATCGCCTACGCCAACGTGCGCGGAAGCGGCGCCTACGGCGACGCCTGGTACCGCGCCGGCTTCAAGACGACCAAGTCCAACACCTGGAAGGACGGTGTGGCCTGCGCGCGCTACCTCATCGAGCAAGGCTACGCCTCGCCGAAGACGCTCGGCATCTGGGGCACCAGCGCCGGCGGCATCTTCGTCGGCCGCAGCGTGACGAGCGCGCCCGAGCTCTTCGCCGCGGCGATCTTCGATGTCGGCGTGCTGGACGCGGTGCGCGCCGAAGAGTCGGCCAACGGCGTGACCAACGTGTCGGAGTTCGGCACGGTGAAGAACCCGTCGGAGTTCGCCGCCCTGCTCGACATGAGCACCTACCACCAGATCAAGGACGGCGTGGCCTACCCGGCGGTGCTGCTGATCCACGGCATGAACGATCCGCGAGTGGATGTGTGGCACAGCGCGAAGGCCGCGGCCCGTCTGCAAGCCGCGAGCAGCAGTGGCCGCCCGATCCTGTTGCGCCTGGACGGGCAGGCCGGGCATGGGGTGGGCAGCACCGCGCGGCAGGGGTTCAGCCAGCGCGCGGACATCTACAGCTTCCTGCTGTGGCAGTTCGGGAAAGCGCTGGCCGTGCCGTAGCGGTGGGTGGCAAACCGGGTGCCCGTGAGCCATTTCCTTCATCGCGTGGCGGCATCGTCCTACACGGCGACTCGAACCTCGGCCGACGGCGCGCGGTCCAACGGCGACTTGTCCGCGACCATGACACGGAGGTCCCATGAACACAGCCTGGAAACTCGTCTCCCTCGGCGCAGCCGCTTCGATGCTGGGCGCGTGCTCGACCCGGGTGGTGACCGAACGCGAAGTCGTGCGCGATCGACCGGTGGCCCAACAGCCCTCGGTCGTCGAGCGCGTGACCATCGTCCAGCCGCCGCCGGCCCCGCAGGAACAGACCCCGCCCGCGCCGGCAACCACCGGCTACAGCTGGGTGCCTGGCCACTACGTCTGGAGCAACGGGCAATGGACCTGGGAAGCGGGCCAATGGCGCGCTGGCGTGATCCGCCCGATGCCGCCCGCTCTGAACGAGTCCCCGCCGCCTGCGGTCAACCCGAGCGCCCGATGGGTTCCGGGTTACTGGGGCTTTACCGGCAACGACTGGGTGTGGGTGAAGGGCCACTGGGAATGATCGGCCCCGTCGCCTGATATTCCAGTTTATTGCCGAGCAATTTCCAGTAAACTGGATGCGGTCGACCGAGGCCGCATCCATGGACATCAACGCCCGCATCGCCTGCCGCGTGCGCGAACTTCGCGACGCGCGCGGCTTCACGCTCGACGCCCTGGCCGAGCGCAGCGGCGTGAGCCGCTCGATGATTTCGCTGATCGAGCGCGGCCTGAGCAGCCCGACCGCCGCGGTGCTCGACAAGCTGGCCGCGGGCCTCGCCGTCACGCTGGCGAGCTTGTTCGAAGACGAGCCGCGCGGCTCGGCGCCGTCACCGATGGCGCGCCAGGCCGAGCAGCCGGTGTGGACCGACCCCGCGTCGGGCTATGTGCGGCGCAACCTGTCGCCCCCCTGCCGATCACCGGTCCAGCTCGTCGACGTGATCTTCCCGCCCGGCAAGCGCGTCGCCTACGACGGCGCGGCCCGCGAGGTCGAGATCCACCAGCAGGTGTGGATGATCGACGGCGTGATGGAGCTGACGGTGGGCGAGGCGCTCTGGCGGCTCGAGGCCGGCGACTGCCTCGCGATGCAGCTCGACCGGCCGATCGCCTACCGCAACCCGGGGCGCAAGGCCGCCCGCTACCTGGTGGCGCTGGCCACCCTGCCCCCCATGAACCCGAGGAGGAGCTGATGAGCGAGAGCGTGACCGTGCGACGACTGAGCGCGGCCGAGGCGACCGACGCCGTCATCGCGCTGGCCGAGGTGCTGATCGACTGCGTCGACGGCGGCGCGTCGGTGAGTTTCATGCAGCCGATGACGGCCCACAAGGCGACCCGCTTCTGGCAGTCGGTCGCCGACGGCGTGGCCCGCGGCGAGCGCGCGCTGCTGGTTGCCGAGAACGGCGACGGCCGCATCGTCGGCACCGTGCAACTCATGCTCGCGCTACCCGAGAACCAGCCGCACCGCGCCGACGTCGCGAAGATGCTGGTGCACCGGCGCGCGCGCCGGCGCGGCATCGCCCACCGGCTGATGCAAGCTGTCGATGCGACGGCCCGCGACGAAGGCAAGACGCTGCTGGTGCTCGACTCCGTGACCGGCGGCGACGCCGAGCGGCTCTACGCGCGTACCGGCTGGCAGCGCGTCGGCGAGATCCCGAACTACGCGCTGACGCCCGACGGCGCGCCGTGCGCGACGACGTTCTTCTTCAAGTCGGTGGGCGAGGGCGCGCAACAGGCCCTCGCTGCACGCACACCGTGGAACAGCGCCTCCTCGAACACCGAGTAGGCCGACAGGTCGCTGTGCGCGAACACGATGCGGCCGCGCTGCTCGGCCAGCGCCCGCAGCGCCGCGCTGCTTCGCACGCCGGGCACCGGAATGCTCATCGCGTGGCCGTAGCGCATCAGGTCGATCTGGCGGACCTTGGCCGGGAGGTCCGGGTGAACCGTCGCGAGTTCCTCCACGACGCGCGCCGCGCCGCGGGCCCAGGTCTGCGTCAGCAGAGCCTCGCGATCGGCCGGGTTCGCGCCCCATGAGGCGTACGCGGTCAGCACCGTGGGGCCGGGGTGCGGCCGCATGCTCTGGTGCATCGCGTCGACATAGCCCAGGCTCGCGCTGCCGTAGATGACGTTGTCCCAGGACGGCGGCGCACCCGGGTGGTCGTCGAGTGCGGCGTCCAGGTGCAGGTTGGCGACCCGCCAGGGCGCGTAGCGCAGCCGCGCGGCGGCGTCGGTCAATGCGCTCGACGGCGATTCGAGCAGGCGCGCGCTGACGAACAGCGGCGTGGCGAGCACCAGCCGCGGCGCCGTCCAGCGCTCGACCTGTTGCGCATGCACGTTCCACACATCGACATCCACCGCGTGCCGGCCCTCGGCCACACGCAGCGCCACCTGGCCGCTGTGCAGGCGCTGCTGCAGCGGTGCGGCCAGGCGCGAGCTCAGCCAGGCGTTGCCCTCGGGCCAGGTCAGGAGGCCGTCGCGTTCGTCGCGCTCGCCGCCCGGTGCATGAAAGCCATGGCGGCTCGCGAAGTAGTGCAGGCCGGCCCAGGCCGACACCTCGTGCGCGCCGGCGCCGTAGTCGTCGCGGCAGCAGTAGTCGAGGTACCAGCGCAGCGCGGGGGCGTCGAACCCCTGGGCGTCCAGCCAGGGTCCGAACGCGGTGGCGTCGAGAGCGTCGAGTCCGGGCCGCCAATGGGCGCGCGCGGTGGGAATGGTGAATGCGTTGCCGCGGCCGAGCCGCGCCACGACGCCGGCGAAGCGCTGGTATTGCGCGAGCGTGGCGGCACGCTGCCCCGATGGCAGGGCGTCGATCGGCGGCAGCAGGCCCTCGTGCCAATGCCCGGCGATGAACAGGCGCTCCTGCGGACTGTGGCACAGGTGGCGCTCGTCATACGCCGCCCGGCCGTGAACCATGCGGCGCAGGCCGAACTCGTCGAGCAATTCGATCACCTCGGTCGCCTGCTCGCCGGGCAACGGAAGGTAATGCGCGCCGAGCGGGCAGGCCATACCGGCGATGCGGTGACCGCGGCTGTTGCCGCCGGCGCTGTCTTCGAGCTCGAACACCTGCACGTCGTCGATGCCCGAGCGCGTCAGCGCGCGCGCACAGGCCAGGCCGGCGATGCCGGCGCCGACCACGAGCACCCCGGCGCGGCGCTGCACCGCCGGCGCCGGCAGGCGGCCGCTCTTGCCCTCGCGCAGGCGGTGACCGCGCTCGTGCGACGCGCCGACCCAGCCGCCGGCATAGCTCGCTTCGTCGGGATGCAGGCAGCCGGCGAACGGCACCGACGCGGCCGCGCTGAGCAGCGTGCGGCGGCTCAACATCAATGAACCTTGCCCCACTCGTCTTCGTAGGTCTGCACCAGCACCTGGTTCGACAGGCGGTTGGCCTCGGTCGGCACGCGCGCCATGTCGGGCGGAAAGTCGAACAGCGCGGGCAGGCCGTCGACGCTCAGAAAGCGCAGTCCCGGCGGCAACGCCGTGGGCCTGCGATAGGGTCGGTGGCTCGCGAGGATGAAGCCCCATTCGCCGAAGCTCGGCACATGCGCGTGGTACGGCGTGGCGGTGAAGCCCACCGCGTCGAGCGTCGTCGCCACGGTCCAGAAGCTCTTGCGCGCGACCAGCGGCGAGGTGGTCTGCACGACGGCGAAGCCGCTCGCGCTCAGGTGTTCGTCGAGCAGCTGGTAGAAGCTCGTTGTGTAGAGCTTGCCGATGGAGAAGTTGGTCGGGTCGGGGAAGTCGACGACGATCACGTCGAAGCGGGCGTCGTTCTGTTCGAGCCAGCTGAACGCGTCGGCGTTGACGATGCGCAGCTTGGGCGAGTGCAGCGAATCGGCGTTGAGCCGGCGCAGCAAAGGTTGCTCGGCGAACAGCCGCGTGATGTGCGGATCGAGCTCGACCAGCGTGACCTGCTCGACGCTCGGGTGCTTGAGCACTTCGCGCACCGCCATGCCGTCGCCGCCGCCGAGCACCAACACCTGCTTCGGCGCACCGTGCGCGGCCATCGCCGGGTGCACCAGCGCCTCGTGGTAGCGGTACTCGTCGCGCGAATGGAACTGCAGGTTGCCGTTGAGGAAGAGCCGCACACCGGCGCGGCCATTGGTGACGACGACGCGCTGGTAGGCGCTGGTCTCGCTGTAGAGGATGGGCTCGCCGTAGAAGTGGTCCTCGGCCCAGCTGCTCACGCGCTCGGCGCCGGCGAACACGCCGCCCAGCACGGCGACCGTCAGCGTGCAGGCCGCTGCATGCGCCGCGAGGTGACGCAGCTCGGCGCGAAACAGCCACAGCGCCCACACCGCGACCGCGGCGTTGAGCAGGCCGAAGAACGCGCCGGTGCGGATCAGCCCGAGCTGCGGCACCAGCAGCAGCGGGAAGGCGATGGCCACCGCGAGCGCGCCGAGGTAGTCGAAGGTCAGCACCTGCGACACCAGGTGACCCAGCGCATAGCGCTCCTTGAAGTGGCGCTTGAGGATGCGCATCACCAGCGGGATCTCCAGGCCCACCAGCACGCCGACCGCGAACACCAGCGCGTACAGCGCCACGCGAAAGCTTCCGGCGGCCAGCGTGTGCAGCGCGAACAGCGCGGCCGGCATCAGCCCGCCGACCAGCCCCACGAGCAACTCGATGCGCAGGAACTGCGCGACCAGCTGGCGCTCGAAAAAGCGCGACAGCCAGGAGCCCACGCCCATCGCGAACAGGTAGCTGCCGATGACGGTGGAGAACTGCAGCACCGAGTCGCCGAGCAGGTAGCTCGCGAGCGCGCCGGCGGCCAGTTCGTAGACCAGCCCGCAGGCCGCGACGACGAACACCGAGACGAGCAGTGCCACCTCGCTCGCGTTGTGTTGCCGGCCCTCGGCCGGCATGTCATCCATGCTGGAACCCCCTCGCGGAGGGGGCCCGGGGGAGCGGTGCATTCAGCCGAAGGCTAGGGTCGCTGCGCGACCCTAGCCGTGGATCGCCGCCGCGACGATCAGCCCGATCGCGATGCACATCGCGCCGACGACGATCGCGAGCGCGACGTTCTTCTTTTCGATGATCTCGGCCCACAGGTTGTAGGGTGTGAGCTTGTCGACGACGACGAAGGCGATCCAGAACATGAACACGCCGATCAGCGCGTACAGGATCGAGCCGAAGAAGACGCCGGGTTTCAGCCATTCGATGCCCATCATGGTGACTCTCCTTGTGGATGCGAGAAGGGGTGGCGCTATTTGTGGCCGCCGCCGCTGGAAAATCCGCCGAACGATCCGCCGCCGGTGCGAAAGCCGCCGCCGCTGCCTCGGTTGCTGGCGAGACAGCTCTGGTATTCCTGCGACGCCTCGCCATACGTGCTGCGCAAGTCGTTGCAGTCGCTGGCGCTCGAGCCGCAGCGCGTCAGCATCAGCAGCACGGCGATCACGAAGGCGGCGAAGAACAGCTTGGCGAGCAGCGAGGAGCCGTCGAACGCGGTCGGCCTGGCGTCACGCTTGAGTGCTGCTTGCTCGGGCGCGAGCTTGAAGACGCGCAGCACCGCATCGGCGGTGAGCGTCTCGCCGGCCGACCAGACGATTTCCTGCGTGTCCCCGCTGCCGGTCTGCTCGCGGTTCAGCCGCTTCGCGCTCGCGCTGCCGGTGCCGGCGTAGTCGGTGTTGAACGTCTGCTGGTCGCGCGTGAGCTGCCAGTAGAACTCGCCCAGCACATAGGTCACCTGGCCGGTGTAGTCGTAGAGCTTGCGGTAGAGAACGCCCTCGTACGTGACGTCGTCGCCGCGCGCTTGCGGCACGCCGGTGATGGTCGCGGTCCAGCTCCAGCCGTCTTCGGCGTCGACCAGAAAGGCGAAGCCCTCGCGCCGGTGGTACAGCAGGTACTCGCGCCAGAAGCTCTGCTCGTTGTCCGACGCGTCAGCCACCTCGCAGCGCTCCACATAGCCGACCACCTGCCACGGCAGCGCCTCCTTGCCGCCGAGCGCCAGCGTGCCGGTGCTGCCGAGCGGGATCTGCGGCTCGCTGCCGTTGTCCTGCGCGTAGTGCGCGAGCTCGGCGCCGACGCCTTGCGATACGTCGACCACCGCATGGCACTGGTGGCAGACGATGGACTGCGTGGTCGCGAGCTTGACTTCGAGCGCCGCGCCGCAGCTCGGGCATTCGACGCCGCGCGCGGTCAAGGTCTTCTCGGCGCTGTCGGCCAGGCCCGTCATCGCGAGCTCGCTGATCGCCACCGATCGCCCGACCGACCAGGCGGGCGAGCGCGGGTCGCTGTAGTCGAGCGTGGCCACCTCGCCGCGCGGGCTGCGCAGGTCGACGACGACGAAGCCGCGCTCGGTGTTGGGCGGGTGCGGCAGCTCGCCCTGCGCCGCGATCAGCCGCGCGGCGCTGACGGAGGCGACGACCCAGGGCTCGCCGCCGACGATCTGCTGCATGCCGGGTCGCAGGCCGTCGGCGCCCGGCACGGGTTCCGGCAGCGGGATGTCGAAGGCGAACACATAGCGGCCGTTGTCTTCGCTCAGCCAGCCGCTCTTGCCGCTGTCGAACAGCGCATGCCACTCGTTCCAGGTGCCGTCCTTGGTGCGGTACTGCAGCCGCCCGACCAGCGTGAACGCGGCGCCCTGGTAGCGGCCCGCGGCGCCGAGCTGCAGTGGCGAGTGGTCGTCGAACAGCTCGGCGCTCTCGCCGATCCTGCGCAGCGCGTCGCCCTCGCGAACGATGGTGCTG